>DASXIE010000001.1:0-13678 GCA_036498165.1 Caulobacteraceae bacterium
TCCCTCCATCTCGCGGCCAGCCTAGCATCCGAGCAGGCAGACCGAGCAGCGACTTTCGCGTCATCCCTTGCGGAAAAAGTCGAAGATGCGCTGCGCCAGCGCCTCGCTGACGCCCTCCACCTTCGCCAAATCGTCCACCGATGCTCGCGACACCCCGCGCGCCGAGCCGAACGCGTGCAGCAGGGCCCGCTTGCGGCCCGGTCCCACGCCCTCGATCTCGTCGAGCGGATTGCGCCGCATCGCCCCGGCCCGACGGGTCCGGTGGGCTCCGATGGCGAAGCGGTGGGCCTCGTCGCGCAGCCGCTGCAGGTAGTAGAGCACCGGGCTCTTGGGCTCGAGCATGAACGGCGCCTTGCCGGGCAGGAAGAAGCGCTCCAGGCCGGCGTCGCGGTCCGGGCCCTTGGCGACCCCGACGACGGTGATGTCGTCGACCCCCAGATCGGCCATCACCTCCAGGGCGGCGTCGAGCTGGCCGGCCCCGCCGTCGACGAGCACCAGGTCGGGGCGCGGCGGGTTCTCCCCGGCCTCCTCCTCCTTGGCCAGGCGAGAAAAGCGCCGGCGCAACACCTCCCGCATCATTCCATAATCGTCACCGGGTGTTAGGTCGGTACTCTTGATGTTGAACTTGCGGTACTGATTCTTCTGGAACCCCTCCGGACCGGCGACGATCATCCCGCCCACGGCGTTGGTCCCGCCAGTGTGGGAGTTGTCGTAGACCTCGATCCGTTCCGGCTGGGCTTCCAGGGCAAAGGCCTCGCAGACGCCGCTGAGCAGCCGGGTCTGGGCCGAGCCCTCGGAGAGCTTGCGACCGAGCGCCTCGCGGGCGTTGGCCAGGGCGTGGATGACGAGGTCGCGCTTCTCCCCGCGGCTCGGCCGGCTGATCTCCACCTTGCGGCCGGCCTTGAGGCGGAAGGCCTCGGCCAGCAGGGCGCACTCGGCCGGCTCGACATTGACGAGGATGAGACGCGGGACCGGTCGGTCCTGATAGAATTGCCCGAGGAAGGCGGCCATGATCTCGGCTTCGCCGTCGGCCTTGTCGACGCGCGGGAAATAGCCGTGGTTGCCCCAGTTCTGGCCGGCCCGGAAGAAGAACACCTGCACGCATGCCGCCCCGCCCTCGGCGTGGAGGGCGAAGACGTCGGCCTCGTCCACGGTCAGCGGATTGACCTGGGTCTCCTGGGCCACCGAGGAGAGGGCGCGGATGCGGTCGCGCAGGCGGGCGGCCTGCTCGAACTCCAGGGAGTCGGAGGCGGCCTGCATGTCGGCGCTCATCCGACCCATCACGGCCCGGCTCTTGCCGCGCAGGAAGGCCTCGGCCTCGCTGACCAGTCTCTCGTAGTCGTCGAGCGAAATGAGGCCCACGCACGGGGCCGAGCAGCGGCGGATCTGGTGCAGCAGGCACGGCCGGCTCCGCGTCTCGTAGACGTTGTCCGAGCACGAGCGCAGCAGGAAGGCCTTCTGCAAGGTGTTCAAGGTCCGGTTCACCGCCCAGGCGCTGGCGAATGGGCCGAAATAGTCACCCTTGATCGAGTGGGCCCCGCGGTGCTTGCGCAGCTGGGCGGCCGGGTGCTCGCGTCGGATGACGATCTCAGGAAAGCTCTTGTCGTCGCGCAGGAGGACGTTAAATCGCGGCTTCAACTGCTTGATGAGATTGATTTCCAGGAGCAACGCGTCGGTCTCGGTGCGGGTCGAGGTGAACTCCATCGACCGGGTCAGATCGACCATCAGGGCGATCCGCTGGGTATGGAACCGTCCTTGAGCGTACTGGATCACCCGCTTCTTCAGGGACCGCGCCTTGCCGACGTAGAGCGCCTCGCCGGCCTCGTCGAACATGCGATAGACCCCCGGCGCATCCGGCAGCCGCTTGACCTCGTCCCTGATCAGGGCCGCGCCGGCGAGGGGTGTGGGCTCGTTCATTGCGCAGCGAATATAAGCGAGTCCTCCCTCCCCTTCATGGCCAGTCACTTGGCCAGGAAGGCGTCCAGGTCGGCGGCGAAGGACTTGGGCGCGTCGAGCATGACGAAATGGCGGGCGCCGTCCACGCGCTCCAGCTTCACCGTATGGGCCGGGGCGTAGGCGCCGGCGTAGACCTGGTCCCAGGCCGCGCCCGGAATCCCCATCGTCGCATCGAAGGGATAGACGAGGGTGATCGGGGTGGTGATGGCTCCAAGGCCCGGACGCAGGTCGAGCTCCATGTCGTCGGCCAGGGCGGCGCCGACCACGGCCGGATCGCTGGCCTTGCCCCAGGCCGCGACCATGGCCCGATCCTTCTCACCGGTGACCATGCCTTCGATCATCCGCTCCCGCGCCGCGTCGGGTTGGGGCGGGCCGTTGCGCAGACCCTCGGCGATCTTGGTCGCCTGATCGAGCGTCACCGTCGGCGAGATGAACACCGTGGAGACGAACGGCAGGGCGTCGACCAGCAGGACCTTCTTGAGGTGCTCGGGATGGTGCTCGGCCAGCCACAGGGCGATCGTCCCTCCGAGCGAATGGCCGACCACGGTCGCTGGGCTGAGGTGGGCGGCGACGATGTAGGCGTCGATGGCCTCGGCGGTGGGAATGACGACCGGCCCCTTGGCGTTGGCTCCGGCCGCCTCGCCGGCGAACCCCGCCACCTGGATGAGGTGCAGGCGGTACCGGCCTTTCAGGCGCTCGGCGGTGGCCCGCCAGGTCTCGCGCGAGGACGCCAGGCCGGGGATGAGGACGACGTCCGGACCGCTCCCCACCACCTCGGCGCTGATCCGCTCGCCGGTGAACATCTTGCTGTCGGGAAAGAGCCGCTGGGCGGCCGCCGGCGCGGCGATGAAGGCGAGGACCAGTCCGGCGGCGATAAGGGCTTTCATGGAGAGGATCTCCTTTGCGGTTTCTTTTGGGGTTCAGGCGGAGCGGGCATCGGCGACCAGGCGCTCCATCGCCGCCAGATAGGCGATGAAGGCTTCGCGGCCGCTCCCCGTGAGGCGCACGCGGGTCAGGGACTTGCGGTCGACGAAGCTCTTGGAGATCGTGACGTAGCCGGCCTCCTCGAGCTTGCGCAGATGGACCGAGAGGTTGCCGTCGGTGGCCTTGAGGCGGGTCTTGAGATGGTTGAAGTCGGCCTCCTCGTGACCCACCAGCCAGGCCATGACACCCAGCCGCAGGCGGCCGTGGATGACCTCGTCGATGCCGCCGATGTCGAAGTCGTCCATCGGTTCACGTCGCCGCCCTGGCCTGGCGCACCAGGGCCGCGCCGGGGGCCACCGCCAACAGGACGAGGGCGCCAGCGAAAGCGAGGTAGAGCGCGTGGTCCCGGCAAAGGGCGGCCATAACCACCGCGCCCACGTAGGATCCGATCGCCGCGGCCCTCACCCAGCCGGCGCGGGTGACGTTGGCGGCCACGCTCCAGCACAGGCCGTAGAGGGCAAGGATGATCGACGGCAGCATCATCAGGGCCACGTCGCTCCCCGTCCGCCAGGCGATGATGGCGGCGCTGACGAAGAGGGTGAAGATGGAAAAGCCGGCGCCTGACCAGGCGACACCCACCGCGCGGTTGGCGGGGTCGGCGGACTTGTGGGGGCTCAGCCGGCGGCGAAGAATGACGAACTCGGCGACGAAGGCGATCATCGAGGCCAGCCAGATGGCCGGGTAGATCCAGCCGGAAAATCGCGGCAGGAACCCGCTCAGCGCCGCCCATTGGCCGAGGCTGGCCAGGCCGAAGGTCGTTCCGGCGGCGATCAGGATGGACCCGCCGATCAGGGTCGCCGAGCGGCCCTCGACCGCCAGGGCCTTGAGGAAGCCGATGTCGTTTTCGAGGTCGGCGAGGCGTTCGTTCATTTCGGTCGCTCCATCAGTGTGGATACTCCGTACCATGAAGCACTTTGTATTGTAAAGTGGTTTGTCTATACCCCTGCACGGGGAGAGAGACCGAGTTCACACCCGCTCTTCTCCGCTCACGATCCGCGCAAAGAGCGCCGGGGTGAGGGGAATGAACCCCACCTCGCGGTCGTGGAGATAGAGGGGCCCGACGATCCGGGCCGGGTCGAAGCCGTCGGCGACGAGGTCCGCCTTGCGGGGCTTGAAGGTGCCGGTCATGGCCAGTGCCGGGGCGAGGCGCAGGAAGACCGGCTGGGCGTAGGCCGGCAGGGCGCCCTCGATCGCCGTCCGCAGGGCCGCCAGATCGAACCCCGCCCCGACCACCACCGCAGCCATGCCGGCGCGGCCCTCGTGGTCGGGCACGGCGACGCCATAGACGGTGGCCTCGGCCACCCCCGGGGCGGCCATCAAGGCGTCGGCGACCTCGCGGGTCGAGACGTTCTCTCCCTTCCAGCGGAATGTGTCGCCCACGCGGTCGACGAAATAATAATAGCCGAGCGCGTCGCGGCTCATGAGATCGCCGGTGCGAAACCAGGCGTCGCCCTTGCGGAAGGCGTCGCGCAGGACCTTCTTCTCGCTGGCGGCAGCGTCGACGTAGCCGGTGTAATGGGTGCGCGCGTCGCCGAGGATGGCCCCCAGGCACTCGCCCGCCTCGCCCGGCGCGCAGGGGATGCAAAAGCCATCCGGTCCGCGCGCGGGCGTCTCCGCCTCGACTTCGAACCGCGCCAGGGCCACGTTGAACAGGGGCGCGAGATAGGGCGGGACGCGGGCCGCAGCGCCCAGGCCGCCGTCGAAGTTGAACAGCGACACGTTGCCTTCCGTCGAACCGTAGAACTCCAGCACCCGGGGCACGCCAAAACGCGTCAGCATCTGAGCCCACACATCCCTCGCCAGGCCGTTGCCGAACACCAGGCGCAGCCTGTGAGCGCGCTCATTGTCAGCCGGCGGATGATTGACCAGATAGCGGCAGAGTTCGCCGACATAGACGAACATCGTCGCCCCCTCGGCCGCGACATCGTCCCAGAAATGGCTGGCCGAGAAGACACCGCGCAGGGCGAAGCTGGCCCCGTTGAGCAGGGCCGCGCCGGTGGCGCACAGGCCCCCGGTGGCGTGGTAGAGCGGCAGCGTGATGTAGATCCGGTCGCTGGCCGTGGCCCCCGTCGCTCCGGCGAAGCCGCGCATATAGAGCTGGGCGCGCATGTGGGCGATCCTGGCCGCCTTGGGAAGGCCCGTGGTGCCGCTGGTGTAGATGAGGAGGGCGGTATCCCGGGCCGTCAGCCCGGCACGCTCGCCGCGATCCGGACGGGCGTCGCTGAACTCAGCCGGCGTGATGTCGCGGTCGATATCCTGGGCGGTAAGCCCGACCGGCGCGGCGGCGTCGAAGGCGGTCCGCGTGAAGGCGTCGGTGACGCAGACCTTCGCCTCGGCCAGCTCGAGACAGTGGGTCAGCGCCTCGCCGACGAGCTGGTAGTTGATCAGGGCGCTGACGATGCCGAGCTTGGAGAGGCCGAACCACAGGGGCAGGTATTCGAGCCGATTCGGAAGCAGGATAGCCACCGTGTCGCCCCGCGCCAGGCCTTGCGCCCGCGCCCACGCCGCATAGCGGTTGGCCAGCGCGTCCATATGGCGATAACTGAGGGCGCGGCCCTCGAAACTCAGCGCCCGCCGATGAGGCCAGCGATCGACGGCGCGCTCGAGATCGTCGGTGACCAGATTATTCGAGCCCGGCGCGATCGAGCCCACCCGCAGCAAGGTGCGGATGAGGCCGGTGAGGTAGAGCGCCTCTCGCGAAATCGTCGTTCCCACCCCACCCCCGCTCACCCTGGCGAAAGCCAGGCCCCAGTGTTGCTCATCTCGGCGCTCTTCCGATGGGAATGTCATGGTTCGGGCATTCAAAAAAAGCCTGCGCCTTGGCTTTCGCCAGGGTGAGCGGAAAAAGGGAGGCGATTCGTTTTCGCTAGGGTGTGCGCAGCACACTATAACCGCCCGATGACCCTCCAGCTCTACCTGGCCTTCGTCGCCGCCGTGACGGCCCTGATGCTGCTGCCGGGGCCGAATGTGGCCCTGATCACCGCCAACAGCCTGCGCTACGGTCCGCGCCGGGGCCTCGTCACCGTGGCCGGGACCTGCGCGGCGATGGCCGTCCAGCTCACCCTCGTCGGCTTTGGCCTCGCCGGGACGCTGGGGTTGGCCGGCCGGGCGTTCGAGATTCTGCGCTGGGCGGGGGTGGCCTATCTCATTTGGCTGGGCCTCCGGGCGTGGTTCGCGCCGACCGAGGACCTGGCCGCCGTCCGCGCCGATCTCGGCCGCCCGGGCGCGGTCTTCCTGCGCGGTTTCGGAGTTTCCCTCACCAATCCCAAGACGCTGCTCTTCTACGCCGCCTTCCTCCCGCAGTTCGTCAGCGGCGTGCAGCCGGCGCGGCAGATCTGGCTCCTGGCGGCGACCGCGCTCGCCATCGCCGCCGCCGTCGACAGCGGCTGGGCGCTGCTGGCCGCGCGCCTGCGCCCCCTGCTCTCGCGCCACCAACGCGCCAGAAACCGCCTAACCGGCGCGGTGCTCATCGCCGCCGGGGCCGGCCTCGCGCTCGCCAGGGGCGGGAAATAGGGGAGCTGCGATTGCCCTGCGGTCAGCCGCGGTCGCGCTCGTCGGCGATGGTGGCCAGGAGCGCGTCCTCGAGGGGCGTGGGCTCGCTCGTCGCCGACGAGATAAAGAGACAGGATTACCTATCGCCCACCTCCATCGGCATGCGGCAGGGCGCTTGCGGATCGGCGGAGAGAGGTCAGACTGGCCCTATTCACCGGTGACTGGAGGGCGGGAATGAAACTGGCAGGAGCTGTGTCGGCGGCCATGGCCCTTCGCGCCCCGGTCGCCGCTGCCGCCAGCGCCTACCGGCCCAGCATTCCCAGCACTGTGGACATCGTCCCGACCTGTGACGTGGGACCGAATGGGGTCACCACGCGGTGCTATTTCCCAGACCTCAGTAAGTGGCCACGGCCCCCCACGGCGACGGAAAACGCGCTCCTGAAGGACCTAAATGCTCACCCAATTTATTTACCCGACGCGCGGCCGGGCGCGGCGGTCGAGGTTCTCATTCGCAGACGGTTCGAGCACGGCCGTCCAGTTGAAGTGGACGCCGCGCCGCCGGCCCCGGCGAACGCCCCGCTGATCGGCGCCGTGACCTGGAAGCTGGTCCCGGACGGCCCTGAACTCGCGAAGTACTATCCGGATCGCGCCTTTCGCAATGGGATCGGCGGGTCGGCCATCGTCGACTGCCAGGTGGGTCCCGCTGGCGACCTCGTTCACTGCTGGGTTTCCGGTGAAGAACCGAACGACCAGGGCTTCGGCACCGGGCTGTTGAAGATTACGATCTGCCTCCAGGTGTCCCCCACCGACGCTCAGGACGTGAGCCTGGTCGGGCGACCTATCCGGATCGGCGCCCTGTTCGGGACGGTCAGCGGCCACCCGAACGAATTCGGCGTCAATCTCACGGTGATCGACAAACGGTAGCGGGGGCGCGCGACATGAAACTCTACCAAACCTACGCCTCACCCTTCCCCACCCGGGTGCGGCTGATGCTCTACGCCAAGGGGATCGACGCGGAAATCATCGAGCCGCCGGGCTTCCATGCCTCGACCGAGGACAAAGGCGACTATCTGGCCATCAATCCGATCGGCCGGGTGCCGACCCTGGTGCTCGACGACGGCCGCGCCCTGCCGGAATCAGAGGTGATCTGCGAATACCTGGAGGACGCCTTCCCCGAGCCGGCGCTGCGCCCGGCCGAGCCGTGGGCGCGGGCGCGGATGCGGCTTCTCACCCGCCTCTGCGATTTCTACCTGGTCATGGCCATGGTCCCGCTCTTCAACCTCTCGGCCCGCTCGCGCCGGCATTGGGAGCCGCCGGTCATCGAGGCGGCGGCGGGGAAGGTCGCCGAGGCGCTGGGGTGGCTGGAGGGGTACATCGGCGAGGAGGGGTTCGCAGTCGGCGCCGCGCTCACCTGGGCCGACGGGGCCATCGCCCCGCAGCTGGTCCTGGCCGGCGAGTGGATCCCGCAGGTCTTCGGCACGCCCGATCCCCTGCCGGCGCTACCGAAGCTCTCCGCCTATTGGCGGGCGATCCAGGGCCACCCGATCGTCGGCCGCCTGATCGCCGAAACCCGCCAGGCCATCGCCGAGCAACAGGCGGCGGCCAAGGCGCTGGCGAGGGGCGGGAGCTAGCGCGCGAAGGGCCATCGTCGACCCGAAAGCACCTTGGCTTACCTGTCGGTTTCGGCCGCCGGGCTGAGCACGAACGCCAGGGATCCGAGCGTCGCGGCGAGCGCCGAACCGGCCAGGACGCCGATCTTCGCAAGGCCGGCGTACGGGCCGCCCTGGAACGCCTGGTCGGCCATGAGGAACGCCAGCGGATCGCCTATCCCGCACAGGAGGACCGCGCCGAGAAAGGCCAGCGGAGACGCGTCGGCCGGAAAGATCGCGACCTTCGCCTTCGCCGCCACCCAGATGGTCAGGACGATGCCGATCGGCTTGCCGACGGCGAGGCCGAGCGCGGCGCCGACCACGACTTGCGTGGCGTTGGGGCCGGCGAGGTTGGCCGATATCGGGATGCCCGCCGCCGTGAACGCGAACAGCGGCAGCACCATATAGCTCGACCATGGCGCCACCGCCCTTTCCGTGCGCTCCGCGGGCGAGAGAAGCCGCCCGGCGGCCGCCGACAGGTTGCGGCTCGCCCACTCCCAGACCGGCGTCTGGTCTAGGCGGCTGTGTTCGCGCCCGGCTCGTTTCAGCTCGTGCTCGGCGTGCTCTAGCTCGGCCAGCGCGCTGGCGGCCTGGGCGAGCAGGGGGGCGGCCTTGGGGGCCGGACGCGAAGGCAGGAAGACGGCGAGCACTATGCCGCTCAACGCGCCGCTGACGCCGGCGAGGTGCAGCGACAGCCAGAGGAGCAGTGTAGCGACCAGATAGGGCCAGGCCGCGTAGACCCGCCAGCGGTTCAATAAAGCCATCGTGGCGATCGCGGCGGCGGCGGCGAGCAACCACTCGCCGTGAATCCCGCGCGGATAGAAGACCGCGAGAATGACCATCGTGATGACGTCGCCGGCGATGCCATAGGTCGCGACGAACAGCTTCAGCCCCGAGGAGGCGCGGGCGCCGAAAATCGCCAGGACGCCAAGGGTGAAGGCGATGCCGGTGTCCACGGTCGCCGACCAGCCGGGCGCGGTCGGACCCGGATTGAACATGAGATAGACGAGGGCCGAGGCGGCGGCGCCGCCCGCCGCGGCCAGCAGCGGCGCGGCCGCCGCGCGCCGGTCGGTGAACGAGCCGGCCCTGGCCTCGCGACGGATCTCCAGGCCCAGTATGAGGAAGAAAATGGAGAGCAGGCCCTCGGCGCACCAGTCCGCGACGCTCAACGAGAGCACGCCCGCCGTTGGGCCCACGCCGAACCGCGCGGTTACGATCTGCCGGTAGACCGGCGCAAAGGGGCTGTTGGCCAGCATCAGCGCGATGGCCGCCGCGGCGAGCAGCGCCAGGCCCGCCGACGCCGGCAGGTTGGCAAAGGCCCGAGCCGTGCGCTGGACCCGGGCGCCGACCGGCCGCTCCAGCGCTTCGAGCATGGAATAGAAATCCCAGGCGCCGTCGTAGCGCATGCCGTCGACGAAAATGGTCGGCGTCGCCGAAACGCCATTGCGCCGCCCGTCGTCCAGGTCTTCGTCGACCCGCTGGCGCAGGGCCGGGTCGTCGAGGTCGCGCTCGAAGCGGTCGCGGTCGAGGCCGAGCGAGGCGGCGATCTCCAGAAGCACGGTGCGGCCGAGCGGCGGTTCGCGCGCGTAGAGGGCGTCATGCATGTCCCAGAAGCGGCCTTGCCGGCCCGCCGCTTCCGCGCCGAGCGATAGAAGCATGGCCCCCGGGTGCGCCCGCTCATTGGGAAAATGACGGAAGACGTAGACCATGCGCTCGCCCAAGGCCTGGCGCAGGCGGTCGAGCACCGGGCGCAGACGGCGGCAGTAGGGGCAAAGATAGTCGCCATAGATCAGGACCGTGACCCGATGGCCGCGGACGCGTCCGCCGCGGACGTGGTCGCGCTTGGCGTCGATCGGACGCAGCAGGCGGCGTTCCGCCGGTTCGCCCGTCACCGTGCCGCCCCGAGCGGGTCGTGAGCTGTCATTTGCGCCTCGCCGGATGGCAGCTGTTACGAGCGTTTAGCGCCCTGTCCCCGCGACCGACAACACCGGCAGCGCCGCCCCGCTCTGGGCAGCGTCAACGAGCGCCGGGCGCCGGCCTCGAGCAATCCCTGCGACGATTCGCGCCGCCTTTCCCTTGGGTAAGGCATTAAGTCGCTGAGTTGTCAGACAAAAGAATGCTGTTAGACACGCCTCTTGCTTCATCCCCGGTGAGCAGGGCGCCTGGCCCCTCACGGATCACCTTTTCCTTGGAGACCACTCTCGTGTCGAAATTCATTGTCGCCAGCCTGGCGTCCGCTTTTGTCCTGACAGCCGCCGGCTCGCTCTTCGCGGCCGGGAATACGACGCCTGCCCCGGCGCCGACGCCTCAAGCCGCGGCCGCGGAGCCCGCCGCGCCGCCGACCGCCCAGCTGACCCCCGCCCAGGCCGCCGCGGCCGCAAAGAAGAAGTCCGACACCCAAGTGATCTGCAAGCCCGACTCCGGGACCGGCTCGCGCGTCGGCGGTTTGAAGATCTGCATGACCCGCGAAGAGTGGCGACATCGGGACCAGTACTGAGGATCATGACTTCGCGGTCGCCTATGAGGTGATCGCGCGGGCCGAGCTCACCGTCGACACGGTTGAGCTCGCCCGAGGCCTGATCGGCAAGATCGTCGTGCGCGAGACGCCCGGCGGTCGCCTCAGCGGGCGGATCGTCGAAACCGAAGCCTATCCGGTCGGCGACGCGGCGGGCCACGCCTTTCGCGGCGAGACCCCTCGCAACCGCGCCCTCTTCCTCCCGCCCGGGCACGCCTATGTCTACCTCGCCTATGGCGTCGCCTGGATGCTCAACGTCTCCAGCGAAGCCGCTGGCGTCGGCGCGGGCGTCCTGATCAGGGCGATGGAACCGCTCGAGGGCGTCGAGGCGATGCGGCGCAATCGGGGCGTGGAGACAGTGCGCGATCTGGCGCGCGGACCGGGCCGCCTCGCCGCCGCCCTGGACATCGATCGCCGCCTGGACGGGCTCGACCTGTGCCGCGAAGGTCCGTTGTGGCTGGCGCGCGATTGTCGCGAGGCGCCAGAAATCGGCGCGAGCACGCGCATCGGCCTGACGCGAGAAGCCGACCGCGCCTTACGTTTCTACGCCCGGGACAATGCTTTCGTGAGCGGTCGCAAGGCGCTAAATCGATGAAGGCGGGAGAGGACTCTTGAGAGCGTCAATCCTTCTTGCGGCGGTCGCGTTCACATCGCAAGCGCCGGCCGATCTGGCCCTCGCCCAGGACGCGGCCAATCGAAGCGAGGCGATCGGGCCGTCCACCCATGCTCACTGGATCAATGCGCCGCATTCCAATGAGATGGTCTGGCCCGGTTTTGCTTTCATGGCCCACATGAGCGGACACGTGCAGCTCGATTGCGTCATCGACAGCAAGGGAAAGCTCAAGCCCTGCGCGGTGATCGAGGACACGCCGGCGGGACAGGGCTTCGCCCAGGCCGCGATCGCCTTCCTGGCGCCGACGAAGATGCGGCCTCCAACGGTCGACGGAGCGCCCGTGCCGGACGCCCACGTCCAGATCACGCTCGACTTCGACGGCGCCCAGGGCGGCGTGAGGTTCATGTGGCGCTCGCAATGAGCCACGCCCGAGCCGAGGGCGAGACAGGATAGCGTGTCGCCGGAAGTCGGCTTCCCCATGAAGGAGAAGGAGGATAGTCAACGTCGCCATGCCGCACGACGTCTTCATCAGCTATTCGAGCAAGGACAAGCCGGTCGCCGACCGCCTATGCCATGCGCTGGAAGAGAAGGGCGAGCGGTGCTGGATCGCGCCGCGCGACATCCCCTACGGCGCCGACTGGCAGGAGGCGATCATGGGCGCCTTGGGCGAGGCCGGGGCCATGGTCCTCGTCTTCACCAGCAACACCAATGAATCGGCCCACGTGCGGCGCGAGGTGTCGGCGGCCCTGGAGGCCGGCGCCATCGTCATCCCCTTCCGCACCGAGGAGGCCAAGCCCGAGGGCGCGCTGCGCTACAATCTGATCAACCTCCACTGGATGGACGCGAGCTCCCCGCCGCTCGAGGCCCATATCGAGGGTCTGATCGCGAACCTCAAGGCGCTTCGCAACCCGCCGGCGGCCGAGCCCGTCGCGAAGCCCGCCGCTGCGAGCGCCTGGACACCCCCCACGCAGACGGCCGCCCAGCCTCACCCGGCCTGGCGCCCGACGATCGACCGCCAGCTGGAGGTGGTCGCCGGCCTGGCGATCGTGGCGGCCCTGCTGGGCTATTTCTCATCCCAGTGGATCCTCGCCCTGGTCATCACCATCCCCCTCATCTGGCGGGCCAACTACACCCGCACCTCGCCCGATGGCCGCGCCTCGCGGGGCCTGCGCCTCCTCGCCAGCCTGGCCGTGGCGGTGATCTGCGTCACCGCCATCTCCGCCGGCAATCAGCACTGAGCAACTTTCTGATAGGGGGCGAGATCATGAAAGCAGCGATGACGGCGGCGCTTTGCGCGGCGCTCACCCTGGCCGCGGGCGGCGCGGCGGCGCAGGAGGCTCAGACGCGCCTGGCCGCCAAGGCCGAGGCCTGCATCGCCGGCCATGCCGCCGAGGTCGCCCGGGCCGAGCCCAATCTCGCCGCCGCCGTGGATGTCCTCGTGGGCGACCTGTGCGCGCCTGAGATCGAACTCGTCCAGCGTTACGAGGCCAGCTCCAGGATGCTCGGCCTTCTCCGCTCGCAGCAGCAGACATCCGTGCAACGAACCACGGCCCCTCCACCGGTCCCAGCCGAACCGCCGGGGGTGCAGGTCGTTCAGCCGCAGGGCGCCGCGCCGTCGCCCGCCGTGGCCGCGATGGCGGCGATGAGGGAACGCGAGCGGCAGTCCCAGGAGGCCAAGCTGGCCGAGCTGCAACAGGCGCGCGTCAGCCCCGAGACCGGCGAGATCGAAGGCCTGCCCCCCTCCCAGGCCGGGATGTTCTCGGTGGTGAGCCTGGCGCTCGACCAGCTGCGGCCCAACCGCAGCCCGGCCCGCTACCGCGCCGCCGCCGCCAGAGCCGTTCTCAGCGCCCGCGCCGGGCGGTGAGGGTGAAGGGGGAAGTCCGCCCTTTTCGCCGGCGATGAAACCGCGAGGCCGGTTTCCCGCTTTCAGTATGTTCGGCGCCCGAAGTCGGGACGGCGCCGGCCATGGGCTGTGGAGGCGCGATTGACCGACACCTTCGACCTGGACGCTTACTTCCGCCGCATCGGCTTCGATGGGCCGGGCCGGCCCGACCTCGAAACTCTGGCCGCGATCAATGTCCTGCATCTGGCGGCGATTCCCTTCGAGGGCATCGATCCGCTCATCGGCCGTCAGACGCCGCTGGACCTTGCCTCGCTCCAGGCCAAGCTCGTGGCGAGCCGGCGCGGCGGCTACTGCTTCGAGCAGAACGCCCTGTTCAAGGCAGCGCTGGAAGCGATCGGGTTCGCCGTGACCGTCCTTTCTGGCCGGGTGGCGTGGGCGGGCGACGGCGTGCCGCTCGGCGCGCGCACCCACATGCTCCTGACCGTCGACCTGCCGGAAGGGCCCTATATCGCCGACGTCGGCTTCGGCGCCCACCTGCTCGACGCCCCCCTGCGCCTCACCCCAGACATCGAGCAGAAGACCCCCTGGGCGGTGTACCGGATTGACCGCGTCGGCGACGATTTCGC
>DASXIE010000002.1:0-1899 GCA_036498165.1 Caulobacteraceae bacterium
GCCATTCACTGCATAAAGCCCGCGCTCGACGCCGTTCGCGCCGCGATTGGCCCCTCCGCCCAGCACCTTGTCGCCCGGCGCCCGGCCGCCGAACCGCAGCGCCTGGCCGCGCAAACTGGGGGCGCCGGCGGCCAGCGCCCGGCCGCGCAGACCGCGAACATCCGAGGCGGTGAGGGGCCCGAGCTGCTTGGCCGCCTCGTCGAGCCGCCTCGCGGCCGCCCCGACCGCCCGGTCGGCCTCGGCGCGCGCCCGGCTGTCGACCTCGGCCCGCATCTGGCTCCAGCTGAACACCCCGGCGGCGATGAGGGCCGCCCAGACGATGGCGAACACCCCGGCCAGCCGGAGAAAGGCGCCGCGGTTGAACACGCTTGCCATGCCCCCCTTCCCTCGGCCCTCTAGGGGCTCAGGGCCGCGGCGGCCGCTTCCACCGTGGGGTGCACCCCCACCAGTTCGCCGATGCCGCTGGTCTCCAGCACCTTCTCGACATTCGGCTGCGGACTGGCCAGCGTCATCCGCCCGCCGATCTCGCTCAACGACCTGGCCGCCACCACCAGGGTGCGCAGGCCGAGCGAGGCCATGAACGTCACCCCCGCGAGGTCGACGATGAGCTTGCGGCGCAGGCGGCCCAGCGCCCGGAACGGCTCGTCGATGGCCATGGCCCCGTCGATGTCCATGCGCCCCACCAGGCGCGCCCGGGTGAAGCCCCCGGGCAGTTCGTCCACGGTCATTTCCATCGCCGCCCCCATCCCGCCCGCCGCCGGATTCGTCTCGAAGATGAGTTAGCGGACGGCGAGCCCCCCCTGTCAACGGTCGCGGCCTTTCGGCGTGCGGCTTTTCGCCGCTGTGAGCCAACCGCGGGCGCGCGCGTAGCCGCGAGGCCAAGTCTTCACCTGGATGCTTTCCAATGTCCGCTCATCCTGGCGAAAGCGGGCAGGGCGGCGCGACGGCGGCGTTCGGGCACACAAAAAAAGCCGCTGAGTGCTGGCTGGGGCCGGATGGGCGGAGGATTGGATTTGACAGGGCCTCGCCGGGCGTGACCTCTCCTCGCCAAGTCGCCGGAGAGGAAATCATGACCTGTGAAGTGAGAGTGGCCGGGGTCGGGATGATCCCCTTCACCAAGCCTGGCCAGAGCGAGACCTATGACGTCATGGGCGCCAAGGCCGCCTCCGCCGCGTTCGCCGACGCCGGCCTTCCCTACGACGCGGCCCAGCAGGTCTATGTCGGCTACGTCTATGGCGATTCCACCGCCGGTCAGGCCGCCGTCTATGGCCTCGGCCTCTCGGGGGTTCCGATCGTCAACGTCAACAACAACTGCTCCACCGGCTCGACGGCGCTGTTCCTGGCCGCCCAGGCCATCCGCGGCGGCATCGTCGACTGCGCGATCGCGCTCGGCTTCGAGAAGATGCAGCCGGGCTCGCTGGGCGGCGGCGCCCAGGACCGCGAATCGCCGATGGGCAAGCACGTCAAGGCGATGGCCGCGATCGACGAGTTCGCGATGCCCGTCGCGCCGTGGATGTTCGGCGCCGCCGGACGCGAGCACATGAAGCAATACGGCAGCACCGCAGAGCATTTCGCCAAGATCGGCTACAAGAACCACAAGCACTCGGTCAACAACCCGTTCGCCCAGTTCCAGGAGTCCTACACGCTCGACGACATCCTGGCGGCGCGGATGATCTCCGACCCGCTGACCAAGCTGCAGTGTTCGCCCACCTCCGACGGTTCGGGCGCGGCCATTCTGGCGTCGGAAAGCTTCGTCGACAGCCACGGGCTGGCCGGCCAGGCCGTCGAGATCGTCGGTCAGGCCATGACAACGGACTTCGCCTCGACGTTCGACGGAAGCGCGAAAAACCTCATCGGCTATGACATGAATGTTCAAGCTGCGAAACAGGTTTATGACCA
>DASXIE010000003.1:0-7876 GCA_036498165.1 Caulobacteraceae bacterium
CGAGCCGCGAGTTCATGCCGATCCGGGCGTTGAGGTATTTCGGATCGTGGGCGAAGCCGCCATTGGCCCCGTCGGCGGGCGTCGCCTTGCCGTGGATGCGCAGGGAATCCATCCGCGCCCACAGGGCCGCGTCGTTGGTGAACACCGCCCCGCCGTCACCGTAGCCGCCGAGCGGCTTGGCCGGGAAGAAGCTGGTCGAGACGGCGTCGGCCCAGGCGATGGGGTGCTGGCCGCCCAGGGTGCAGCCGAAACCCTGGGCGGAGTCGGCGATGAGTTTGAGGCCATGGCGGCGGCAGATTTCGCCGATGGCCTGATAATCCGCCGGATGGCCGAAGAGATCGACGGCGATCACCGCGGCGGGCCGCAGGTTCCCCTTGGCCTCCACCGCCGCGATCGCCGCTTCCAGGCGGGCCGGATCGAGGTTGTAGGTGTCGGGTCGGATGTCGACGAAGACCGGCGTGGCCCCGGTCCACGGGATCACCTCGGGGGTGGCGGCGAAGGTGAAGGAGGGGCAGAAGACGGCGTCTCCCGCGCCGATCTCCCAGGCCATCAGGGGCAGGGCCAGGGCGTCGGTGCCGTTCGCGCAGGAGAGCGCCAGCCGCGCGCCGCAGAAGGCGGCCAGGGCGGCTTCGAGCTGACCGACCTCCGGGCCCATGACATAGGCGCCGTGAGCGAGGACGCGTGCGATGGCGGCGTCGAGGGCCGGGCGGATGCGCCTCTGCTGGGCGGCGAGATCGATGAACGGGATCATGGCGCGCGGTCCTATGAGTGGCCAGGGCGAGCGGCCAGACACGTCTCGTATCGCATCATTTCGGCAGGGTGAGACGCGCCACGAAGGCGTCGAGGTCGCCGCCGGGGAAGAGCGCCCCGGCCACTCCCGCCCGCCGCCCGGCCTCGAGGTCGCGGTCCTTGTCGCCGATGACGAGGGCGCGGGCCGGGTCGATCGCGAAGTCGGCGAGGGCGCGGCGGACCATGCCGGGATTGGGCTTGCGGTCGGGGTGGTCGGGATGGGCGAAGGCGGCGACGGGGGCGTCGGGAAGGAAGGGGCAGACGTAGAAGGCGTCGATATGGGCCCCCACGGCGGCGAGGTCGGCGCTCATGGCGCCATGCAGCGCGTCCACCGCCGCCAGATCGAAGAGGCCGCGGGCCACCCCCGACTGGTTGGTGGCCACGATCACCAGCAGGCCGGCGTCGTTGAGCCGTTTCACCGCCGCTTGGGCGCCGGCAATCCATTCCAGGCGGTCGACCTCGCCGACATAGCCGTGGTCGACGTTGAGGACCCCGTCGCGATCGAGGATCACCGCCGCCCGTGAAGTCGTATCCGTCATCAGAGCTTTCAGCCGGCGCGCGCGCCCTCTAGGATCGGGCCCTCACGAGGAAAGGTAGCGGCAGTTGCCGGCAACGCAAAAGATCGATGCGGCGAGGGTCGACTACGCCCAGTCGGCGGCGCGCACGGTGCTGGCCGAGATCGACGGCCTCAAGGCCCTGGCCGGGGCCCTTGAGAACGGCCTGCGCGGCCCCTTCACCGCCGCCGTGGCCCAGATCCGCGACGCGGCGGGCCGGGTGGTGGTCTGCGGCATGGGCAAGAGCGGCCACGTGGCCCGCAAGATCGCCGCCACCCTGGCCTCCACCGGCACCCCGGCCCTCTATCTGCATACCGCCGAGGCCAGCCACGGCGATCTGGGCATGGTGGCGCGCTCCGACGTCCTGCTGGCCCTGTCGTGGTCGGGGGAGACGCCGGAATTCCGCGACGTGATCAACTATTGCAAGCGCTTCGCGGTGCCGCTGATCGCGGTCTCCTCGGAAGCCGCCAGCGCCCTGGCCGGGGCCGCCGACATCGCCCTCATCCTGCCCAAGGCGCAGGAGGCGTGCCAGAACACCGGCGCGCCGACGACCTCGACGACCATGCAGATGGCGTTCGGCGACGCCCTGGCCATAGCCCTGCTGGAGGCGCGGGGATTCTCGGCCGCCGATTTCCGCAATTTCCATCCCGGCGGCCGGCTCGGCCAGAGGCTGGTGACGGTGGCCGACCTGATGGCCAGCGGCGCGGACGTGCCCATCGTCGAGGCGACGGTGAGCCTCTCCGAGGCCATCGTGGAGATGACCCGCAAGCGCTACGGCGGCGTCGCCGTGGTCGACGAGGCCGGGGCCCTGGTAGGGGTGTTCACCGACGGCGACCTGCGCCGCGCCCTGCCGAGCGCCGACCTTTCCGCGCCGGTGGCCGACCACATGACCCGCTCGCCGGTCTTCGTCGATCCGCACCTGCTGGCCACCGAGGCCCTGCGCCTGATGAACGAGCGGCCCCACCCGATCCAGCTCCTCTTCGCCTGCGAGGACGGCGCCCTGGTGGGGGCGGTCGGCATGCACGACTTCCTGCGCGCGGGGATAGCCTAAGCGCTGTCGGCCCTTCTCCCCCTGCGGGAGAAGGTGGCGGGCGGGAGCCCGCCGGATGAGGGGTCGACGAAACGGCGGTGAATTGCCTGTCAGACGACAATCCCTGAACGTCGGCGAGACCCCTCATCCGAGCCGCTTTCGCGGCCCACCTTCTCCCGCAAGGGGAGAAGGGAATCACAGAAGTCCCTTGGCGGTCTGGTCGAGCTGCCAGGCGGCGCCTACGATGTGGTAGAGGGAGCTGGCGGGGGCCGGGGCGTCCTGGGTCTCCAGGCTGTCGCGCCACAGGCCCGAGGGTTCGAGGAAATTGGTGAGGCCCTCAGCGGCCTTCACGGCCAGCTCCCAGCAGGCGGGATCCTTGGTGAGGGCGCCGGCCAGCAGATGGGCGCGCAGTCGTTCGGCCTGCGGCCACAGGCGGGTTCCGGTATCGGTCGGCTTCAGCTCGCCGTCGAGGGCGTTGACGGCGACGTTGCGGACCGGATCGACGCCGCAGGTTTCGCCGATCTCGATCAGGCGCAGGGCGGCGGCGAGGGCGGCCGCGTCGCCGGCGGCGAGGCTCCAGCGCATCAGGAGCCAGGCCCATTCGAACTGGTGGCCCGGCTCCACGCGGCGCTCGCCCGCCGCCCGCGGGCCTTTCCAGCCAGGGCCGAAGACCTCGCTCACCGCCCCGGTCGCCGGATCAATGAGATGCGCCGCGGCGAGGCGCGCCTGGCCGGCGGCCATCGGTCGCCAGGGACCGGCGCCGGCGGCCTCGGTCCAGGCCAGGGCGGATTCGAAGAGGTGCATGTTGGGATTGGCCAGCCGGGCCTCGCCCGTGAACTCGGCGAATCCGCCGGCCGGCTCGACGGGAAGCCGCTCCAGCAGGGCGGCGGCGCGGACGGCGACATCGCCCTCGTCATGAACCTGGGCCAGGGCGAGGAGAACGAAGGCCTGGTCGTAGAGATCGACGGCGTCGTCTCCCTCCTCCACGCCGGACCACGAGCGATAGAGGCCGTCCGGACGGCGAAAGCGCCCATCCAGGGCCGCCAGTCCGTGGTCCATGGCCGCCCGCCAGGGCCCCCGCCAGCCCAGTTGGCCGGCGCGGCGATAGGAAAAGACCTGGCGGGCCTGGATGCGGACGCGCTGGGGCCCGGCGATCGGGCGCGCGGCCCCATCGAGGCTGTCGTGGAAGCCGCCGCGTTCGAGATCGGCCCCGACGTCCCACCACAGCGGCAGGGCGCGGTCGAGGAGCCAGCCGACGAGGGCGTCGCGGGCGGCCAGGATGTCGCCCGGCTCGTTCATGGCGCGGCGTAGGCCGGTTTGTCGATCATCCACTTCCAGGCCGTCTCGACGATGGTCGGCAGAGAGGACGAGGCGGCGGTGAAGCCGAGTTCGGCCGCCGCCCGGCCGGGATCGGCCCAGATGGATGGGGCGTCTCCAGGCCGGCGCGGGCCGATCCGCACGGCGATGGGCTTGCCGGTCACCTCGGCGGCGGCGTCGATGATCTGGCGAACGCTGAAGCCCTGGCCGGTCCCGAGATTGAAGGCCCGGAAACCCTCGGCCCCTTCCAGCCAGTCGAGGGCCAGGACATGGGCGCGGGCGAGGTCGGCGACATGGATGTAGTCGCGAACGCACGTGCCGTCGGGGGTGTCGTAGTCGTCGCCGTTGAGGGTTAGGGTCGCCCCGTCGCGGGCGGCGGCGAGGACCAGGGGGATGAGGTGGGTCTCCGGATCGTGCTCCTCGCCCATTTCCCCGTCCGGGTCGGCCCCGCAGGCGTTAAAATAGCGCAGGGCGGCGCACTTCAGGTGGCCGGCGGCGGCGCAGTCGGCGAGGACCGCCTCGACCATGGCCTTGGAGCGGGCGTAGGGGCTGATCGGGCGGTAGGCCATGTCCTCGGTGATCGGCAGGCGGGCCGGCGGCCCGTGCACCGTGCCGGTGCTGGAAAAGACGAACCTGTCGATCCCCGCGGGGCGCATGGCGGCGAGCACGCTCAACGCGCCGCCGACGTTGACGCGGTAGTAGGCGCCCGGCTGGGCGACCGAGTCGCCGACGCTGATCAGGGCCGCGAAATGCATGACCGCCTCGGGTCGCCATTTGGCGATGACGTCGGCGAGGCGGGCCTCGTCGGTGACGTCGCCTTCCTCGAGCGGTCCATGGCGGACCGCCCAGCGGTGGCCTTGGGAGAGATTGTCATAGACGATGGGCTCGTGGCCGGCGGCCGCCAGGGCCTTGCACGCCTGGGCGCCGATATAGCCCGCCCCGCCAGTGACCAGGACCCTCATGAAACGCCGTCCCCGTGTGGATTCGCGCCCCTTCTAGAACATTTTCCAGCGAGTTCTCTTCCCCCTTCACAAGGAGGAAGTACCGGCGAAGCCGGGGATGGGGGATCGGAAGCGCGGGCCGGCGTGTCCGTCCCCCCATCGGCGCTTCGCGCCACTTCCCCCCGATGCGGGGGGAAGAGAGCGGCTTATTCGAGGGCCCGGCGGCACTCGGCCTGAAAGTCGTAGAGGGGCGCGAGGTGGGCGGCGCAGTCGGGCCACTCGTCGGCGTCGGCCCAGAACCGGGCCAGGCCCAGGCGCGCGCACAAGGTGGGGAAACGAGGGTCGCGGCGCAGGGCCGCGCAGGCGGGGCCGAAGAGGACGTTGAGGCCGAATTCGCCGGTCGGCAGGCGCCCGTCGGGAGTGAAGAGGGCGGCGAAGGAGGCGGCGTCGATCGCCTCCCAGGCGGCCTCGGCGTAGCCCCGCTCGGCGAGAACGCCGGCCCAGGTCAGGCTGACGGCGCCGGTCGCGGTCGCCTGGGCGCGAAGGGCGTCGATGGTCTCGGCGGCGACGGCGGGCGAGAAACCGCGCAGCCGTTCGGTCAGGGCCCGCACCAGCCCCATGACCGGGTTCCCGAGGACGCCGGCCGGGGCGGCGGCGAGGCGCTGATCGTAGAGGTCCCAGTCGCCGGCGTCGCAGGCCGATCGCAGGGCGGTGGCGACGAGGATGGGGAAATCGGGCCAGCGGGCCAGGTCGCGGGCCAGGACCGCCTCGGCCTCGTCGCGCCGGCCGACTGCCTCGAGGAGGGAGACGAGGTACCAGCCGGTGGCGCGGGGATCGAGCTCGTAGGCGCGGCGAATCTTCTCCAGGGCCCGGCGCTGGAAGCCGGCGATGTCGTCGAGGCCGGCCGCATGGCTGAGCACGGCGACGTCGTTGGGCGTCGCGGCGAGGGCCCGGGCCACCAGCGCCCTCTGTTCGGCTAGGGCGCCGCAGATCGGCAGGATGGCGGAAAGGGCGAGGTGGGCGGGACCGGCGTTGGGATCGAGCGCCAGGGCGGTCCGCGCCGCCGCCTCGACATCGGCCCGCCGGCGGGCGAGGTCCTCACCGCCGGCCCAGCGCAGCACCATGGAGCGGGCGTAGGCCAGGAGGGCCCAGGCGGCGGCGAAGCCGGGATCGCGCGCCGTGGCCTGTTCCAGGAGGGCGATGTTGGGCGCGAGGCCGGCCGCGTCTCGGGCGCGCAGATAGAGGTCGAAGGCCATGGGATCGATGGGACCCACGCTCCGCGAGGGCGAGAAGGCCACGTCGAGGGCCCGGGCGACGGCGGCGGCGATGTCATCCTGCAGGGCCAGGACGTCGGCCAGTGGACGGTCGAACCGCCCCGACCACACTTGGGTCTGGGTGGCGCATTCCACCAGCTGGGCGTTGACCCGCACCGCGTCGGCGCCGCGGCGCACCGATCCGTCGAGGAGGTGGGTCGCGCCCAGAAGTTCGGCCACCCGCGGACCGGACTTGTCGGCCCCGCGCAGGGCGAAGCTCGACGAGCGCCCGATGACCCGCGCGTCGGTCGTGCGCGAGACGGTGTGAAGAAGCTCTTCGGAGACGCCGTCGGAGAAATGGCCTAGGTCCGGCTCGCCGGTGAGATCGTCGAAGGCGAGGACGGCGAGCAGCGGCGCAGCCGCTCGATCATGACGTCCGGGCAGGGTCAATCCGGGCGCAGACAGGCGATAGCCGACTCTTGCGACATTGTGGATCGAAAAGCCGCACCCGCCGCTTTCCGCGGAGAGCTTGCGCAGGAGGTGGATGATCCGATGAACCGCGTCATGGCTCACCGCCCGGCCGCCCCAGCATTCGGCGATCAGGTCGCTGAGCGAGACCACCGCCCCGCCGGCCTTGGCCAGGGCGGTGAGCACCTGCATGGCCCGCGGCTGCAGGCTGGCGGCGCCGCCCGGCCAGACGACGGCGAGGCGGGCGGGGTCGACATCCATGTCGCCGAGCCGATAGGGGGCATGGCTGGTCAGTTGCAGCGTAATTGCGCGCGGTCCCCTGCCGGCCGACGAGGCCGGTGAAATCAGCGATAGATCAGCTAAAGATCAGGGTCCAGGCGAAGGAGCGAAGAGACGATGGCGGACGAATTCCTGTCCCTGGGGGCGCGGCTCAGCGAACTGGCGCGCGAGCGGCCCGACCGGCCGGCGGTGACGGACCAGGACCGCACCGTGACTTGGCGCGAGCTCGACCGGCGGACCAACCGCCTGGCCCGAGGGCTGACGGCGGCCGGCGTCAAGCAGGGCGACCTGGTGACCGTCGGCCTTTCCAACAGCGTCGACTTCATCGAGGCCTGCTATGGCTTGTGGAAGGTCGGCGCCACGCCGCAGCCGATCTCCTGGCGCCTGCCCGCCGCCGAGGCCGAGGCGGTGATGGACCTGGCCGACACGCCGATCCTCATCGCCGGTTCCTCGATCGAGAGCCGCCGCCCGCGCCATGACCTGGCCGCCCTGATGGCGCTCAGCGACGACGACAGCCCGGTGGAGGACCGGGTCTCGCCGGTGTGGAAGGCCCCCACGAGCGGCGGCTCGACGGGACGGCCCAAGTTGATCCTGGCCGGGGGGCCGGGCGTCTTTCCGCCCAACACCAGCGGCAGCGGGGCCTATCGGACCACGCCGGACGACGTGATGATCATGCCCGGCCCGCTCTATCACAACGGCCCGTTCACCTCGGCGTTCGGGGGCCTGAGCCAAGGGGCGCACCTGGTCATCCTGCCGCGCTTCGACGCCGAGGCGACCCTGGCCGCCATCGAGCGCCACAAGGCCACGTGGATCTATCTCGTCCCGACCATGATGAGCCGCATCTGGCGCCTGCCGAACCGGACCCAGTACGACGTGAGCAGTCTCAAGACCGCCTGGCACCTCGCCGCCCCCTGCCCGCCGTGGCTCAAGGAGGCGTGGATCGACTGGCTGGGCCCGGATGTGATCATGGAGCTCTACGCCGGCACCGAGGCCCAGGCGGTGACCATCATCACCGGGTCCGAGTGGCTGGAGCATCGCGGCTCGGTGGGCAAGGTGATGGTGGGGGTGATGGCCGCCTTCGTCGCCGCCGGCCAGCGCCTGCCGCCGTTCGAGATCGGAGAGATCTACATGCGCCGACCCGAGGGCGCGCCGCCGAGCTACGCCTACCGGGGGGCCGAGGCGCGCACTCTGCCGGGCGGCTGGGAATCCCTGGGCGACATCGGTTCCTTCGACGACGAGGGCTAT
>DASXIE010000004.1:0-2242 GCA_036498165.1 Caulobacteraceae bacterium
CTACTGGGGCTTCACCTCCGGCGAGATCGCCGGCCTGGCCACCGCCGTCTTCGCCTCGGCGTTCCTGGCCCTCTCGCTCGCCCCGCAGGCCTCGCGGCGGCTGGGCAAGCGGCGGGCGGCGATGGGGGCCATGATCGCCTCGATGGTGGTGGGGCTGACGCCGATGATGCTGCGCCTCGCCGGCCTCATGCCACCCAACCACAGCCCGGCCCTCTTCTGGATCATCCTCGTCCAGTCGATCGTCTCGGTGGCCTTCTACATCGCCGGCTCGACCCTCACCTCGGCGATGATCGCCGATGTGGTCGAGGACGGCGAACTGAAGACCGGACGGCGCGCCGAGGGGGTGTATTTCTCGGCCTCGATCATGATCTCCAAGGCCGTCTCGGGCGCCGGCCTCTTCGCCGCCAGCGCCATCCTCGGCCTGATCGCCTTCCCCACCGGGGTGCGCCCCGACCACGTGCCGCCGGCAGTGCTCAGCCACCTGGCCATGACCTATGCCCCGATCTACGCCGGCCTCACCGCCATCGGCATGAGCCTGCTGATGGGCTACCAGATCACCCGCGCCAGCCACGCCGAGACCCTCGAGACCCTCGCCGCCCGCGCCGAAGCCCTGGCGGTGGGGGGAGCGGAATAGGCGCTGGAGTTCTCTTCCCCCCGCAGGGGGAGAGGCGGTAAGCGGCGTTTATGGTTCTGTTATCCGCACAGTCAGTGAGCGGAATTGAGCGTTTACGCGGCCTTCGCCTATCCCGGTCCCATGGCCGACTTGCTCTACATCGCCGGCGGGATCGCCATCCTTAGCGCGTTCGCCCTCTACGCCTACGCGCTCAGGAGGATCTGAGCGTGATCGTCCAGTTCATCTACGCGGCGGCGGCGGTGTTCATCGCCGTCCTGATGGTCGCGGCGCTGCTGCGGCCCGACAAATTCTGAGCCCATTGGGAAGGAAGCGATCGCCATGAATGCGAGCGGCTGGGGCGAGATTCTCGTCACCATCGCCATCACGATCGCCCTGGCGGTTCCGCTGGGGTCCTATATGGCGCGGGTGTGGCAGGACGGGCGGACCTGGCTCGATCCGGTCCTGAAGCCGGTGGAGGCCGGCCTCTACCGGGCATTCGGGGTCGATCCGAAGAAGAGCCAGAACTGGCTCGGCTACACCGTTTCCATGCTGGCTTTTAGCGCGGCGAGCTTCGTCGCCCTCTACCTGATCCTGCGCTTCCAGGATCTCCTGCCGTTCAATCCGCAAGGGTTCAAGGGCATGGCTCCGGACCTGGCGTTCAACACCGCCATCAGCTTCGTCACCAACACCAACTGGCAGTTCTACAGCGGAGAATCGACCCTCTCGGCCTTCTCGCAGATGGCCGGCCTGACCAGTCACAACTTCCTCTCCGCCGCCGCCGGCATCGCCATGGCCGCCGCGGTCGCCCGGGCCTTCGCCGCTAACCGGGGCGAGGGGCTGGGCAACTTCTGGGTCGACCTGACCCGGATCAGCCTCTACGTCCTGCTGCCGATCTCCATCGTCGTGGCCCTGGTCTTCGTCGCCCTGGGCATGCCCCAGACCCTCACCGGCCACGTCGACATGGTCGGCCTCGAAGGAGCCAAACAGACCAACATCCTCTTCCCCACCGCCAGCCAGGAGGCGATCAAGCAGTTCGGCACCAACGGCGGCGGCATCTTCAACGCCAACTCCGCGCACCCTTACGAAAACCCCAACCCGATCACCAACCTCATCGAGATCGTCGAAATGAACGTGGTCGGCTACGCCTGCGTCGTCGCGTTCGGGATCATAGCCCTGGCCCGCAAGGAGGCCCGCGCCCTGGTGGCGGTGATGGCGGTCTTCGTGCTCGGCGCCTCGGCTGTCATCTATTGGACCGAGACCCAGCCCGCGCCGGCGTTGCACGCGGTCCACGCGGCCGCCCAGGTCAACATGGAAGGCAAGGAGGTGCGTTTCGGCGCCGCCTCGACGGCGGTGTGGACCGCGAACACCACCGGGGCCTCCGACGGCGGCGTCAACGGCATGATCGACAGTTTCATGCCGCTGGGCGGGGGCATGGCGATGTTCATGATCCAGCTCGGCGAAATGCTGCCCGGCGGCGTCGGCTCGGGACTCTACGGCATGGTGGTGATGGCGATCATCGCCGTCTTCGTCGCCGGCCTGATGGTCGGGCGAACGCCGGAATATCTTGGCAAGAAGATCGAGGCCCGCGAGGTGAAGTTCGCCATGCTCGCGGTGCTGATCCTGCCGCTC
>DASXIE010000005.1:0-1505 GCA_036498165.1 Caulobacteraceae bacterium
GGGGCGACGGCGGTGGCCATGCGGTCGTTGCGCAGGTAGTCGAGGAAGATCCGTCCGCCGCGCTGCTTCTTGGCCATGTTGATGAGGTAGCGATCGGGAGACTCGTCGGCCATGGCCTGGCAGACGTCGCGGGCGAAGCCCTTGGCGGCGGGCCAGTCGAGGCCGGCGGCCTTCAGCGGCGTCACCACATGCAGGCCCTTGCCGCCGGTGGTCTTGGCGAAGGCGACGAGGCCCAGGGCCTCCAGCCGATCCTTGACCTCGCGGGCGGCGGCGATGACGTCGGCGAAGGCGACCTCGGGGGCCGGATCGAGATCGAAGACCAGGCGGCCGGGCTGTTCGGGCTTGAATGGCTGGCAGTTCCACGGATGGAGCTCCACCGCCCCGATCTGGGCGGCGGCGATGAGGGCCTCGAGGCGGTCGATCTGAAGATAGGGCTTGTGGTCGCCGAACACCTTGACCTCGGTGAACAGGGCCGACGAGCCGCGGGCCGCGTGGCGCTGGAAGAAGCGCTTGCCGGCGATGCCGTCGGGCATGCGGATGATCGAGCAGGGCCGGCCCTTGATGTGGGGCAGGAGCCATTCGCCCACCGCCTCGTAGTAGCGGGCGAGATCGAGCTTGCTGACGGGCTTGCCGTCGCCGCCGTCCGGCCACAGGGCCTTGTCGGCGTGGGAAATGGTCAGGCTCATGACCACCGCCGAGCTCTTGGGGATCTTCACGGCGGCGGGGGAGGGTTCGCTGAGCTGCGCCGATTTCGCCGGGGCGGGGGTCTCAGCCTCGACCTCGCCGGCCGGCTTGTCGGCCCTGAGGCCCTTGAAGGCGGCCTGGCGGATGATCCCGTCGGCGGTGAAGCCGGCGTATTCGATCTCCGCGACCAGCCTGGGCTTCACCCAGTGGACGGCGGCGCCGGCCCTGGGCGCGCCGGGGCCGGTGAAGGGGCTCTTGTCGGTCTCCAGGGCCTTGAGGCGCGGCATCAGGCGACCCAGCTTGTCGCGCCCGAAGCCGGTGCCGATCCGGCCGACGTGGACCAGGGCGCCATCCTTGTAGACCCCCGCCAGGAGGGAGCGGAAATTGCTCCCGGTGGTGGTCCAGCCGCCGATCACCACCTCGTGGCCCTGGCGGCACTTGGACTTCACCCAGGCCTCGCCGCGGCCCGAGGTGTAGGGGGCGTCGAGACGCTTGGAGACGACCCCTTCCAGGTTCATCCGGCAGGCCGACTTCAGGACCGCCTCGCCGGCGGCGATGAAGTGGTCGACGAAGCGGATGTTCGCGGGGGCCTTGGCGACGAACCGCGCCAGGCGATCCTTGCGCTCGGTGAGCGGCAGGGGGCGCAGGTCTTCCTTTCCCTCGACGAGCAGGTCGAAGACGAAGAAGATCAGGTCGTCGGTGCGGCGCTCGGCGATGGCGGCCTGGAGGGCGGCGAAATCGGGCGCTCCGGTGTGGTCGAGGGCGACCACCTCGCCATCGAGGACGGCCTCGCCGAGCTTCGCCCCGGCGGCGACGATGGC
>DASXIE010000006.1:0-8408 GCA_036498165.1 Caulobacteraceae bacterium
CGCGGGCGTCACGGCGCTGGCCAGCGTCATCGCCCTGATGCGCTGGTTCAAGACCCACGAGGCGAAAGGGTTCGATCCCTTCGCGATCTATTGCGTCCTGGCCGGCGCCGCCTCCCTGGCCTGGCTGCTCATCGCCCGATAAGTCAGAACTGGGCGTGCAGGCGGGCGGCGAAGACCGACACCGGTCCGCGGTCGGCGTTGTAGGCCGGATGGTCGACGAACTGGTAGTCGAACGAGAGGTGCAGCGTCTTGGCCAGGGCGATGTCGTAATAGGTCTCCAGAATGTTCTCGCTGGCTGGGTGGGGCAGCTTCCCGTCGCCGACCAGGATCCCTAGGCCCCCGGCCGCCAGGTAGGCCTGGTGGGCCTTGGAGATCTGATTGACCACTCCGGCCACGGCCAGGGTGTCGTCGGCACGTCCCCAGCGCTTGCCGGCCAGCGAAACTCCGGCCGAGGCCGTCTCGTCGATATCGGCATATTCATAAGGCTCGACATCGCCGTTCGCCCAGCCGGCGCGGGCGAAAACCCCCAGTCCGTCAATCACTTCCTGCTCGAGATTGAGGCTGCCCCCGGCGCGGGAGCGATAGCGCCGCACCAGGGCGGTGTTCGGAGGCTCGCCGAGGTCTTGGCCCAGCGCGATGGCGTCGGCGAAGGTCCCCATCCGTCCGCGGGTCAAAAAACCGGTGAGCCGGACGGCGCCCGCCTTGCCGGCGAGCGTGTAACGCCTCTCGACCTCGCCGACGATCTGGAACTGGTCGAAATGGGCGTCGAGCTTTTCGCCGTTGGGAACCTCGGAGAGGTCGAAGACGCCGGCCCTGAGCGTCCACGGACCTTCATACCACTCCGCGCTCGTCCCGATCGTATAGCCCCAGGCGTCGGCCGCGTAGTCGAAGGAGCCGGCGTCGATCAGGGCCCAATTCAGGAAGTCGTGTTTCGGGTCGTGGGCGTATTTGTTGGTGTCGAAGACGTCGGTGACGTTGAACTTGCCCACCGTCACGACCACGCGGTTCTCGCTCTGGCTCCCGCCCAGCTGGTCGATGTCCGGATCGACCTTGGACGTCTTGCCGCCCAGAGCGATGGTCTGGCGCAGGAAAAGGCGCGGCAGGCGGAAATAGGGGTTGCTGCGCCCGACCTTTGCTCCCTCGCCGTTGAGGAAGCCGGCCACGCCGGTGGTGTTGTGCAAGCCAAAGCCCTGGTCGAATTCGGGATCGGCCCAGATCTCGCCGCCGGACCACGGCCGGACCCCGACGAAGAGGGTGACATCCGCCGTCTCCCGGCCCTCGGCGATGGGCGGCAGGCTATTGGTCCCGCTGTAGGGGGCGGAAAAGGCCAGATTGCCCTGGTCGATGATCGTCGCCTGGCCATGGATGGCGAAGTCTTCGGCTGGTTGGTCCGCCGCCAGGGCGAGGGCCGGCGCGAGGACAAAGAGACCGATCAGACGCAGCATCAGTTTCCTCATCCCGGTTCTGTCCGCGTCATGATGGCCGATCATAACCCTCCGATGACGCGGCCGGTTCCGGCCCCTTTTGCAGGCTCACCGGGCTCGCCGTAAGATGGCCGCCATGAACAACCCACGCGAACCCGTCCTCAATCCGACGCCGATCGAACATCTGAAACCGACCCAGATCACGGTGGGAATGCACGAGGTGGCCCAGAAGCGGGCGCACTGGCGCAAGCTCTCCGACGAAGACGGCGGCGGCTATCTGGGCCGGCACATGATCCCCGCCGTGCTGGGTCCGCGGGGTCGCCACTATATCGTCGACAATCACCATCTCGTCCGGGCCATGCTGGAGGAGGGCGTCAAGCACGTCCTGGTGACGGTCATTGCCGATCTGACGGCCCTCACCAAAGATTCCTTCTGGCGCTATCTCGACAACCGCACGCTGTGCCATCCCTACAATGCCGAGGGTCACCGCGTCGCCTTCGATGAGATCCCCGGGTCGATCGCCAAGCTGGTCGACGATCCCTATCGCAGCCTGGCCGGGGATCTCCGCCACCTCGGCGGCTACGCCAAGGACCTTACTCCGTTCAGTGAGTTCCTGTGGGCCGATTTCCTCCGTAGCCGGATCAAACGCAAGGCGGTCGAGAAGAATTTTGAGTCCGCCCTGAAGAAGTCGCTCAGGTTCGCCAAGTCGGAGGAAGCCGCCTACTTGCCCGGCTGGTGCGGCGCCGATCCCATCGTCTAGCCGCCTCAGAGATCCGTGACGAACCACATCGTCCGGCCGGCCTTCTCCCCCTCCAACTCGCGCCAGCCATAGGCGCGGTAGAACCTCTGGGCGCGGAGGTTGGCCGGTCCGACACCGAGATGGGCCCCGCGCGAGCCGAGCGCCTTCACCCGGGAGAGCCAGACGTCCATGAGGGCGCGCCCCACGCCCTGGCCCTGGAGCCGCGGCAAAAGGTCGATGTGCAGGTGGGAAGGGTAGGGGCCCGCGATCCGCGCCGGCGTCCGCCAGGGGTGATGGATCTGCCACGCCCGCGTCTGATCGGCGTCCCACTCGCCGGGCGGCTTGCCGGAGGGATCGGCGTAGCGGGCCCTTAAGCCCGGCCACCAGCGCGCCTCGAGCAGGCGCTCGAAGGCGACCGTGTCGACCGCGCCCAGGATGTAGCCGCCGACCCCGCCGCCGTCGTCGACCACGAACGAGCTCTCCGGGGCGAAGCGCAGGTAGGGGGCGGCGTAGATGTGACCGATCAGTTCGCAGTCGCGATGCAGGTGGGAGGCGTCCGATCCGTTCGCCCCGGTGGCCAGGGCGATGGCGTAGAGGGCCGGCAGATCGCCCTCCTCACACGGACGGATCGTCCAGCGTGGCTCCGGCAGAGCTCCTCTCCCACCCTGGCGCCGCCGGCGATTCCGTGCCTTCCTCGCACCCACGCGGGCGGCTTGGAGCGCCATCCTGGCATGATGAGTCTTCTCGGCATAGCGGTGGTCGTCGCCGGCCTCCTGGCCCGCTTCAACCCGATCCTGGTGGTGACCGCCGCCGCCCTGGTCACCGGCGTCGCCGGCGGCATGAGCCCGATCGCGGTGGTCTCGGCGCTGGGCAAGGGCTTCAACGACGCCCGCTTCATCAGCATCGCCTTCCTCGTCCTGCCGGTGATCGGCCTGGCCGAACGCGCCGGTCTCCAGGCACGCGCCCGGCTACTTATCGCCCGCCTCAGGGTGCTCACCGTCGGGCGCCTGCTGATCGCCTACCTCGCCATCCGCCAGCTTTCGGCCGCGCTGGGCCTTCTCTCCCTGGGCGGCCAGGCCAATATGGTCCGTCCCCTGATCGCCCCCATGGCTGAGGCGGACGAGGAGGCCAGGCGCGGCCCGCCCGCGGAGGCCCGCCGCCACCTGATCCGCGCCCATGCGGCTTCGGCCGACAATGTCGGGGCCTTCTTCGGGGAGGACATCTTCATCGCCCTGGGCTCGGTCCTGCTGATCACCGCCGTGCTGCGTCAGAACCACCTGCCGGTCGAGCCCCTGCGCGTCGCCCTGTGGGCGATCCCGACGGCCGGTGTCGCCTTCGTCGTTCACGCCGTGCGGCTCCTCCTCCTCGACCGCCGCCTGGCGCGGGAAGACCCTTCATGATCGGCGTCGGTGTCGCCTACGTCCTCGCCGGCCTGGTCTTCGGCGCCATCGCCATCGCCAGCGCCTTCGACCGCGCCAACCTCAAGCGGTGGAACAACGCCGCATTCTGGGGCCTCTTCGCCGTCAGCTTCCTCTTTGGCGGCCTGATCGGCGATTTCGCCAACGGCCTTCTGGTCCTGGCCATGGTCGCCATCGGCGGCTTCGGCGGCATCGGCGTCACCCGGCCGGCCACCACCACCGAGCCCGAACGAGCGGCCAGCGCCCTGCGACTGGGTTCGCGGCTGTTCTGGCCCATCCTCGTGATCCCGGCCTGCGCCCTGCTCGGAACCCTCGTCTTCAAGGCGGTGAAGATCGGCGCCGCGCCGCTCGTCGATCCGGCCCAGGCGACGGTGATCGCCACCGCCCTGGGCGTCGTCCTGGCCCTGATCCTGGCGGTCCTGCTCTTCCGGCCGCCGCCGCTGGCGCTCGCCGACGAGGCCCGCCGGCTGATGGATTCGGTCGGCTGGGCGGCGATCCTGCCCCAGCTCCTGGCGGCGCTGGGCGCGGTCTTCGCGCTGGCCGGCGTCGGCGCCGCCGTCGGCAAGTTGATGGGCGCGTGGCTTCCCATGGACAGCCGCCTCATGGCCGTCGCCGCCTATTGTCTGGGGATGGCCATCTTCACCATGATCATGGGCAACGCCTTCGCCGCCTTTCCGGTGATGACCGCCGGCATCGGCGCGCCTTTGATCGCCGGTCGGTTCGGCGGCGATCCGGCCGTCATGGGCGCTCTGGGCATGCTGGCCGGCTATTGCGGGACCCTGATGACCCCGATGGCCTCGCACAACATCGTCCCCACCGCCCTGTTGGACCTTCCCGCCGGAGCGGTGATCCGCGTCCAGACGCCCACCGCCCTCATTGTCCTGGCCGCCAACATCGCCCTGATGTACGCCCTGGTGTTCCCCATCCGATGAGCGATCTTGATCCCGATCTCGCCGCCCGCCTGGCGGCCATCGCCCTTGGCCACGTGGCGAGGCCCTGGCCCTATGCGCCGGGTCATGTGGTCACCGGTCCGGACGATCTGGCGGCGCCGCAGGTCCATCACCCCGTCTTCTTCGGCAGCTTCGACTGGCACAGCTGCGTGCATGGCCACTGGCTTCTCGCCCGCCTCATCCATCTTTACCCCGACATGGAAGGCGCGCCCGCCGTCCGGGCCCATTTCGACGCCGCGTTCACGGCGCAGAACATCGCCGCCGAAGCGGCCTATTTCGAGCGCCCGGCCGCCGCCGGCTTCGAGCGTCCCTACGGCTGGGCCTGGTTGCTGAAGCTCGCCGCCGAGCTGCGGGCCGGCGGGGCGCAGAGCCGGGCCTGGGACCACGCCCTGCGCCCCTTGGCCGGGGTCATCGTCCGCCGTTTCCTGCGCTTTTTGCCCAAGGCCGACTATCCGGTCCGCGCCGGCGTCCATTCCAACACCGCCTTCGCCCTGGCGCTCGCCCACGACTACGCCCTCGTCGCCGCCGATGACGGCCTGCGCGACATGGCCGTCGCCAAGGCCCGCGCCTGGTACGGCCACGACGCGGCCTGCCAAGCCTGGGAGCCCTCCGGCGATGATTTCCTCTCGCCGGCCCTGATGGAGGCCGAGCTGATGCGGCGGGTGGTGGACGCCGAGGCGTTCCGCCCATGGTTCCACGCCTTCCTCCCCGGCGCGGCCGCCCAGGAGCCCGCCGGCCTCTTCACGCCCGCCAAGGTCAGCGACCGGACCGACGGCAAGATCGCCCATCTCGACGGCCTCAACCTCTCGCGGGCCTGGTGCTGGCGCGGCATCGCCTCGGCCCTGGCGGAAGACGATCCGGTCCGCGCCGTCGCCCTCGCGGCGGCCGGCCGCCACCTTGCCGCCGGCCTGCCGCATCTGGCCGCCGATTACGCCGGAGAGCACTGGCTGGCGAGCTTCGCTCTTCTGGCCCTGGAGGGCGCCTAGGGGTCCTGGAACATCACGCCTTCGGCTGCGTGACTTCCGTCGCAGAACGGCTTGTTCTTCGAGGCCCCGCATCGGCACAGGGTGACCCGGTTGCGCACCTCGTAGGCCACCGCGTCGGCGCCGACGATCTCGATCCCGCCGCGCACCCAGATCGGGCCGGCCACGCCCTGGCCGGGATCGGAGACGAGGGCGATGGACGGCGGCAAATCCGGCTCGATCCACGTTCCGTCTTTGCGTTCGAGGGCGCTGAGCCGCCCCGAGGGGCATTGCCCCACCTGGCGCAGGAAGCTTCCCTTGCGCTCGCCGCCCTCGACCTCGCCGACCGCATTCCACACAGTTCCGTCGCGGTCGCAGAAGCGGGCGAAGGCGCACAGGGGCTCGGCGTCGGTCAGCACCACCTCGGGTCCTTCCATGGCCGCGGCCTGCTCGGCATAGGGCGTCCGGCTCGCCGTCTCGGTTCCGTCGAATCCGGTCCGCTCGTGAGTCCCGTCGCAGAACGGCTTGGTCGAGGAATGGCCGCAGCGGCAGAGCTGATAAGCCCGCCGGGTCTCCTCGCCGGGGCCGTCCACCCAGTCGACGCTGTCGCCGGCGGCGTTGACCCCGATCGTCTCGCGGCTGAGCGGCACGGCGCCGACCACCTGATAGGGACCGTCCTTGAGGACGGTGATCCGCATCCCCGCCGCGGCTTTGGTCATGAGGTCTCTCCCTGGTCCCAGATCGAGCGGAACGCGCCCTGGCCGGTGAGCAGCTGGTCGGGGCTCTGCTTGTCGATATGGCCGATCAGGCCGCGGTAGACCCCATAGCCGACCAGCTGGCGCAGACGCGGCTCGAAGCCGCGCACCAAGTCGGGCGCCAGACCCAGCTGCTGGTTTTCCTGCTGGCGAATGAAGCCGGCGCAGTAGTTCATCGCCAGGCCCGTGCGCCGCGCGCCGCTCCGGTTGGCCCCTCCGCCGTGCCACAAGGCGCCGTCCCAGATCAGCACCGAGCCGCGGGCCATCTCCGCCGGAATCGTCTCATAGGCCCCGCCGTACTCGGGGCTGGGGCGCGCGTGGCTGGCCGGGACGAGGCGGGTCGCCCCGTTCGCCTCGGTGAAATCGGTAAGCGCCCACATGGAGTTGCAGATGATCGGCCGATGCGGCTTGTCCAGGGGGATCACCTGGTCGTCGGCGTGGATCGGCTGGGCGGTTTCGCCCGGATCGATGGCGATCGAGGACAGGGACGAGACCAGGCAGCCCTCGCCGATCACTCCTTCGACGACCGGCAGGACGGCCGGATGGACCGGGACGGCGGTGAACGGCGCGCCATGGGCCAGCAGGTTGTAGATCCGCACCGTGCGAGCGCCCTCGAAGGCGTTGCCGCTCGGCTTGACGCCAAGATCGCGCTCGAGCCGCGCCAGGGCCGCGGCGAGCGCCTCGACGAGGTCCGGTGCGATGGCGTTCTCGACGATGGTGAAGCCGTCCCGGGCGATCTTCGCCAGGTGGCGCTCGAGCTCAGCCGGGTCCATGACCCCGGGCTCGCCTTGGGCTAGAGAGTGCGCCATCGCCAATGTCCGCCTCGAAGAGGCCCCACTATGATCACCGCGAGGGCCCGATGAGAAGCCGCTGGGACGATAAGGCCGCCGCCGAGGCGGTCGCCCACTATGGCGCGGCCGGGGTTTCCGAGGACCTGGCCCTGCGCACCTACAGCGCCCGGCTGCTCGGGGCCGATCCGGCCATCGTCCTTCACGGGGGCGGCAATACCTCCGTCAAGACAACGGCTTGCGATCTCTTCGGTGACGAGATCGAGGTGCTGTGCGTCAAGGGGAGCGGCTGGGATCTGGCCTCCATCGAACCGCCCGGGCACCCGGCGGTGCGCCTGGAGCCCTTGATGAGGCTGCGCGACCTGGAACGGCTCTCCGACGAGGACATGGTCAATGTCCAACGGGCCAACCTCCTCGACAGCACGGCCCCGAACCCTTCGGTCGAGACCCTGCTCCACGCCTTCATTCCCGAGAAATTCATCGATCACAGCCACGCCACGGCCATTCTTGCCCTTGCCGATCAGCCGGATGCCGAGCGGGTGATCGAGGAGGTGTTCGGCGGCCGCGTGGCCTGCGTCCCCTACGTCATGCCGGGGTTCGACCTGGCCTTGCGGGCGGGAAACGCCTGGCGCGACGACATCGAGGGCATTGTGCTGATCAACCATGGCCTCTTCACCTTCGGGGAAACGGCGCGGCAGAGCTATGAGCGTATGATCGACCTGGTCAGCGTGGCCGAGGCCGCCATCGCCGCCCGCCCGGCTCTCCGCCCCGCCGCTGCTCAGAGCGCGGCCCCGGCGGCCCAGGTTCTGCCGGTCCTGCGCGGGGTTCTCGGCCAGGGCTGGATTCTCGATCTCCGAGACGGTCCCCAGGTCATGGCCGTGGCCAACGACCAGCGCCTGGCGGACTGGGCGGTCAGGGGCGTGGCGACGCCCGACCATGTCATCCGCACCAAGCGCCAACCCCTCGTGCTCGCGCCGCCGGCCGGCGATCTGGCGGCCTGGCGGGAAGCGGCGGTGGCGGCGCTCGGAGCCTTTGCGAGCGACTATCGTGCCTATTTCAAGCGCCACCAGGCCCGGACCGGCCGGCCGCTCACCATGCTCGATCCCGACCCGCGGGTGATCGCCCTGCCGGGACTTGGGCTCGTCGCCGTCGGGCGGACCGCCGCCGAAGCCGCCGTCGCCGGCGACATCGCCCAGGCCTGGGCCGACACACTCCTGGCCGCCGAGGCGGTGGGGGAGTACCGCCCGCTCGGCGAGGCCGACACCTTCGACATGGAATACTGGTCCCTCGAACAGGCCAAGCTCGGCAAGCGGACCGCCAGACGGCTGGAAGGAAAGGTGGTGGTGGTCACCGGGGCCGGCGGGGCCATCGG
>DASXIE010000007.1:0-15679 GCA_036498165.1 Caulobacteraceae bacterium
GCGCGGCGCTGAGCAAGGCGGTCTACGCCTGCCTCTGAGGCGGAGGGGCGAATCTCCCCGTTCTCTCCCCCCACCGGGGGGAGTACCGGCGAAGCCGGGGAGGGGGGCGCTCGCGCCAAGCACGAACGCCCCTCCAACCGCGCTCTCTATCCGCCGCGAAGCGCCCTCAGCCGAAATACCCCATCGAGCGGTCGCGCAGTTGCGGGATCAGCTCCGGCTCGACCGGCGTCCAGCCCAGGGTCTTGCGGGTCCAGGCGCTGGAGGCGGGGATGTCGAAGCCGGCGAACATGCCGAGGAAGCCGAGCTCGCCCGGCGCCTCCTCGGGGGTCAGGCGCCTGACCGGCAGGCCAAGGCCCCAGCCGATCGTCTCGGCGATCTCGGCCGTCGCGATTCCCTCCTCGGCGACGGCATGGAAACGGGCGCCCGGCTGCGCCTTTTCCAGCGCCAGTCGATAGAGGCGGGCGACATCGTTCACGTGCGCGGCCGGCCAGCGGTTCTCGCCATCGCTGACGGTGAAGGCCCAGCCCTTCTCCCTGGCGATCTCGATCGCGAACTTCACGAAGCCGCCGCCGCCCCGCCCGTGCACCTGCGGCAGGCGCACGATGCTCGTCCGCACCCCGCGCCCGGCGGCGTCCTTGACCACGGTCTCGGTGCCGCCGCGCAAGGCCGCGAAGCCCTCGGACGGCGGATCGTCGGCCTCGACGGCCATGCGCCCGGGCGTCGCCGCCCCCGTGCCGGAGGTCAGCACGAACGGCTTGCCGCTCCCCTCCAGCGCCCCCAGCATGGCCTCCACCGCCGCCCGGTCGATCTGGGCGCTCTCCTGGAAGCGGGTGAAGTCGTGGATGAAGGCGCAGTGGATCACGCCCTCGGCCGCCGCGGCTCCGGCCTTCAGGCTGTCGACGTCGGTGAGTTCGCCGCGGTGGACCGCCACGCCCCGCGCTTCCAGCGCCGCCGCTCCCTCGTCGCTGCGCGCCAGGCCGACCACCTCATGGCCGTTGGCGGTGAGATCCTTGATGATCGCGGAGCCGACGAATCCGGTCGCCCCGGTGAGGAAAACACGCATGGCTGGGATATTCCTTCAAATGAACCTGGCGACAAATATCCGCGATCGGCGTATCATGATAAAGTAGTGACCTTATCATGGTATAGAGTCTAACAGCATGAGCGCGCGCGGTCAGGAAAATGGACGCTTCGGGACCTACCTGAAGGACCGCCGCGCGAAGCTGGATCCGGCGACCTTCGGCCTGCCGGCGGGCCGTCGCCGCACCCCGGGCCTGCGCCGCGAAGAGGTCGCCCAGCGCGCCAACATCAGCCCCACCTGGTACACCTGGCTGGAGCAGGGGCGCGGCGGCGCCCCCTCGGCCGACGTGCTCGATCGCATCGCCCGGGCCCTGATGCTGACCGACGTCGAGCGCGAGCATCTCTTCCACCTCGGTCTCGGCCGCCCGCCAGAGGCGCGCTACCGCCGGGACGAGGTGGTGACCCCCCGGCTGCAGCGCGTGCTGGCCGCCCTCGAGCCTTGCCCGGCCCTCATCCGCACGGCCACCTGGGACGTGGTGGCATGGAATAAGGCCGCCACGGTGATGCTGACCGACTACGCCCAGCTCCCCTCGGAGGAGCGCAACCTGCTGCGCCTCATCTTCCTCGATCCGCGCGTGCGCGCCGCCCATTACGATTGGGCCAGCGTGGCCCGCTTCGTGGTCAGCGCCTTTCGGATCGACGCGGCGCGGGCCGGCGCGGCGGCCGAGGCGGCCCCGCTCGTCGACGAGCTCACCCGCGTGAGCCCGGAGTTCGCGGCCATGTGGCGCACCAACGAGACCCCCAGCCACGGCGAGGCGGTCAAGCACATCCGCCACCCCACGCTCGGCCCGATCGCCTTCGAATTCTCCGCCTTCGCCGTCGATGGTCGGCCGGATCTGAGCCTCCTGGTCTACAACCCGGCGACCGAGGCCGACGCGGCCAAGATCGCCTCCATGGTCACGGCGGCGGCGGGCCGGGGGTAGGGAGAGGAAGTTGCAATTTACGGAACTCAAGCCGCGGCACCAAAGAGAAGGTCAGAGCTAACTACTACATCGTCGCCATGCTCTGGACTGCGAATATGCGCCCAAACGCCTATTGGTTATCCGCCCGGCCGGGCCACAACATACGTGAACGAGACTCATTCATCTCCCTCACAGGCGTTCCCGCCGGCAATGATGAGCCGAGCGCCGCGCGCGCCTGGGCGTAACTGCAGCGGAAGAGTTCATAGCAACGCTGGGTCCTGCCCTCGTCCCCGGCCATGGGCGTGGCATAGCGGTGTTCGCTGCCGGGCGGAACAGCATGCCAGCGGGCGCCCGTTGCCGCGAGACGGTCGGTCAGTTGCGAAATGCGGCCAGCGGAATTTAGGGTTTTCGGTAGACCTGATATGCACGTTGCATTTTGCGCTTGACATGTTGATTACAATTTGCGATAATCCGCTCCATGTTCGACTCCGCCTCCGCCACCTGCCTGCCCGCCACGATCTGGAACGAGGCCCGCCCGCCGGAAATACGGTGGCCGACCGTTAAATACGGTAAAATTTTTTTCGGCCCGCCGTATTTCCCGGGCATACGATCCGCCGCTTGCGGTCCCGTTGGTCGTGGGGGGATAAGGGCGGCGTCCTCTCTCCCAAGGAGCCACGCCATGGCCAGCGCCCACGATTTCGCCTTCACCAGCATCGACGGCGCGCCGCTGCCGTTGTCGGACTTCAAGGGCCGCGCGGTGCTGGTGGTCAACACCGCCTCGAAGTGCGGCCTCACCCCGCAGTACGAGGGCCTCGAGACCCTGTGGCGCGAGAACAAGGATCACGGCCTCGTGGTCCTGGGCGTGCCGTGCAACCAGTTCGCCGGCCAGGAGCCGGGCGACGAAGGTGAGATCAAGGATTTCTGCACGGTCAATTTCGCCGTCGATTTCCCGATGACGGCCAAGGTCGACGTCAAGGACGCCCACCGCCATCCCTTCTACGCCTGGGCGGAGGAGGCGCTGGGCGAGGCCGCCGTGCCGGTGTGGAACTTCCACAAGATCCTGGTCGGTCCGGACGGCGAGGCGATCGCCGCCTTCGGCCCGCGCACCGATCCTCTCGACCCGGCGATCAGCGAGGCTGTGGCCGCGGCGCTCTGAAGGCCGCCATGAAGACTCTGGGTCTCATCGGCGGGATGAGCTGGGAGAGCACGGCTGTCTACTATCGCCTGCTCAACCGCCTGGCCCGCGAGGCCCTGGGCGGCCATCACTCCGCGCCCCTTATCATCTGGTCGGTCGATTTCGCCCCCATCGCCGCCATGCAGGCCGCCGGCGACTGGGCCGGGGCCACGGCGGTGATGGTCGAGGCGGCGCGCCGGCTGGAGGCGGCGGGGGCGGACGCCCTGCTCATCTGCGCCAACACCATGCACAAGATGGCCGGCGAGGTCGCCGCCGCCGTCGCCATTCCGCTCATCCACATCGCCGACGCGACGGCCGCCGCCCTAGTCGCCGCCGGGGCGCGCCGGCCCCTGCTGCTGGCCACCCGCTACACCATGGAGCAGGACTTCTATCGCGACCGGCTGGCGGCGGCCGGCCTCGCGCCCGTCATTCCGCCGCTCGAGGCCCGCGAGCGGCTGCAGGCGATCATCTACGACGAGCTGGTCCAGGGCCGCATCGAGCCCGCCTCCCGCGCCGCCTTCATCGACATCGTCGCCGCCGTCTTGGCCGATCAGGGCGTCGACGCCGCCATCCTCGGCTGCACCGAGTTCGGCCTGCTGGTGGAAGCGGCCGACCTCCCTGTCCCGACCTTCGACACCACCGAAATCCACGCCCGCGCCGCCATGGCCTTCGCGCTGGGCTGAATCCCTTCTCCCCTTGCGGGAGAAGGTGGGCCGCGAGAGCGGCTCGGATGAGGGGTCGCGCCGGCTTTGGAATCATTTCCTGCCAGGCAAATCACCGCAGCTCGCTCGACCCCTCATCCGGCGGGCTCCCGCCCGCCACCTTCTCCCGCAAGGGGAGAAGGAAACCTAGGGCAGCGCCCGGACTCCAAAGGCGTAGGGGTGGGCGAACAGCAGGGCGAGGTAGAGCGCCACCGCCAAGGCCGGGCGCCACCAGCCGATCTCGCCCAGGTCCAGCCTCTGGCGGCGGGCGAGGATGGCGGCGAAGGGGACCGACGAGGTGCGGGCCGCGAAGGCGTCCCAGGAGGGTCCCAGCGCCCGGGCGCGCTTGGCGTCGATGCTCACGGTGCCGAACAAGGCCAGCAGCAGCATGGTCGTGAAGAGGACTATGCCGGCCACGTCGCCGTTCACCAGCAGATGGCCGGCGGCCCAGATCGCCACGCCCCACAGGAAGGGATGCCGGGTGATCCGCACCATGCCGCGGATGGCGTCCGGTCGCTCAAGCACGCCTTGCTGGCGCACGCTGGTCGGGTTGGGCGTCGCCAGGCCCGGCACGACGAGCAGGAAGGCCAGGAACTGCAGGACGAGCTGGATGTCGCGGGTCAGGGGCGTCGCTGACCACAGGACGGTGTTGACACTCGCGCGATGGGCGGCCCCGAAGGCGAAGATCACCCATACCAAGAGGGCGACCGAGGTGAGGGAGAAGAGGCCCATGTACGGCCCCTCGCCGATCGCCCCGGTGGCGGCGTCGCGCACCCTGGTGCCGGAAACCAGCAGGTGAAGCAGCAGGAAGGCCGCGGCGGCGGCGATCAGGTTGGCCATGGCGAAGTCCCCTCTCCCTCGAAATCAGTCCCTCAGGTGCGCCACCACCGGCACGTGGTCGGAGGGCTTCTCGCGGGCCCTGACCTGGCGGTGGATCGTGACCTCGCCCAGGGCGTCGGCGGCCTGGGGCGAGAGCAGCAGGTGATCGATGCGGATGCCGTGGTTCCTCTGCCAGGCGCCGGCCTGGTAATCCCAGAAGGTGTAGCCGCCCGGTGTCCCGTCGGCGGCCATGTAGGCGTCGGTGAGCCCCAGCCACTTCAGGCGGCGGAAGGCGGCCCGGCTCTCCGGCTGGAACAGGGCGTCGCCGGTCCAGGCGGCCGGGTTGTCGGCATCGTCGGGCTCGGGGATGACGTTGTAGTCGCCGGCCAGCACAAGGCGCTCCTCCAGAGCGAGCAGGTTCTGGGCATGGGCAGTCAGGCGTTCGAGCCAGCGGAGCTTGTATGCGAACTTCTCCGTCCCGACCGGATTGCCGTTGGGCAGGTAGATCGCCGCCACCCGCACCGGGGAGGGGCCAGAGACCACCGCCTCGAGATAGCGGGCGTGATCGTCGCCGTCGCCTTCCGGCAGGCCCTTGCGGACATCCTCCAGCGGGGTCTTCGAGACCAGGGCGACGCCGTTGTAGGCTTTCTGGCCGTGGGTCACGACGTTGTAGCCCAGGGCCTCGAACTCAGGGGTGGGGAACTTCTCGTCGACGCACTTGATCTCCTGCAGGCAGGCGACGTCGGGGGCGGCCTCGCGGAACCACGTCAACACCGTCTCCAGCCTGGCGTTGATCGAGTTGACGTTCCAGGTGGCGATGCGCACGGGAAGGTGCGGTCAGATCGAGAAGCTGACGCCGCAGCCGCAGCTCGACTTGGCGTTCGGGTTGCGCACCTTGAACTCGGCCGCCGCCAGCTCGTCGACGAAGTCGATCTCCGAGCCCTTGAGGAGGGCCACCGAGACCACGTCGACCACCGCCGCGGCGCCGTCCCGCTCGATGGTGAGGTCGTCCTCCTCGGCCGCCTCGATGAGGTCGAAGCGATACTGGAAGCCAGAACAGCCGCCGCCGTCGACGGCGACGCGCAGCATCACCGGCCGGCCCTCGCGCGCGGCGATGGCGTGGAGGCGGCGGGCGGCGGCGGGGGAGAGGGTGATGTCGTGCTGGGTCATGGCTTTGCCGTGGTCAGGCTCTATATGATGCCGCGCCGGCCTCTTCGCAAAGGGGCGTTGTCGTGGGATGGATCATGGCGCCCGCCGCCAGGCTTGCCTGGGCCGAGGATCCGGAGCGCTCGCGGGGCCGCCGCTTCGCCGAGGCCCCCAGCGCCACCCGCACCCCGTTTGCCCGCGACCGCGACCGGATCATCCACACCTCCGCCTTCCGCCGCCTCAAGGAGAAGTCGCAGGTCTTCGTGGCCCACGAGGGCGATCATTTTCGCACCCGCCTGACTCACTCCCTGGAGGTGGCCCAGATCGCCCGCTCGATCGCCGGGGCGCTCGGCCTCGACAGCGATCTCGCCGAGACGGTGGCGCTTGGCCATGATCTCGGCCATCCGCCCTTCGGCCATGCCGGGGAGGACGAACTCGAGCGCCGCATGGCCCCGTTCGGCGGCTTCGACCACAACGTCCAGACCTTCAGCGTCATCACCCGCCTGGAGCGTCGCTATCCGGCCTTCGACGGCCTCAACCTCACCTGGGAAACCCTCGAGGGAGTGGTCAAGCACAACGGCCCGGTCGTGGCCATGCTGGAGCGGCCGGCCTGGCGGGAGATCGCCGCCTATGACGCGGAGTACGATCTTGGCCTGGCGACCTGGCCCTCGGCGGAAGCCCAGGTCGCCGCCCTCTCCGACGACATCGCCTACAACAACCACGACGTCGACGATGGCCTCGAGGCCGGCCTATTCAGCCTCGACGAGCTGGCCGCCATTCCCCTGATCGGCCCGGTGCTGAAGGGCGTGCGCGACGATCATCCCGGGCTCGACGCGCGGCTCATCCGCCTGGAGGCGGTACGGCGGATGATCGGCGAGATGGTCGGTGATGTCCTCGTCGAAACGCAGGCCCGGGCGGCGCAGAGCGGCGTCGCCGGCCCCGACGAGGTCCGCGCCCTGGGCGGCGCCCTGGTCGCCTTCTCGCCGCCCATGGCCGAGGATCTGGCGCGCCTGCGGGTCTTCCTGCATGAGCGGATGTATCGTCACTGGCGGGTCAACCGCAGCCGCAGCCAGGCCAAGCGCATCCTCGCCGACATGTTCACGCTCTTTCTCGCCGAGCCGGACGTCCTGCCGGCCGAATGGTTCGCCCGCGCTCAGGATCTCGACGAAACCGGCCGCGCGCGCCTCATCTGCGACTACATCGCCGGCATGACCGACCGCTACGCCATCGAGGAGCACCGCCGCCTCTTCCACCTCGACCCCTGGGGCGGCTGACCCAATTCTCTTCCCCCTCCCAACCGCCGTCATCCCCGGGCGTCAGTCCCGGCGACCTATGAACACAGACCGTGGAGTGCAACGCGGGCGTGCATGGGTAGCCGGTACAGACGGCCGGCTAGGACGGTAGAGTGGCGTTAACGATTCGTTTGCCATGGGCGATGAGAATCGGCGGGGTTTCAGCGGAGTGCGCATGTCCAATTCCAATCGCCGGGACTATCCGCCCGAGCGCCCGCTGGCGTTCGAGGGCTATCAGGAGCGGCCGCGCGGCGGCCCGGCCCCGGTCACCCTGATCCTCAGCATGGTGGTCCTGCTGGGGGTGAGCGGCGGTGTCTTCTACCTCTATCGCGGCGGCGCCCGCGCCCCTGGCGGACCGCCAGAGCCGGTCGGCGCGCCGGTGGGTGATCTGAAGATCGCCGCCCCGCCCCAGGCCGCCCAGCCCGACCCGGCCGCGGGCCTGACCATCTACAAGACCGATCCCAACGCCGTGGCCACCGCGGCTCCGGCCTTCACGGCGCCCCCCGAACAGCCCACCCCGCGCCCCTCCGAAACCCCTCCGGTGTCGGTCCTCTATCCGGTGACGCCCGCCCAGGCCAAAGCCGCCAGTGAGGCCCAGGCCGTGGCCGCCGCCGCCTCCGCTCCTCCGGCCGCCAAGCCAGCCAAGGCCCCGTCGATCGACACCCTGCTGGCCGACGCGACGCCGGCGCCGGTCAAATCCGCCAAGCCGGTGAAGCTGGCGACCGCCGATGTGACTGACGCGCCCAAGCCGAAGCATGTGGCCGTCGTTGCGGATGCCGATGTCGCCTCCGCGCCGAAAGCCGGGGCCGAAACCGCGGCCCCCGCCGCCAAACATTCCGGCGGCTACGTGGTCCAGATCGGGGCCTTCTCGTCCCAGGCCCTGGCCGATAAGAGCTGGAATCAGATGTCTGGCATCGCGCCTGGGGCCATGGCCGGCAAGGGCAAGAAGGTGGCCCAGGTCACCAAGAACGGGGCCACCCTCTACCGGACCGCGATCACCGGCTTCGACAGCCGCCAAGACGCCCAGGCCCTGTGCGCCAAGCTGGCCGCCGCCGGGAGAACCTGCTTCGTTCGGTGAGCAAGGCGGCGATCTTCGGCTGCGCCGGCCCCACGCTCAGCGCTGACGAAGCCGCCTTCTTCCGCCGCGCCGATCCCTGGGGCTTCATCCTTTTCGGCCGCAATATCGAGACCCCCGACGAGGTCCGGGCCCTTGTCCGGGACCTGAGGGAAACCGTCGGCCGACCCGACGCCCCGGTGCTCGTCGACCAGGAAGGCGGCCGGGTGGCGCGTCTGCGCCCCCCGCACTGGCGGCGCTATCCTCCCGTCCGGGCCTTCGCCGAGCTCGCCGCCCGCGACCTCGAGTCCGGCTGCGAGATGGCGTGGCTCGGCGCCCGTCTCATCGCCCACGATCTTCATGGGCTTGGAATCAGCGTCGACTGCGCCCCGGTGCTCGACGTGCCCGCCCCCGGCGCTCACGACATCATCGGCGATCGGGCCTATGGCGAGACGGCGGCGATGGTCGCCCTGCTTGGCCGGGCGGCGGCGGATGGCCTGCTGGCGGGCGGGATCGCCCCGGTGATCAAGCACATTCCAGGCCACGGCCGGGCCGGCGCCGACAGCCACGAGGCCCTGCCGGTGGTCCGCGCTCCCCTGGCCGAGCTCGAGGCCGTCGACTTCGCTGCTTTCGCCGAGCTCGCCGACATGCCGATCGCGATGACCGCCCACGTGGTCTTCGCGGCCATCGACCCTGACCGTCCGGCGACCCTTTCCCGGCGCGTGATCGCCCAGGCGGTGCGCGGGACGATCTCATTCAAGGGCCTGCTGGTCAGCGACGATCTCTCCATGCGCGCGCTCACCGGAGGCCTGGGCGAGCGGGCGGCGCTCGCCCAGGCGGCCGGCTGCGACGTTGTCCTGCACTGCAATGGCGATCCTCGCGAGATGGCCGATGTCGCCGAGGCGGCAGGCGCGCTGGAAGGCGAGGCGGCGGCGCGGGCCGCCGCGGCCCTGGCGCGTGTGGCGCAACCACCCGAATCATTCGACCAAGAGACCTCGGCCCGCCGCTTCGACGCCGCGTTCGAGACCGGATTTGCTTCCGCATGAGCCTCGCCTTCCAGTCCCTGCTCGAATTCGAGGCCGCCGGCGAGGCCGCCCTCGACGGTGAAGCCCTGATCATCGATCTCGACGGCTTCGAGGGCCCGCTCGATGTCCTCCTCGTCCTGGCCCGGGCCCAGAAAGTCGACCTCCTCAAGCTCTCGGTCACCCGCCTGGCCGACCAGTACCTCGCCTTCCTGCGCCAGGCGCGGGCGCGACGCTTCGCCGTGGCCGCCGACTACCTCGTCATGGCCGCCTGGCTGGCCTATCTGAAATCGCGGCTGCTGCTCCCCAAGCCGGCGGCGGCCAGCGAGGAGGATCTGTCGGCCGAGGAGGTCGCCGGACGCCTCGCCTTCCGCCTGGCCAAGCTCGACGCCATGCGCCGCGCCTGCGAGGCCCTCGACGCACGCCCGATCCTCAGCCGCGACGTCTTCATGCGCGGCGACCCCGAGGCGGTGAGCGTCACCTCCCATTCGCGGTTCGAGGGCGACCTCTATGGTCTCGTCGAGGCCTATGTGAGCCGGCGCCGGCGCATCGAGGAGCGCCGCTACGCCCCCCCGCCGCTCACCGCCTATCGCCTCGACGAGGCGCGCGAGCGCCTGCGTTCCCTGCTGCCGCAACTGGCCGCATGGACACCGCTTTCAGGGGTCGCACCCGCGGCCGAGCCCGGCGGCCCGACCCGCGCCTCCTGCGTCGCCTCGACCCTCTCGGCCGGCCTCGAACTCATCCGCGAGGGCGAGATGGAGGCGCGCCAGCGAGGCTCCTTCGACGAGGTCTGGCTGCGCGGGCGCAAGGCGGCGGCGTGAGCCACCCGGTCGAGCGGATGATCGAGGCCCTGCTCCACGCGGCCGCCGAGCCGCTGAGCGCCGCCGACCTCGCCGAGCGCCTGCCCGAGGGGGCCGACATCGCCGCCGGCCTGATGGCGCTGAAGGCCCGTTACGCCGGCCGCGGCGTCGAACTGGTCTGCGTCGCCGATCGCTGGCGGCTGCAGACCGCTTCCGATCTCGCCTTCCTGATGACCCGCGAGCGGGTCGAACCGCGGCGCCTAGGTCGCGCCGCCCGCGAGACCCTGGCGATCATCGCCTACCACCAGGGCGTGACCCGGGCCGAGATCGACGCCGTGCGCGGGGTGCAGGCCAATCGCGGCACACTCGACCAACTCCTCGAACTGGGCCTGGTGCGCATCCGCGGACGCCGTCGCGGCCCCGGCCGGCCGGTGACCTTCGCGACGACGGACGTCTTCCTCGAGCACTATGGCCTGGCGAGCCTCGCCGACCTGCCCGGCGTCGCCGAGATGAAGGCCGCGGGCCTCCTCAGCCTCGACCTGCCGGTCGATTTCGCAATGCCCCTGCCGCTCGGCGCCGCCGCCGAGGAGGACCCGATCGAGGAGAGCGAGGCGGCGCAGTTCCACACCGACTATCTGGCCGGCGAGGAGTAGGCGCGCCCTCCCATCCTTGGCGTCGGCGAATGGAACGGCCTATATGAGGGGCGCTCAAGGAGAAAGTTGTTATGGGCAGTCTCAGCCCCGTTCACTGGATCATCATCGCCGCCGTGGTCCTCTTACTGTTCGGCGGGCGCGGCAAGCTTTCGGGCCTGATGGGCGACGCGGCCAAGGGCATCCGCGCCTTCCGCGATGGCCTCAAGGGCGACGAGCCGCCGACCACCCCGGCCACCCCGCCTCTTCCCCCGCGGGCCGAATCCGATAAGGACCCGATCGTCCGCTAAGGCAAAGGTCCGCGTCCGCCGATGTTCCCCGAAGGCCGGATCGTCGAATTCCTCATCGTCGGCGCGGTGGCCCTGATGGTGGTGGGCCCCAAGGACCTGCCGCTCTTGATGCGCAAGGTCGGCCAGTTCGTGGCCAGGATGCGGGCCATGGCGGCGGAATTCCGCGCCAGCTTTGATGAAATGGCCCGCCAGTCCGAGCTCGACGAGTTGCGCCGCGAGGTCGAAGCCATGCGGGCGGGGGCGCCGTTCCGCACCGCCGCCGATCTCGCCCTTGGTCCTGAGGCGGGGGCGGTGTTCGACGATATCCACGGCGAGATTCACGACCAGGGTGAAGGGGCCGTGAAGGAAAGCGAGGCCCAGCCCGACCTGCCGTTCGGCGAAGAACCGCCCGCCAAGGCCGCCTCTTGAGCGCCGACGAAAGCGAGATCGAGGCTTCCCGCGCCCCCCTGCTCGATCACCTGATCGAGCTGCGCCGGCGCCTCATCATCTGCGCCGCCGCCCTGGTGGTGGGTTTTCTCGTCTGCTTCTACTTCTCCCGCGAGATCTACATTTTCCTCCTCCACCCCTTCGAGGTCGGGGCTGGGCTGATGGCTGCCCAGAAGAGCGCTGGCGCCCATCACGGGCCGTTCGACTTGCTGCTGACCCTCGTTGGCGTCGACCCGGTTCCCACCGGCCTTCCTCAGCTCAAGCTCGTGTTCACCGCCCCGCTGGAATTCTTCTTCACCAAGGTCAAGCTGGCCGTGTTCGGGGCGATCGTGTTGACCTTCCCCATCCTCGCCTGGCAGCTCTACCGTTTCGTCGCGCCCGGCCTCTATCGGCGCGAGCGGCGAGCTTTCCTGCCGTTTCTTGTCGCCTCGCCGGTGCTCTTCGCCATGGGGGCGGCGCTCGTCTATTTCGTCATGCTGCCGTTCGTCCTGTGGTTCTCGCTCAACCAGCAGATCGTCGATGCCGGCAACGTCTCGGTCCAGCTCCTGCCAAAGGTCTCGGACTATCTCTCCCTTGTGACCACCTTGCTGCTGGCCTTCGGCCTGTGCTTCCAGCTGCCAGTGGTGCTCTCGCTCATGGGGCTGGCGGGCCTGGTGTCGAGCAAGCTGCTGCGCCAGGGGCGACGCTACGCCATCGTCGGGGTGTTCTTTGTCGCCGCGGTCGTCACTCCGCCCGATCCGATCAGCATGATCTCGCTCGCCCTGCCGATCACCCTGCTCTACGAGGTGTCGATCTGGTGCGTCGCCCTACTCGAACTGCGTCGCCGCCGGGACGAGGCCACTGAGGCGACGGCATGAGCTTCGCCCTTGGCGGGCCCGGCGACGCGCCCTAAGGAAACTCACTTCTTCCCGCCGGGCCGCCTTACAAAGTTCATGCACGACATCCGCGCCCTTCGCGACGATCCCAAGGCCTATGACGCGGGCTGGGCGGCGCGCGGCCTTGCACCACAGACGCCGACGATCCTCGCCCTGGACGAAAAGCTGCGGGCGGCGCGGACCGGCCTGCAGACGGCCCAGGCGCGGCGAAACGAGGCGTCCAAGGAGATCGGCAAGGCCAAGGCTTCCAAGGACGAGGCGGAGGCCACGGCGCTGCTGGCCGAGGTGGAGAAGTGCAAGTTCGCCATCGCCGTCCACGCCAATGAGGAGAGCGGCCTCGCCGCCGAGCTCGACGCCCTTCTCGCCGCTCTCCCGAACCTGCCGGCGGCCGACGTCCCGCCCGGCGCCGACGAGACCGGCAATGTCGAGGTGCGCCGCTGGGGCGAACCGGCGCATCTGGCTTCGCCGACGGATCATGTCGAGCTCGGCGCCGCCCTCGGCCTGATGGACTTCGAGGCGGCGGCGCGAATCTCCGGCGCCCGGTTCGTGGTCCTCAAGGGCGAGCTGGCCCGCCTGGAACGGGCGCTGGGCCAATTCATGCTCGACATCCAGGTCCAGGAGCACGGCTATCTGGAAATCGCCCCGCCGCTGCTGGTCCGCGAGGCGGCGGCCTACGGCTCGGGCCAGCTTCCCAAGTTCGCCGAGGATCTCTTCGCCACCACCGACGGGCGCTGGCTGATCCCGACCGCCGAGGTGCCTCTGGCCAACCTGGTCCGCGAGCAGATCCTGGCCGAGACGGAGCTGCCCCTGCGCCTCGCCGCCCTGACGCCGTGCTTCCGCTCCGAGGCCGGGGCGTCGGGGAAGGACACCCGCGGGATGATCCGCCAGCATCAATTCAATAAGGTCGAGCTCGTTTCGATCACCGCTCCGGAACGCTCTGTCGAGGAGCATGAGCGCATGACCGCCTGCGCGGAGGCGGTGCTCAAGAGGCTCGAGCTGCCGTTCCGCACCGTCCTGTTGTGCGCCGGCGACATGGGCTTTTCGGCCCGCAAGACCTATGATCTCGAGGTCTGGCTTCCCTCCCAGCAGACTTGGCGGGAGATCAGCTCGTGCTCTAACTGCGGTGACTTCCAGGCTAGGCGAATGGACGCCCGCTTCCGCCGCGGGGCGGAGAAAGGCACGGAGTTCGTCCATACCCTCAACGGCTCGGGCCTCGCCGTCGGCCGCACCCTGGTGGCTCTGATGGAGACCTACCAGGACGAGGGCGGGCGCATCGCTATCCCCCAGGCCCTGCATCCCTACATGCGCGGGCTCAGCCACATCGGGGCGGCGCGCTGATGCGCATCCTGGTGACCAACGACGACGGCATACACGCCGAGGGGCTGGCGGTGCTGGAGGCGATCGCCGGCGAGTTGTCCGAAGAGGTGTGGGTCTGCGCCCCCGAGACCGAGCGCTCGGGCGCCTCGCGCTCACTGACGCTCGCCGAGCCGCTCAGGGTCCGCCAGATCGATGCGCGTCGCTTCGCGGTGCTGGGCACGCCCACCGACTGCGTCATGCTGGCGATCCAGGACCTGATGGGCCAGCGGCGTCCCGAGCTCGTGCTCTCGGGAGTCAACCGCGGCCTCAACGCCGCCGAGGATGTAACCATGTCCGGCACCGTGGCCGGGGCCATCGAGGCCATGGCGATGGGCGTGCCGGCCATCGCCCTCTCGCAGCGGATGAGCTACGGCCCGGCCGATCTCGTCGCCCCGTTCGATCCGGCGCGGCGGTTCGGAGCCGGGCTTGTCGGGCGACTGGTGGAATTGGGCTGGCCAAACGAGGTGATTCTGAACATCAACTTCCCGGCTAGGCCGGCGAAGGAGATCGAGGCGGTGGAGGTCACCCGTCAGGGCTTTCGAGACGTCATGACCCGCTATGCCGAGCGCCGCACCGACTTGCGCGGCCGCGACTATTACTGGCTGGGATACCGCACCGAGGTTCAGGCCCCTTCCGAGGGCACCGACCTGCGCGCCGCCGATGAAGGCCGCATTTCGGTCACTCCCCTGCACATCGACCTTACCCATGCCGCGACGCTCGCGGCCCTGGCGCCGGCGGTGAACGGCCCGCCACCTGGGGCGATGGCATGACGCGGCGCCCCAAGGAGCCGGCCGAGAAGGACACCCGGATCGCCCGCCTGGTTCTGGCCTTGCGCACCCAGGGGGTGACCGATCCGGCGGTCCTGGCGGCCATGGAGCGCACCCCGCGCGACCTCTTCACGCCCGAGCTTTTCAAGGAGCGGTCATGGGAGGATTCGGCCCTGCCGATCGCCTGCGGCCAGACGATCAGCCAGCCGTTCATCGTCGGCCTGATGACCCAGGCCCTGACTCTCGAGCCGCGCGACCGGGTGCTGGAGATCGGCGCCGGCTCCGGCTACCAGACAGCGGTGCTCGCCCGGCTCTCGCGGCTCGTCTACACCATCGAGCGCTACCGCACCCTGCTGCGCGAGGCGGAGGCCAGGTTCGCCGCCCTGCAGCTCACCAACATCATCACCAAGTTCGGCGACGGGGGCCTAGGCTGGCCAGAACAGGCGCCGTTTGACCGCATTCTGGTCACGGCGGCGGCCCAGGAAGCGCCCACGGTGCTGCTCAAACAACTCAAACCATCCGGGGTGCTGGTTGCGCCGGTCGGCAAGGGTCCGGTGCAGAAGCTTTGTCGATACGCCGGCGACGGCGCCGGCGGCTTCACCATGGACATCCTGTGCGAAGTGCGCTTCGTGCCCTTGCTCGAGGGCGTGGCGCGTGAGCTCTGATGAACCTCGGCGGGGAGGGGAGGATACACCTGTTTGCCCGCGGCCAAGTATGGCGCGGCCTTAGGGAAGGGCGATGAAGCGAATCCTGGTGATGAGTCTGTCGATGGCGGCCCTGGCCGGCGCGCTCGGCGCCTGCGCCTCGCCGCAATATCCGGTGACGCAGGGCTATGTTCCGCCCCCGCCGATCGCGCCCAAGTATTCCAACCGCGCCGCGGCGGCGCCAACCGACCGGGCCGAGCCGGAAACGCCAGCCCCGCCGCCCCCCGCCCCGCCGGCAGACGACCCGCCGCCCGCCGTCTCGGCCGCGCCGGGCCCGGCGACCGTGCAGAGCTCCGCCCTATCGCCGATCTCCACCGAACCCCTGCCGGCCCCGGCCGACCAGCCGAGCAACGCCTCCACCCCCGCTCCGCCGCCCCCCGCCCAGGCGGCGCCGGCGAGCCCCTCGGCAGCGGCGCCCGCTTCTCAGCCTGCTCCGCGGCCCCGCCCCGCCTACACCCCATCGCCGGCCGCCAGCACCGTCCCGCGCCGTCCGGTGGCCGCGGTGCGCTATGTCACCGACGGCAAAGTCGTGACCGCGCGCGGCATGTACCGCGACTACGTGGTCCAAAAGGGTGATCACCTCGACGCTATCGCCCGCGATCTGCACACCACCCGCAGGGA
>DASXIE010000008.1:0-1961 GCA_036498165.1 Caulobacteraceae bacterium
CCCTTTCAGCAGCGCCTCGAGGCCTTCGGCGTCGTCGCCGGCGAGCGCCAGGGCCCAGCCCCTGGCGTACCAGGCCTCGCTGGAGCCCGGCGCCAGGGAGAGCACGGCGTTCGCCTCGTTCGCCGCGCGGCGATAGCGGCGAGCCATCAGCAGCACCTGAAGCAGGTCGGCGCGCGGCTCCAGCGACGCGAGCGCGAGCTCCACCGCGCGACGCGCCTCCCGCTCGGCCTCCACGAACCGCCCGACGGTCGCGAAGGCGAAGGCGCGGTGGCGGTGCGGCGTGGGCAGGGCGGGATCGAGCGCGGCCGCGCGCCGCAGCGCCGCGTCCGCCGCCGCGAAGTCGCGGTCGGCCAGCAGCAGGGCCATGCCGAGCGTCGACCATGCCGGCGCCGAGGTCTCGTCGAGCCCGACGGCGGCGTGGGCGGCGGCCTTGGCGGCGGCGGGCTCCGGCGCGCCTCCGGCCAGGCGCCCCGCGATCAGGCCGTCGGCGAGGCCCTGGTGGGCGGGCGCGTAGCCCGGCGCCGCGCGCACCGCCGCCTCGAAATAGAGCCGCGCCTGGGCGAGGCTCGACGGCAGGGGGCTGGCGAGCGCCCGGCGGCCCTGGGCGACCAGGGCCCGGGCCTCCGGCGGTCCAGCGGCGGCGGAGCGGACGGGCAGGGCCGTGGGGGCGCCGTCGCCGGGCACGGCGCGATAGCCGCGCTTGGGCGAGGTTTCGATGTAGCGCCGATCGGCGGTCTCGCCGAGCGCCCGGCGCAGCCGGCTGACCGCCGCGGCCAGGGTGTCGTCACCGATCGCCCGGCCTTCCCAGACCGCCTCGATGATCTCCTCCTTGCCGAGCACCCGCCCCCCGGAGCCGGCGAACAGCACCAGCAGGTCCATCAGCCTGGGCTCGAGCCGCGACTCCTCGCCGGTGTCGGCCATGAGCACGCCGCGGGCGGGATCGACCCGCCACGCGCCGAACCGGAAGGGCCTGTGGGCGCCGGCTTGCGTCATGGGGCCCCTGCTTAAGGCCTCGATCGCGCCACGTCGCCTGCGACGTCGGCGCATTCCATCCCGGGAAACTTCGGCGTCCGCCGCGCGCCAACCCTTCGGGGCTTGCAGGTTCACATATCTTTGGGCCGGCGCTCGCCAACAACCCTCTCCCAAAGGGAGAGGAAGGGGCCCATGGCGCAGCCATGGGAAGGAGAGGGGTTACGGCGCCGGCCATAAGATTCACCACGAAGGACACGAAGCTCACGAAGGCGCGCACGAGGAGACTCAGCCGCCGAATTGCCAGGTCAAGCCACACCTTCCCTTCGTGGTTCTCTTCGTGGACTTCGTGCGCTTCGTGGTGAAATGGACCTCGCCGCCGGCGCGGACATTGGCGGGCAGCGTAACCCCTCTCCTTCCCACGCCTTCGGCGCGGGCCCCTCCCTCTCCCTATGGGAGAGGTTTTGTTGGGGTGTCGCTCGGTGATTGCAGTTTGCACGATTTTGGTTGACATTGGCCAGGGAATATTGCATAATATAAATCTGCAAATTGCGGAGGAGCCGTGGCCAGGAAGCGGGACGAGAAGAAGGTCGAAGCCCTTGCCCAAGAGGTGGCGAGAGGCTCGAGCATCGCGGCCGGGGCGAAGGTTGTCGGTTTGGCGGGAGGAAATCGCTACGCCATCGCCGAGCTGCCGGAGTTCATCGCCCGGGTGGCGGCGATCCGGGCCGAACTGCCGTGGGTGGAGGGGCGCGACGTGGGGGTGCTGCTGGGGGCGCTCAAGCGGGCCTACGACGGGGCGATGGAGGAGAAGAAGTACGAGGCGGTGGCGCGGATCGTCGCCGAGGCGGCCAAGCTCAGGAAGGAGCGGCCGCATGAGAGCCGGGGCGAGTTCGCCGCCTTCGCCGCCGAGTGGGGGGCGAAATCATGATGTGGGCGCCGCAGGAGGGGCCGCAGACCGAGTTCGTGCAGAGCGAGGTCTTCGAGGTGATCTA
>DASXIE010000009.1:0-2167 GCA_036498165.1 Caulobacteraceae bacterium
CACCGCCGTGGTGAGGGCGCGATCGCAGCTCGCCCCGCTGTTGGTCCCGATGTTGAACTGCGGGAGGCGGCCCTCGAAGAGGCGTGGGATCTGCGAGCGGATCGAATGGGCGTCGTAGACGACGACCTTGCCGTGCGCCGCCTTCAGGCGGGCGATCTCGGCGGCGAGGGCGCCATGGTAGGGGGCGAAGAAAAGCTCCCGGCGGATGGCGATCTCTGCTTCATCGGGGGCGTGGCCGCGACGATAGATCGGCTTGCCATCGAAGCTCAGGGTCGGGCAGAGCTCGGTGGTCGCCATGCCCGGATAGAGCGAAGCGCCGCTCGGGTCGCGATTGACGTCGATCACCGAGCGCGACAGGGCCGTGGCGATCACCGTCGCGCCCAGCCCCTCGGCGAAGGCGTAGAGCCGCTCGACCCACCAGTCGGCGTCCCGCGTCGCCAACCACGGCGAGACGAAGCGGCCGATAAGATGCGGCGGGATCTCTCTGCCCGCATGAGGCACGCTGACGATCAGCGGCGCTTTCCCCCGCCGAACCGTGAGCCAGGTGGGCGTCACAGGACGCCCGGCAGTTCAATGCCGCCGCCGGCGGCGATGATCTCGCCATCGCGGACAAGGGCGTTGGCGGCGACGATGTCAGGATGGAGGAAGCGGTCGTCGGCGAGGGGAGGGACTTTCGCCCGCAGGGCCGCCCTCACCGCCTCGAGGGCCGGGCTGGAGGTCAGCGGCTTGTGGAAATCGCAGCCCTGGGCGGCGGTGATGAGCTCGATGCCGACGATGAAGCGGGCGTTGTCGACCATCGCCATCAGCCGCCGCGCGCCGTGGGCGGCCATGGAGACGTGGTCTTCCTGGTTGGCGCTGGTGGGGATGGAGTCGACGCTGGCCGGGAAGGCCCGCTGCTTGTTCTCGGCGGTCAGCGCCGCGGCGGTGACCTGGGCGATCATCAGGCCGGAGTTGAGGCCAGGCCGCGGGGTCAGGAAGGCCGGCAGGCCCGATAGCGCCGGGTCCGTTAGCATGGCCACCCGCCGCTCGGCCAGGGAGCCGATCTCGCAGATCGCGAGGGCGATCATGTCGGCGGCGAAGGCGACCGGCTCGGCGTGGAAATTGCCGCCGGAAAGGGCCTCGTCGTCATCGGCGAAGATCAGGGGATTGTCGGTGACCCCGTTGGCCTCGATGGCCAGCGTGTGGGCGGCCTGGCGCAGCACATCCAGCGCCGCGCCCATGACCTGCGGCTGGCAGCGCAGGCAGTATGGATCCTGGACCCGGGCGTCGTTCGTGAGGTGCGAGGCGCGGATGGCCGAGCCGGCCATCAGGGCGCGAAGAGCGGCCGCCGCCTCGATCTGGCCGGCATGGCCCCGCAAGGCATGGATGCGCGCGTCGAAGGGCGTGTCGGCGCCCTTGGCGGCCTCGGTGGAGAGGGCCCCGGTGACCAGGGCGGAGCGGAAAAGCGTCTGGGCCTCGAACAGCGCCGCCAGGGCGTAGGCGGTGGAGAACTGGGTGCCGTTGAGGAGCGCCAGGCCCTCCTTGGGGCCTAGCGTCAGGGGCGCTAGGCCCGCCTCCCCGAGGGCGTTGGCGGCTGGAGCGCGGGCGCCCCCGACGATGACTTCACCGACGCCGATCATCGCCGCCGCCATGTGGGCCAGGGGGGCGAGATCGCCCGAGGCTCCGACCGAGCCCTGGGCCGGGACGACGGGGGTGATGCCCTTTGCCAACATGGTTTCCAGCAGGGCGGTCGTCTCAGGCTTCACCCCCGATGCGCCGCGGGCGAGTCCGGCGAGCTTGAGGGCCATCATCAGGCGCACGACGTCCTTTGGGGCCGCTTCGCCGACCCCGGCGGCGTGGGAGAGGACGAGGTTGGTCTGCAGCGTGGCGAGATCGGCCGTCTCGATCCGCACGCTGGCCAGTTTGCCGAAGCCGGTGTTGACCCCGTAGACCGCCGCCCCCTTGGCGATCAGCCGTTCCACCGCCGCCGCCGAGGCGGCGATGGCCCCGGTCGAGGCCGGATCGAGGCGGACGGCCGCTCCGGCGTAGACGCGGCTCCATTCGGCGAGGCTCACCTCGCCGGGCCTCAGGGTCACTTGGCTCACTGGCCTCTCCACACGCGGGCGTGGAGCGGATTGGCCCCCATCCAGTAGACGAGCTCGGCCGGCCGCTCGATGTCCCAGATCGC
>DASXIE010000010.1:0-16510 GCA_036498165.1 Caulobacteraceae bacterium
GGTGTTGGAGCCATTTCCGCCCGCTCCGCCGGTCTGGCCGGCGGTCACAAACAGCGTCCCGCCGCCGTTTCCCGTTCCGCTGGCGCTGGCTGTCGCCGTCCCTCCGTTTCCAGCGACGTGGCCGGCGCCTTCGCCGCCGCCGCCGGCCCCGCCCGTCACGCCGGCCGTGATCGTCCCGAATGACCCCACGCCGCTGGCGGTCGCCTTGGCTGCGCCGCCGGCCCCGCCCGAAGCTCCCGAGGAGGCCGTTCCCCCGGCGCCGCCGGTGGCGTTGGCGAAGCTGGAAACCGCGCTGAAACCCGTCAAAGTTGTGGATGCCGTGGCGCTGCCGCCCGCCAGTCCCGTGGTTCCATTGGTGCCGCTGCCGCCGGCTCCGCCGGTGGCGTTGGTGGTCGCGCTCACGGACGCGCTCGGCGTGGCGCTGGTGGTGTCGTCGACGGTGAGGGTCGAGGTCGCCGCTCCGGCCGCCCCGGCGATCCCGCCGAAACTGAAGCCGCCGGCTCCGCCGTTGGCCGTCTGAGTCAGGATGAGGTTCGCCCCGTTGGTGACGCCCGCAACCTTGTTGACGATCGAACTCGCCGCGCCAGCCCCGCCCCTGGCGGTGTTGTTGCCGGTGCCGCCCGCGCCGCCGTTCTGGGTGGCCGCCGCGAAGCTGTTCCCCGAAGTCTTGCCGGTGGTGGTCGCCTGAGCGCTCGCCGCGCCCCCGGCGCCGGCGATGTGGCCGGACCCTTCCGCCGCGCCGCCGGTTCCTCCCGTCGCTGTGGCTCCGGCGTCGCCGGTAACGCCCTTGGCCGTCGCCGTGGCGTGGGCCGCGCCGCCCGCGCCACCGCTGCCGCCGGTGCCGACCGCGCCCCCCGTGCCGCCCGTGGCGGTGGCTCTCGACGTGGCCGCGAGCGCAGTCGCCGTCGACGTCGACGTGCCGATCCCGCCTGCCCCCCCGGTTCCCCCGGAGCTGATGCTGCCGCCGTTGCCGCCCGTCGACGTGGCGTTGGCCGTCAGGTTGAAGGCGGCCGTCGCGGTGGTTGTGGCGGTGGCCGCGCCGCCGACCAAGGAGGCGCCGAAATTCGTGGACGTCGAGCCGCCCCACCCGCCATTCGCCGTGGAGGTAACGTTTATATTGCCGCTCTCGGTGGCGTTGGTCGTGTCGTTGAACGTCAGGCTGGAGGTGGCCGTGCCGGCTGCGCCCCCCAGGCCGCCGGTGCTGAAACCACCGGACCCGCCGTCGGCCGTTTGCGCCAGGGTGAGGTTGCCGCCATTGGTCGCGCCGCTGACCGCGTTGGTAAGGGTGACCTTGCCGCCGGCCCCGCCATTGGCGAGCGCATTGCCCTGCCCGCCAGTGCCGCCGGCGGCGGTGGCGCTGATGTTCGCGCTCGCCGAAGTCGTGCTCGTCCCCTTGGCCGAGATCGTGCCGATGCCGCCGGCTCCGCCGACCTTGCCCGATCCGCTCGCCTGGCCCCCGGCCCCCGCCCCCGCACCGACGCTCAAGCTCACGCCGGCGCCGACACCCGTCCCGGTGGCCGTAGCCGCGCCGCCGGCCCCGCCGTTGCCGGTCCCGCCGAAGGAGCCGCCGGTCCCGCCGCTCGCCGACGCGGTCATGTTCACGAACCCGGCGCCGGTGATGACGTCGGTGGCGGTGGCCGCGCCGCCGGCGGAGCCGCTCGCCGTACTCGTGCCCGATCCGCCGGTTCCGCCGTTGGCGGTGACGTTGGCCAAGATCGAGGTGCTGGTGGTGTCGCTGATCGTCAAGCTGGACGTTCCGGCGCCGCCGACGCCGGCCACGCCGGTCGCGCTGTTTCCCCCCGCCCCGCCGCTGGCCGTCTGGAAGAGTTGGAGCGCACCGCCGTTGGTGCTGCCCGTCGCCCTGTTGACGGCGCTGCTTGCGCCACCTGCCCCGCCGTTCCCGCTGCCGTTGCTGGCTCCGCCCGCGCCGCCGACCTGATTGACACTGGCCACGGCCGAGGCCCCCAACAACGTGGCGGTCGCCTTGGCGCTGGCCGAGGTCGCCCCGCCCACGCCGCCGACCTCGCCCTTGTTGTTGACGGTGCCACCCGCGCCGCCGGTCGAGACGGCCGTCGCGGATGCGGAGCCGCCGGCGTTGGTGTCGGTCGCGGTGCTTGTCGCCTTGCCGCCGACTCCGCCGTTGGCGACCGCGCCATTCACAGTTCCCCCGCCGGGGCTGCCGGGGCTGCCGCCGACACCGCCCGTGGAGGTGGCGTTGGCGTTGGTCCCGCCGGAACTCAGGCTGGTAGTGGCCGTCGCGTTGGCCGCGCCGCCCACGCCGCCGGCCCCGGCCGCGCCCCCCGTGCCGCCGGCCTTTGCCGCGCCGTTTCCGCCGTTGCCGGCCGCGCCCCCCGTCGCGGTGGCGACATTGGAGGCATCGCCCGCGGTGGTGGCGGTGGCGGTCGCCGTGCCGCCGGTTCCACCCACCGATCCAGCCGCGCCGGGTGAAGAGCCGTTCGCGCCGGTTAATCCGATCGTGCCGGTGCTGGTGACCGTGGACATGGAGTGCCTCCCTCGTTTGTCGGGCGGCCGGCCTCCTCGCCGCGCTGCCGTCAGGGGATCATTGTAGCCATGGTTAATATGGCCGGAAAGCGGCGATCACGCCGTTTTGTTTCCAAGGCGCAATCTGACATAGGATGAACGGCAGGCCCCGCTAGCCATTCAGGGGCAGTTCACACGCGACGGCCTAGATAAGCCGTCAGACAGTCGACACCTGTCCTTTTGGAGAGAAAGCCATGAAACGTCTTCTGCTGGCCGCCGCGGCGGTCACCCTAATCGCCGGTTCGGCGGCAGCCCAGTCGGACACCGAGCACAATCGGGACCATCGGGCCGCGGAGTCGGCCCGGACCCAGCATCCCGACCGAACGGGAGGCGAGCGGGCCTACCGTCCGCCCGCCAACGGCCAAGTCCACTCGTATGGCGGCCAGGCCCCGGGCTTCCAGCGGTTCACCCCGCGGAACGACAACGCGGTCAGGAATCAGGGCGTTGCGCCCCAGAACACCTGGCGCGATCAACGTTCGGGCGCCGACCATCACATGGTCCAGGGCCAGGACAACTGGCGCAATCGGAACAATGGCGCGTCGCGCGACCAGAACAATGGCGCGTGGCGCGGCCAGAACAACGGCGCGTGGCGCGGCCAGAACACATGGCGGGGTCAGAATACCTGGCGCCAGGGGGCCAGAAGCGCCGGATGGTGGCGCGGTCAGCGCGGCTTCGAGGCCTATGAAGGCCGCCGCGATGGCTACTGGTTCGCTCCCGGGTGGGGCTACTACCGGCCCGATCCGCGCTGGTACGGCTTCGACTGGGAAATCGGCGTGACCGTCCCCTTCGAGCTGCGCAGCTACGCCATCAGCGATCCCTACGCCTACGGCCTTCCCCCGGCCCCGTACGGCTGCGAATGGATCTTCCTCGACAACCAGCTGGTGCTTATCGACATGAGCACCGGCCAGATCGTCCAGATCGGCGGCGGCTACTAACAGTTCACGTTCGCCGTAACGGACCGCCCCGGCTGGAAACGGCCGGGGCGGTTTCGCAGTGTGCGCGGCTGACGGGGCCCCGCAACCGCGCAATAAGGGGGGTGGGCGGAACATCCGCGCGAATTGGGGGGTCCGATGAGAATTTCGTTGTGCCTGACCGTCCTGGCGCTCGCGGCGGCAGCGCGCGCGCAGGCGGCTACGCCCTATCCCTCGATGGCGCCCGTCGATCGCTACATGATCGCCGATCGCAAGGCGGAGATCGCTCTCGCCCGCACCGCCGCGCCGCCGTCCATCTCGGCCGAGGCCAGAGTGCTCGTGCTTGGCCGGCGTGGCTATGAAACGGCGGTGAAAGGTTCAAACGGCTTCGTCTGTCTCGTAGCCCGGTCGTGGACGGGTAATTTCGATGATCCCGAATTCTGGAACCCGAAAATCCGCGCGCCCAATTGTTTCAACCCTCCGGCGGCGGACAGCGTTCTGCCAAGGCTGCTGATGCGCACGGAATGGGCGCTCGCCGGCCTCAGCAAGGCGCGGATGATCGCCATGAACGCAGCCATCATCGCCGCCCGTCACGCTCGCGCCCCCGAAGCCGACTCGTTCTCGTTCATGTTGTCCAGGCAGGGCTACCTGGGAGATCAGGTCGGCGGCCCCTGGCTCCCACATGTGATGTTCTTCGTCCCCCACGGCCACGCTGTGGCCTGGGGGGCCGGGCTCGAGGCCTCGCCCGTCGAAGGCCAGGAGGGCCATCCCGGCGCGCCGACGGTCCTGTTCATCCCCGTGCGCCGTTGGTCCGATGGCTCGCCCGCGCCGCCGACCTGACAGGCTGACGCAGGGCCGGAAAGGCGCAATATACGGATTCGGATGGGAATTTCCGGGGGGGCCTTTATGAGAACACCGTTGTGGCTGGCGTTGGTGTTGCTGGTGGGCGCGGCGCGCGGCGAGTCGGCTTCGACTTATCGCGCCATGGCCCCAGTCGATCGCTACCTGATCGCCGATCGCAACGCCGAGATCGCCCTGGCTCGATCCGCCGCCCCGCCGTCGATCTCAACTGAGGCTACGGTCTTGGTGCTCGGCCGGCACGGCTATGAGACGGCGGTGAAAGGCTCGAACGGCTTTGTCTGCTTCGTCGAGCGCTCATGGATGGCCTACTTCAGCGATTCCGAATTCTGGAACCCCAAGACGCGGGCGCCCAACTGTTTCAATCCGCCGGCGGCGGCGAGTGTCCTGCCGGTCTACGTGAAGCGCACCGAATGGGTGCTCGCCGGCCTCGACAGGGCGCAACTGATCGCTCGGGCCCGCGCCGCCTTCGAGGCGCATCGAATCCGGACGCCCGAGGCCGGGTCGTTCTCATTCATGCTATCCAGGCAGGGCTATCTGGGAGACCAGGCCGGCGGCCCGTGGCTGCCGCATGTGATGTTCTTCGTCGCCCCCAGGCAGGTGGTGAACTGGGCGGCCGGTCTCGAGGCCTCGCCGGTGGTCGGCCAGCCGGGAGACCCGTTCGAACCGACGGTTCTCTTTATCCCAGTGCGGCGCTGGTCCGACGGCTCCCCCGCGCCGCTGGCCGCCGACCTAAGGCATAAGATGTAGAGAGACCCGCGCGTCTCATGCGCGGCCGCCGATCGGATGCCTGCTAGGCCAGGGCGTCCTTGGCGAATTCGAGGTCGAGCAACTTGAGCCGCTTGATCTCGTCGCGCAGGCGGGCGGCGTCCTCAAATTCCAGGTTGGCGGCGGCGGCTCGCATTCGTCCCTCGAGGTCGCGCAGGGTGGCCTGGAAGTTGCTGCCCAGGAACGGCTTGGAATCCTCCGCCACGCCGGCGTCGATGGTCACCCGGTCGCCGCGCTCGTAGGGCGTGGCGAGCAGGTCCTTGATCTGGCTCTTGATGCTCTCCGGGGTGATCCCGTGGGCGGCGTTCCAGTCGGCCTGCTTCTCGCGCCGGCGGCCGGTCTCGGCCATGGCCCGCTCCATGGAGCCGGTGATGGTGTCGGCGTAGAGGATGACCTTGCCGTCGACGTTGCGGGCCGCCCGGCCGATGGTCTGGATCAGCGAGGTCTCCGAACGGAGGAAGCCCTCCTTGTCGGCGTCCAGGATGGCCACTAGTCCGCATTCGGGGATGTCCAGTCCCTCGCGCAGCAGGTTTATTCCCACCAGAACGTCGAATACTCCCAGCCGCAGGTCCCGGATGATCTCGATACGCTCGAGGGTGTCCACGTCGGAGTGCATGTAGCGGACCCGAAGGCCCTGCTCGTGCATGTATTCGGTCAGGTCCTCGGCCATCTTCTTGGTGAGCACGGTGACCAGGCTGCGGTAGCCGGCGCGGGCGACCTCGCGGCATTCGGCGATGGCGTCGTCGACCTGGCTGAAGCCGTCCTTGGCCACCGGACGAACCTCGACCGGCGGGTCGATCAGGCCGGTGGGCCGTATCACCTGCTCGGTGAACACCCCGCCGGTCCGCTCGAGCTCCCACTTGGCGGGCGTGGCCGAGACGAAAAGGGTCGCCGGCCGCATGGCCTCCCATTCCTCGAATTTCAGCGGCCGGTTGTCGAGGCAGGAGGGCAGGCGGAAGCCGTACTCGGCGAGGGTGAACTTGCGGCTGTAGTCGCCGCGGTACATGGCCCCTAGTTGGGGCACGGTCTGGTGGCTCTCGTCGACGAAGAGCAGGGCGTTGTCGGGGATATATTCGAAGAAGGTCGGCGGCGGCTCGCCGGGGCGCCGCCCGGTGAGGTAGCGGGAATAGTTCTCGATGCCGGCGCAGCTGCCGGTGGCCTCGATCATCTCGAGATCGAAGGTGGTCCGCTGCTCCAGGCGCTGGGCCTCGAGGAGCTTGCCGTTGGCGACGAGCCAGTCGAGGCGCGGCTTGAGTTCGGCCTTGATGGCGCTCACCGCCTGGCGAAGGGTCGGCCGCGGCGTAACGTAGTGGCTGTTGGCGTAGATCTTGATCGCCGGCAGGTCGGCGGTCTTCTTGCCGGTCAGGGGGTCGAACTCGGCGATCGCCTCGATCTCGTCGCCAAACATCGCCACTCGCCAGGCCCGGTCCTCGTAGTGGGCGGGGAAGATCTCGATGGTGTCGCCGCGCCGGCGGAAGGTCCCCCGCTCGAAGGCGTTGTCGTTGCGCTTGTACTGCTGAGCCACGAGGTCGGCCATCAGCCGCTTCTCGTCGACCTTGTCGCCTTGAGTGAGGGTGAAGGTCATGGCGGTATAGGTCTCAACGGAGCCGATGCCGTAGATGCATGACACCGAGGCGACCACGATCACGTCGTCGCGCTCGAGGATCGCCCGGGTGGCCGAGTGGCGCATGCGGTCGATCTGCTCGTTCCGCGAGGAGTCCTTCTCGATGTAGGTGTCGGTGCGGGCGACGTAGGCCTCGGGCTGGTAGTAGTCGTAGTAGGAGACGAAATACTCCACCGCATTGTTGGGGAAGTAGCTCTTGAATTCGCTGTAGAGCTGGGCCGCCAGCGTCTTGTTGTGGGCCAGGATCAGAGCCGGTCGCTGAGTCTCGGCGATCACCTTGGCCATGGTGAAGGTCTTGCCCGAACCGGTGACGCCCAGAAGGACCTGATCGCGCTCCCGGGCCTTCACGCCAGCTACGAGTTCGGCGATGGCCCCGGGCTGATCGCCGGCCGGCTCGTAGTCGCTGACCAGTTCGAAGGCCCGCCCACCCTCGCTCTTGGCCGGACGCGCCGGCCGGTGCGGCGTCCACAGCGCCGGGCCGAGGTCATGGACGAAGGCGCCGGAGACATCCGAAACGCCGGCTGTGGCGGGGGAACGAGACATGAACGGCAAGGTAAGGTCGGCCGATCGGAAAGGCCAGGGGAGGGTTGAATTCGCCGCCGCCTTGCCTTCACCTGGGTTAGGCTAGGAGAGCAGGACATGATCACTCGGGAACTGGACTATGCGCTAGGCGACACCGGCTATGTCGGCAGCTTCTTCGTCGGCGAGGACACCGGCGGGCGGCCGGGGATATTGGTGGTTCCCGAGGGCGGCGGCCTGACCGATCACACCCGAAGCATAGCCGCCCGCCTCGCCGAGGCCGGCTACGCCGCCCTGGCCATGGACTACTACGGCGGTGGCAAGGCGCTCACCGACATCAACGAGGTCATGCCGCGCCTGGCCCCGTGGTTCGCCGATCCGACCGGCATCCGCGAGATCGCCACGGCGGCCCTGAATGTCCTGGCCGGCCAGCCGGAGACGAACCCTGAGGCCCTGGCCGCCATCGGCTACTGCTTCGGCGGGACTACCGCCCTGGAGCTCGGCCGCTGCGGCGCGCCGCTGAAAGCCATCGTCGGCTTCCATTGCGGCCTGGGAACCGCCCGCCCGGCCGCGGCCGGATCGATGAAAACGAAGGTGCTCGTCCAGGTCGGGAGCGCCGATCCGCTCGTGCCGCCCGAGCATCGCGCCGCGTTCGAGGCGGAAATGACCGCGGCGGGGGCCGACTGGCGGCTGATCCTGATGGGCGGGATCGGCCACAGCTTCACCAATCCCAATGTCGACGCCCTTAACCGGCCCGGCTTCGCCTACAACGCCGCCGCCGACCGCCGCTCATGGGTGGCGATGATGGATCTGTTCGGTGAGGTTTTCACAGGCTTTTGAACGGCCACGGGCCCACGGCTACGCTGCATTGCAGCAAAAAATCTTGATTCGGACAGACCAAACCGGCTAAGGACCGGCCATCCGGCGCCGTGTGACACCGTCGGACCCGGCTCTTCAAGTCCCGCGGCGGAAGCATTCCGGCGGGCGGACCCGGTCTCTCGTAGGGGGCGTATCGTCCTCGCCACACAGGACGTAAGTCATTGTCATCCAAAGTTCGGACGCCCGCGGCGACGCGGGCGCTCATCGCCACGCTTGTGGCCGGCGCGCTCCTTGGCCTGGCGACCGGCGCGGTCTGCGTCGCCGGAGCCCATCCCTCGGCCGATCAGGCCCGTGTCCAGGCCTTGGCCGGAGCCGCCCAGGCCGGCTACGCCGCCGCCCATGCCGCGCCGGCGCCAGCGCCGGCCGCTGTTTCATCGCCCGCGGCAGATGTCGAAGCCGCCAGGGCCAAGCGTCGCCCTCGCCTCGCGGCGCGGGCTGGCGACGTCGATTGCCTGGCCAGCGCCGTCTACTACGAGGCCCGCGGAGAGAGTCTCGCCGGCCGCGCCGCGGTGGCCCAGGTCGTCCTTAACCGCGTCGGGGCCCCGACCTTCCCCAAGAGCGTCTGCGGGGTCGTCTTTCAAGGCCGTGCCGATGGAGATTGCCAGTTCAGCTTCGTGTGCAACGGGGCCATGGACGAGCCGCGCGAGGCGGCCGCCTGGGTCGACGCCCGCACCGTCGCTCGGCGGGCTCTGGCCGGCTATGTGATGACCGCGATCGGGGCCGCCAACTGCTTCCACGGGACTCATGGGGGTTCCCTCCCGGAAGGTGGCCTGCGGCTCGGCGGCCACGTGTTTTATCGGACCTGAGTGGGCGGCCCCTTCCTCTGCTTGTGGCAGAGGCTAAAGAAGGGGTCATGGCCGAAACCACCATCGTCTTCGCTCTCTTCGACGGCGTCACCCAGCTCGATTTCACCGGGCCGCACCAAGTGCTCAGCCGGATGCTGGGGGCGCGGGTGAGGGTGGCGTCGGCCAGAGGCGGAACCATCGAGGCCGATGGGCTGAGTTTCGCCGGCCTCGAGCGGCTGGGCGACATCGCCGCCTGCGATGTCCTCTGCGTGCCCGGCGGCGCGGGGACGAGCGCGGCCATGGGCGATGAGGCCTTCATGGCCCAGATCCGCCGCTTGGCCGCCTCGGCCCGCTACGTCACCAGCGTCTGCACCGGCTCGCTGATCCTTGGCGCGGCGGGATTGCTGAAGGGCCGGCGGGCGGCCTGCCACTGGGCTTCGCGTGATCTGCTGGCGCAGTTCGGGGCCATCCCCGACGAGGCCCGGGTGGTGCGCGACGGCAATGTCATCACCGGCGGCGGGGTGACCGCGGGGATCGACTTCGCCCTCACCCTGGCGGCGGAGATCGCCGGCGTCGATGCCGCCCAGGCCATTCAGCTGATGCTCGAATATGCCCCCGCCCCGCCTTTCGACGCCGGCTCGCCGCTGACGGCGCCGGCCGAGGTGCTCGGCCGCGTCCAGCGCCTCACCGAACGCACGGCCGAAGCGCGCGCGGCCGCCGTCGCCGCAGCGGCCGCCAGGCTCTAGTTTGAGCCCACGTCCAGGCCGATGTCGAGGACGGGGGCGGAGTGGGTGAGGGCGCCGACGCTGATAAGATCGATTCCAGTGGCGGCGATGGCGGGGGCGGTTTCCAGGCTGACCCCACCGGAGGCTTCCAGCCTGGCGCCTCCTGCCGTCTGGCGGACGGCGGCGCCCAGGTCGGCGAGGGCGAAATTATCGAGCATGATGATGTCCGGCCCCTCGGCCAGCGCCTCCTCGAGTTGATCGAGGCGATCGATCTCCACCTCGATGCGGACCATGTGGCCGGCCGCCTTCCGGGCCCGCCGCACCGCCTCGCCCACCCCGCCGCAGGCAGCCACATGGTTGTCCTTGATCAGGACCGCGTCATCGAGGCCGAAACGGTGGTTGGCGCCTCCTCCGCAGCGCACCGCGTACTTCTCCAGGGCGCGCAAGCCGGGCGTAGTCTTGCGGGTGTCGACGATGGCCGCGGATGTCCCTGCGACGGCGGCCACGTAGGCGGCGGTGAGGGTGGCGATGCCCGACAGACGGCAGAGGAGGTTGAGAGCCACCCGCTCGGCGCCGAGCAGGGCGCGGGCATTCGCTTCGACCCTGGCGAGGACGGCCCCGGTCGTCACGGTCTCGCCATCCGACGCCAGGGCTTCGAACCTGGCCGCCGGATCGAGCAGCCGTACCGCCAGGCGGGCGCAGGCGAGGCCGGCGATCACCCCTGGCCGACGGGCGACGAAGGCGCCGGCCAGCCGGGCGTCGGGAGCGATGCACGCCCGCGAGGTGACATCCCCGGCCAGCCCCAGATCCTCGGCCAAGGCGGCGCGAACGATCGGCTCGATGAGGAGGTCCGGAAGCTCCACGGCGGCGAGCGTCAAGCGGCCTGGGCCTTCACGTCTCCCTGCCGGGTATGGGCGGCCTCGGCGAGGGCGTGCGGATAGTCGGAGCGGAAATGGGCCCCGCGACTTTCGCGGCGCTCGAGCGCGCCCTGGGCGACCAGGCGGGCGGTGACGAGCGGCAGGGCCGGGCCGTGGGCCCGCGCCTGAACGCCGATCCAGGTGAGGAGTTCGCCAAGGCCGCTCGCGTCGCGCACGACCCCGGCCTGGGCGCTCATCCGCGCCCGCAGATCGGCGAGCACGGGGGGGATCAGATCGACCGCCGCCCCGCCCGCCGGCCAACCGGCCGTGGCGAGAACCCGCGCCTGGCGGGCCGCCTCTCCGGCCCGGCGCCCGAAGACGGCCGCCTCCAGGAGGGAATTGGAGGCCAGGCGGTTGGCGCCATGAACGCCGGTGGCGGCGCATTCGCCGACCGCCAGGAGGCCTTCGAGCTCGGTCCGCCCCCAGACGTCCACGCCGATCCCGCCCATATGGTAGTGGGCGGCCGGCTTGACCGGGATCGCGGCCGTGCGCGGATCGACGCGGCCGGCCATGCAGGCGGCGAAAACGGCCGGGAAATCCCTCTCGAAATGCGCCCCGATCGCCGCCCGCGCCTCGAGGAACACCTGCCCGCCACGGGCGATCTCTTGGGCGATGGCCCGGGCCACCACGTCGCGGGGGGCGAGGTCGCCGGCCGGATGGCGGCCGTCCATCAGCGGGACGCCGGCGGCGTCGATGAGGCGGGCGCCCTCGCCGCGCAGGGCTTCGGTGGCCAGCGGAGCCGGATCGGCGCCGATGTCGATGGCGGTGGGATGGAACTGAACGAACTCGGGATCGAGGATCTGGGCGCCCGCCAGGGTGGCCAGGGCCAGGCCCTCGCCACGCGCCTGGCGGGGATTGGTGGTCACAGCGTAGAGGCCGCCGAGACCGCCGGTGGCGAGGATCGTCGCGGCGGCGCGGATCTCGACGATCCGCTCATCCATCTGGACCACCGCGCCCAGCACCCGACCGGCGCCGTCCTGGATGAGGGCTGTGGCGCGGGCATTTTCGCGGAGCTCGATGTGGCCGGCGCGACGCACCTTATCGATCACCGCCCGCATGATCGCCAGACCGGCCCCGTCGCCGCCGACCCGGGCCACCCGCGGGCGGCTGTGGGCCGCCTCCAGGCTCTGCACGAAGCCGCCGTCGGCGTCGCGGTCGAAGGGAGCGCCCAGCGCCGCCAGGGCGCGCACCGCCGCCGGGCCCTCGCGGGTGAGTATGGCCACCGCCGCCGGATCGCACAGTCCGGCCCCGGCCGCCTCGGTGTCGGCGGCGTGCAGGGCCGGCGCATCGTCGGCGCCGAGCGCGGCGGCCATGCCGCCCTGGGCCCAGGACGAGGCGCAGCCTTCGCCCAGCGAAGAGGCGCTGAGCACCAGGGTTCGGCGCGGGGCGCAGGCGAGGGCGGCGGAAAGGCCGGCCAGGCCCGCTCCGACGATCAGCACCCCATCGAGGTCGATGCGCTCGGTCATGTCAGATCAGCTCGACGTCGACGTGATGGCGCGCCTTGACGAGATCGTAGCGAGCGGGAACCGCCGGCGGCGGCAGGTCGATCATCCTCTGCACGGCGGCCCGGGCGCGCTCGGCGATGGCCGGCGCGACGGTGACCTCGAAACGCTCGAGCCGCAGCGACTCGAGGATGTTCTCCAGGCTGATCCGTTTCATGTGCGGACAAAGATTGCACGGCCGCACGAATTCGGTGTCCGGCGCCTCGGCGGCGACGTTGTCGGCCATGGAGCATTCGGTGATCAGGATCACCCGGCGCGGCTTGCGGCGGGTGACGTAGTCGCTCATCGCCGCCGTCGAGCCGGCGAAGTCGGCCGCTTCCAGCACCTCGGTGGGGCATTCGGGGTGGGCGAGGATCTCGGCGTCCGGCCACGCTTCGCGCATCTCGGCGATGTCCTCGCCGGTGAACCGCTCGTGGACCTCGCATCGGCCGCGCCAGGAGAGGATCTTGATCGGCGTCTGGCGGGCGACGTTGCGGGCCAGGTATTCGTCGGGAAGGAGGATCACCCTGTCGGTCCCGAACTCGGCGGCGATGGCCTCGACGACCTGCACGGCGTTGGCGCTGGTGCAGCAGATGTCGGTCTCGGCCTTCACCTCGGCGGTGGTGTTGACGTAGGTGACGATCGGCAGGCCAGGGAAGCGCTGGCGGATCAGGCGAACGTCGGCGCCAGTGATCGAGGCGGCCAGGGAGCATCCTGCCCGAAGATCGGGGATCAGCACGGTCTTGTCGGGGCACAGGACTTTCGAGGTCTCGGCCATGAAGTGGACGCCGGCCTGGACGATGATCGCCGCCTTACTGCGCGCCGCCTCGCGGGCCAGGCCCAGGCTGTCGCCGACGAAGTCGCCGACCCCGTGAAAGATTTCCGGAGTCATGTAGTTGTGGGCCAGGATGACGGCGTTTTTCGCCTTCTTGAGGCGGTTGATCTCATCGATCAGCGGCGCCTGCAGGCGCCATTCGATCGGCGTCACCTGTCCGCGGATCTTCTCCCACAGGGTGCCGGTCGCCTTCTGGACCGCCGGGGTGAAGCTGAGCGGGGTCGATCCGTCCGCCATGGCGTCCTCCTTATGCTCAATCTGAGCATTTCCCCCGCCTAAAAAACGCCCGCCGGGATCGCGGCCGGGCGACAGAGTTATGCTAAGACTGAGCATAAGTCCTTGAGGTCCATATAGACCCGCGGGACGGCCAGGAAAACCCCTTTCGCGCCCGGATCGTCGAATTGTGATGGGCGCCCCCGGAGGGGAACAGCTCACCAGACCCCGATCTTCTCCGCCTCGTGGTGGCTGATCGGGTGGTGGGCGCGGGCGTGATCTTCCTCGGCCAGCAGGCGCACCGCCTCCAGGGCGGCCATGCAGCCCATGCCGGCGGCGGTGACCGCCTGGCGGTAGATGTCGTCGGTGACGTCGCCGGCCGCGAAAACCCCGGCGATCGAGGTCGCCGTCGACCCGGGCCTTACGGTGAGATAGCCGCCCGCCCGGGTCTCGAGCTGGCCGGCGAAGAGTTCAGAGGCCGGGGCGTGGCCGATGGCGATGAAGAGGCCGTGGCAGGCGAGGTCTCTCAGTTCGCCGGTCTTGATGTCGCGCAGGCGCACGCCGGAGACCGTGGCCGGTTCGCCGGCGCCGAGCACCTCGGCCACCTCGTGGTCCCAGATCACCTCGATCCCCTGGTGGGCGAACAGCCGCTCCTGGAGGATCTTCTCAGCCCGGAATTCGTCGCGGCGGTGAACGACGGTGACCTTGGCGGCGAACTTGGTGAGGAACAGGGCCTCTTCCACGGCGGTGTTGCCCCCGCCGACCACCACCACATCCTTGCCGCGATAGAAGAAGCCGTCGCAGGTGGCGCAGGCCGAGACGCCGAATCCCTGCAGGGCCTTCTCGCTGGCGAGGCCCAGCCACTTGGCCTGGGCCCCGGTGGCGATGATCAGGGTTTCGGCGAGCCAGGTGACGCCGCCGTCGGTGACCACCTTGAACGGGCGGCCCGACAGATCGACGCTGGCCGCCAGGTCATCGACGACCTCGGTTCCGACGTTCTCCGCCTGCTCGCGCATCTGGTCCATCAGCCATGGACCCTGGATGACCTCGGCGAAGCCTGGATAGTTCTCGACGTCGGTGGTGATGGTCAGCTGGCCGCCCGGCGTCAGGCCGGTCAGCAGCACGGGGTTCAACAGAGCCCGGGCGGCGTAGACGGCGGCGGTGTAGCCGGCCGGCCCGGCCCCGACGATCAGGCAGCGGACGGAGCGCGGCTCGGCGGTCATCGTCTGCTCAGACCCACTCGACCTTCAGGATCTCATAGGCCTTGACCCCGCCGGGGGTGTTGACCTCGACGACGTCGCCTTTTTCCTTGCCGATCATCGCCCTGGCGATCGGCGAAGCGATGGAGATCTTGCCCGAGCGGACGTCGGCCTCGTGCTCGCCGACGATCTGGTAGCGGGCCTTTTCCTCGGTGTCCTCGTCCACCACGCTCACCGTGGCCCCGAACTTCACCTGGGCGCCGGAGAGGCGCGAGACGTCGATGATCTGGGCCCGCGCCATGCGGTCCTCGATCTCGGCGATGCGGCTCTCGATCCAGCCCTGGCGGTCCTTGGCGGCGTGATATTCGGCGTTCTCCGAAAGGTCGCCATGGGTGCGCGCCTCGCCGATGGCGGCGGTGATGGCCGGCCGCTCCTGGGTCTTCAGACGCCTTAGCTCTTCGTCGAGGGCATGGAATCCCTCGGCGGTCATTGGAACTTTTTCCATCGTGGGATGAGCTCGACTCGTCCTTTTGAAATTCTTGGCATCCGGCCGCGGACGCTGTCGACCGGGGGCCGATAGAATAGAGGCGGGGCCGGACAGTTTCAAGAGGCGGGGCCGTGGCGCGAGGCCCCTGGCCCCCACGCCGCGAAACAATGCTAATCACCGCGTTCGTGCGTTTCGAACCATAAGAACCGCCTGGAGCCGAGGACCCATCGTGAGCAGTCTCATCGTCCGCGGCGGGCGCCCGCTGAACGGCCGGATCATCCCCTCGGCCAACAAGAACGCCGTCCTGCCGATCCTCTGCGCCACCCTCCTGACCGACGAGCCGGTGATATTGCGCGGGGCGCCCGACATCACCGACGTGCAGCAGATCCTCGGCCTCTTCCAGGCCCTGGGAAGCGACGTGGAATGGGACAAGGCCAACGGGACCGTCCGCCTGTGCCACGCCCCGGCCCGCGGCGGCGAGGCCGCCCGCCTGCCCGAGGGCATGCGCTCCTCGATCATGCTCATCCCGCCGATGATCGCCCGCTTCGGCGAGGCGCGCATCGAGGGCGAGGTCAAGGGCTGCACGTTGGGGGTGCGCGAGATCGATCCGCACATCGAGGTCTTCCAGATCTTCGGGGCCGGCGTCGAAGGCGAGGAGGGGGCCCTCAAGGTCTCCCAGTCCGGCCGTTTCCGCCCCGCCCGCCACTGGCTGGATTATGCCTCGGTGACCACCACCGAGAACTTCCTGCTATGCGCGGTCAAGGCCGCCGGCGTCTCGGAGCTCACCAACGCCGCCTGCGAGCCGCACGTCCAGGAATTCTGCGCCTTCCTCAAGCTGATGGGGGCGCGCATCGAGGGGGCGGGGGCCAGCCGCCTCACCGTCGAGGGGGTCGAGGCCCTGGGCGGGGCCGACTACGCCTTCACCGAGGATTTCCACGAGGTGACGACCTTCCTGGCGCTCGGAGCCATCACCGGCGGCGAGGTCGCGGTGCGCAACGCTCATCCCGAACATTTCCCCCTGATAGACCGGGCCTTCGCCAAGTTCGGGGTCGAGACTGTGCATCACAACGGCTGGTCGTCGAGCCGGCCGGACGGTCCCCTCAGGGTCCGCGCCCCCTTCACCTCCTATCTCCTGCCCAAGATCGAGGCCGCGCCGTGGCCCTACCTGCCGGTCGACCTGCTGCCGATCTTCGTCGCCCTGGGCGCCCGCGCGGAGGGCGAGATGCTCTACTGGAACAAGGTTTACGAGGGGGCGCTCGGCTGGACCTCGGAGCTGGCCAAGTTCGGGGCCCACGCCCTGCAGTGCGACCCCCACCGGGTGATCACTTTCGGCGGCAAGCCGCTATGCGCCGCCAAGGTCGAAAGCCCCTACATCATCCGCGTCGCCATCGCCCTTTTGATGGTGGCGGCCAGCATCGAGGGCTGCTCGACCATCCTCAACGCCGACCCCATCCGTCGCGCCCATCCCCGCTTCGTCGAGAACCTGACGGCCATCGGGGCGGACGTGGAGTGGGCGTGAGGTTCACCGCACGCTGAGCCCGCCGTCGATGACCAGTTCGGCGCCCGTGACGTAGCGGGACTCCTCGCTGGCCAGCCACAAGACGCCTTTGGCGATGTCGTCGGGGACGCCCTTGACCCCGAGCGGCACGGCCATGGCTGAGATCGCGTCGAGGTCCGGCGGGGCGTTGGCGCCCGGCTCGCCCATCGGCATGACGGTGAGCCAGATCGGCGTCTCGATGATCCCCGGATGGACCGAATTGACCCGCAC
>DASXIE010000011.1:0-2490 GCA_036498165.1 Caulobacteraceae bacterium
TTCAACCCCCTCATCGCCCATGTCCTCGACCTTGCCGCCGCCGAGGCCGAGGCGGTGCTCGACAAGAGGGCCCGGGCCCTCGCCGCCGCCTTCTGGCCGGGACCCCTGACCCTCGTCGCCCCGGCGAGGCCCGGCGGCCGCGTCTGTGATCTCTCCCGCGCCGGCCTCGACACCCTCGCAGTGCGCGCTCCGGCCCATCCCCTGGCCAAGGCCGTGCTGGAGGCGTTCGGCCGTCCGCTCGCCGCCCCTTCGGCCAACCGTTCGGGACGCCCGAGCCCGACCACCCTCGCCGACGCCCTGGCCGAAACCGGATCGGCGGCGGGGGCCAGCCTCGACGGCGGCCCGTGCGCCGTGGGGCTGGAATCGACTGTCGTCTCCCTGCTCGAGGGACCGCCCCGCCTGCTGCGCCCCGGGGCGGTGACGCGCTCTGAGATCGAGGCGGTGATCGGCCCGCTGGCGGAGGCCGAGGACGATGCTCGTCGCTCGCCGGGACGCCTTGCCCGCCACTACGCCCCGGCCGCGCCCCTGCGCCTGGACGCGACGGAGCCGCGGCCCGGCGAGGCCTTCATCGGCTTTGGCGCCATCGGGCCGGAGGCCCTCAACCTCAGCCCGCCCGCGGACCTGGCCGAGGCCGCCGCCCACCTGTTCGCTTACCTCCGCGCCGCCGACGCCCAGGAGCCCGTCGCCATCGCCGTCGCCCCGATCCCGAACGAGGGCCTCGGCGAAGCCATCAACGATCGCCTGCGCCGCGCCGCCGGCCAGGTAGGGTAGGGCCCTCCGATGGCCTATGCTGCAGAGATGATCGCCCCCATTCCGGAAGCCGTGCTGTCCGCCCTCAAACAGGCAGTGGGGGACGGGAACTGGAGTCAGGATCCCGAGCGCCTCGCCCCCCACCTCGTCGAATGGCGCGAGCGGTGGAGCGGGGCGACCCCGCTCCTGGCCCTGCCGCGCACGGCCGAGGCGGTGGCCGCGGTGGTGGCCATATGCGCCCGCGCCGGCGTCGCCATCACCCCCCAGGGCGGCAACACCGGCCTGGTCGGCGGCCAGATCCCGCAGGGCGAAATCCTTCTTTCCACCGAACGCCTGACCGCCACACGCGCGGTCGATACGGTCGATGATGTGATCATCGTCGAGGCCGGCCTGACCCTCGCCGCCGTGCACGAGGCGGCCGTCAACGCCGGGCGGTTCTTCCCCCTGAGCCTCGCCTCGGAGGGCTCGGCGACGATCGGCGGCCTCGTCTCCACCAACGCCGGAGGCACCGCGGTCCTGCGGTACGGAACCATGCGCGCCCTGGTGCTGGGCCTCGAGGCAGTGCTTCCCGACGGGCGGCTGTGGAACGGCCTCAAACGTCTGCGTAAGGACAATACGGGCTACGACCTCAAGCAGCTACTCATCGGGGCCGAGGGGACGTTGGGCGTCGTCACCGCCGCGGCCCTGAAACTCTTCCCGATCCTGCCCTCGCGGGCCGTGGCCTTCGTTGGCCTAGCCAGTCCGGCCGACGCCATGGCCCTCCTCGTCCGGGCACGGAACGAGACCGGCGGGGCAGTCGAGGCCTTCGAACTCATCGGCGCGCTGGGCATGGACCTTGTCCTCGCCCATCTTCCGGGCGCCCGCCCGCCGCTGGAGGGCCGGCCGCCGTGGTATGTGCTCATCGAGGTCGCCGACGCCCGCCGGGGAACGGCGGAAGCGGCCATGCAGCGCTTCCTCGAGGGGGCGCTCGCCGACGGCCTGATCAGCGACGCCGCCGTGGCTCAGAACGAGACGCAAGCGCGCGCCTTCTGGGCCCTTCGCGAGAATCAATCGGCGGCCCAGAAGAGCGAAGGGACGGCCTGGAAGCACGATGTCGCCGTGCCGATCTCGCGGGTGGCGGACTTCATCGAGGCCGCCGTGGCGGCGTTGACTGCCCGCTTCGGCGATGTGCGCATCGACGCCTTCGGCCACGTTGGCGACGGCAACATCCACTACGATGTCCTGGGGCCGCTCGAGGGCCGCGACGAGGGTGCCCGCATCGTCCATGGCATCGTCCACGACCTGGGCGGCTCGATCAGCGCCGAGCACGGCCTGGGAACCATGAAGACCGCCGAGGCGGCCGCCTACAAGGGCCCCGAGGAGCTCGCCGCCCTGCGCGCCATCCGCGCCGCCCTCGATCCCGCGCGCATCATGAATCCACGCGTGTTATTCTGATCAGAGATAATCCCGCACGTCGGTGATGTGGCCGGCGATGGCGGCGGCGGCGGCCATGGCTGGGCTCATCAGGTGGGTGCGCCCGCCGCGGCCCTGGCGGCCCTCGAAGTTGCGGTTGGAGGTCGAGGCGCAGCGCTCGCCGGGGGCGAGGCGATCGGGGTTCATCCCCAGGCACATCGAGCAGCCCGGCTTGCGCCAGTCGAAACCGGCGGCGCGGAAGACCTCGTCCAGCCCCTCGGCCTCGGCCGCTTCGCGCACAAGGCCCGAGCCTGGCACGACCATGGCCGCCACGTGGGCCGCCACCGT
>DASXIE010000012.1:0-27355 GCA_036498165.1 Caulobacteraceae bacterium
GCGCCATGCTGATCGGCCTGGGCATCCGCGACGTCGTGCTCGCCGCAAGCCTCGACCTGGCGTTCGGGCCGGGCCTCACCGTGCTCACCGGCGAGACGGGAGCCGGCAAGTCGATTATCCTGGATGCGTTCGGCCTAGCGCTCGGGGCGCGCGGCGAGGCGGCGCTCGTGCGCCGCGGGGCGGCCCAGGCCATGGCCTCGGCCATCTTCGCGCCAGGCCCGGACCATCCGGTCTGGGCGCTCCTGGACGACAAAGGCCTGGCCTTCCGCCGCGACGAGGATCTGGTCCTGCGCCGCGTGCTGGGCGCCGACGGCCGCTCGCGCGCCTTCGTCAATGACCAGGCGGTCGGAGTCGGCGTGCTGCGCGAACTGGGCGAGGCCCTTGTCGAGGTGCACGGCCAGCATGAAACCGTCGGCCTTCTCGACGCCCGCACCCATCGGCCCCTGCTCGACGCCTTCGGCGCCCTCGAAGCCGAAACCGCCGCCTGCGCCGGCGCCTGGTCGTCCTGGCGGGAGGCGCAGGATCGATTGGCTGCGCTGGAGGCGGACCACGCCCGCAGCGACGCCGAACGCGACGAGTTTTCCGCCCACCTCGGCGAACTCGATCGCCTGGCCCCGCGCGAGGGCGAGGAGGCGGCCCTGGCCAACGAGCGGGCCATGCTGTCGGCCGCGGAACGGGCCATCGCCGACATCGCGGCCGCCGCCGACGCCGTCGACGCCGACGCCATGGCCGGGCGTCTGGGCCAGGCCTTCCGCTCTCTTGGCCGGGCTCGCGAACGGACCCTTTCGGCTGGGGTCGCCGCCGAATCCTCCGCGCCGCGTCTGCTGGAGGCGGCCGCCGAGGCGGTGGATCGCGCCGCCATCGAGGCGGCCGAAGCCTCCGCCGCCATCGACGCCGCCGCGGCCGCCTTCACCTTCGAGCCGGGACGTCTGGAGGAGGCCGAGCAGCGGCTCTTCGCCCTGCGCGCCGCCGCCCGCAAGCTCGGCGTCGCGGTCGACGATCTGCCCGCCGCCAGGGCCGAGCTGGCCCGGCGCCTCGCGGCCATCGAGGGCGCCGGGGAAGCCGTGGCGGCCGCCCAGGCCGCGGCGGGCGCGGCCCGCGCCGCCTACGTCGCCGCCGCCGCTGCCCTCAGCGCCGCCCGCCGGGCCGCCGGCGAGCGCCTGGCTGGCGCGGTGCAGTCGGAACTCGGCCCCCTTCGCCTGGGCAAGGCGCGGATTCGGGTCGCCATCGAGCCTCTGGCCGAGAGCCGCCTCGGGCCGGCCGGCGCCGACCGGGTCGAGTTCGAGATCGCCACCCTCGCCGAAGCGCCGTTCGCGCCTTTGGTCTCGATCGCCTCGGGCGGCGAACTCGCCCGCCTGTCCTTGGCCCTCAAGGCGAGCCTGGCGGTGCGCGGCGCGGTCCAGCCGGTGATCATTTTCGACGAGGTCGACCAGGGCGTCGGCGGGGCGGTGGCCGACGCGGTGGGCCAGCGCCTGGCGCGGCTGGCGGGCGAGGCCCAGGTCCTGGTGGTCACCCACAGTCCCCAGGTGGCGGCCCGGGCCGACGCCCACTGGCGGGTGAGCAAACTGGGCTCCGGGGCCGCCGAGCATACCGCCGTGGAGGTCCTTGGCGCGACCGCGCGCGAAGAGGAAATCGCCCGCATGCTGTCGGGCGAGCGGATCACCGAAGCCGCGCGCGCCGCTGCCCGCGCGCTGATGGCGGCCTGACCCGTGCCGATCAAGGATGTCGCCGACCTCACCGAGGCCGAGGCCGCCGAAGAGCTTGTGCGGCTGGCCGGCGAACTGGCCGAGCACGACCGCCGCTATTTCCAGGACGACGCCCCCCTCGTCTCCGACGCCGAATACGATGAGCTCAAGCGCCGCAACGGCGCCATCGAGGCCCGCTTCCCGGCCCTCGTCCGGGAGGATTCCCCCTCGAAAAAAGTCGGCGCCGCTCGCGCCCTGGCCTTCTCGCCGGTGGTCCATGGCGTCCCCATGCTGTCGCTCGACAACGCCTTTTCCGACGCCGACGCGGCCGAGTTCGACGCCCGCGTGCGCCGCTTCCTGCGCCTGGGGGAAGAGGCGGTCGCCTATACCGCCGAGCCGAAGATCGACGGGCTTTCGGCTTCGATCCGCTACGAGGACGGCGTCCTCGTCCAGGGCGCGACCCGCGGCGACGGCCAGGTCGGCGAGGATGTCACCGCCAACCTGCGGACCTTGGCCGAGATTCCCCATCGCCTGCGCGGCAAGGGCTGGCCGAAGGTCATCGAGATTCGCGGCGAGGTCTATCTCGGCCACGCGGACTTCGCCGCCCTCAACGCCGCCGCCGAGGCGGCCGGGACGCGCACCTACGCCAACCCGCGCAATTCCGCCGCCGGCTCTCTGCGCCAGATCGACCCGGCGATCACCGCCCAGCGGCCGCTGCGCTTCTTCGCCTATGCCTGGGGCCTTTCCAGCAATGCTTTCGCCGCCACCCAGCGAGAGGCGCTGGAGGCCCTGAAGTCCTGGGGTTTCAAGACCACGCCCCAGACGCGGTGCGTGGAGGGCGTCGACGGCCTCCTTGAGGCCTACGCCGAAATGGAGCGCCAGCGGCCGCACCTGAGCTTCGACATCGACGGCGTGGTCTACAAGGTCGATCGCCTCGACTGGCAGGCGCGGCTGGGCTTCGTCTCGCGTTCGCCGCGCTGGGCGGTGGCCCGCAAGTTCCCCGCCGAGCGGGCCCGCACGGTTCTGGAGGCTATCGACATCCAGGTCGGCCGGACCGGGGCGGTGACGCCGGTCGCCCGCCTCACGCCGGTGACGGTGGGGGGCGTGGTGGTGGTCAACGCCACCCTCCACAACGCCGACGAGATCGCCCGCAAGGACCTGCGGATCGGCGATACGGTGATTATCCAGCGGGCCGGCGACGTGATCCCCCAGATCGTCGGGCCGGTCCTCGAGGAGCGTCCCGCCGGCGCGGTTCCGTACGAATTTCCCACCCGTTGCCCCTGTCACCTTAAAACGCCCCTGGCCCGCGAGACCACCGCTTCGGGCGCGGAGACCGTGGTCCGCCGCTGCACGGGCGAGCTGGCCTGCCCGTTCCAGCGCATCGAGCATCTCCGGCATTTCGTCGCCCGCCGCGCCTTCGACATCGAGGGCCTGGGGATCAAGCAGCTCACCGCCTTCTACGAGGAAGGCCTGATCCGCGAGCCCGCCGATATCTTCCGCCTGGGCAAGGATGACGCCCAGCTGTCTCTGCTGCGCGAGCGGGGCGGGTACGGCGAGACCTCGGTGGCCAATCTCGCCGCCGCCATAGAGGCGCGGCGGACGATCTCCCTGGAGCGGTTCATCAACGCGCTCGGCATCCGCCACATCGGCGAGAGCACCGCGGTGGTCCTGGCCAGGGGCTATGGCGACGCCGCGACCTTCCTGGCGGCGATGGACAAGGTGGCGGCCGGCGACGCGGAGGCGATCGCCGAACTCGACGCCCTCGATCAGGTCGGCGCGGCGGTGATCGGGGCCTGCGCGGCCTTTTTCGCCGAGAGCCACAATCGCCGCATGGTCGAGGCCCTGGCCGATCAGCTGACCATCGAAGACGCCGCCCGACCGGCGACCGAGAGCCCCGTCGCCGGCAAGACGGTAGTCTTCACCGGCGCCTTGGAGCGGGTGACCCGCGACGAAGCCAAGGCCCAGGCCGAGAGCCTGGGCGCCAAGGTGGCCTCCTCGGTGTCGAGGAAGACCGATATCGTCGTCGCCGGCCCCGGCGCCGGCTCCAAGCTCAAGACGGCGAGCGAATTAGGCCTGCATGTGATGAGCGAGGACGAATGGATGGCGCTCATAGGGCGCGCCTGAAGGCCGCGCCCGCCGTGCGGCTGGCGGGGCCCTGAAGCGGACGTCCGGCAGGTGCTACTGAGCGCCGCCGGGGTAGACGCCGTTGGTGTGGCCACGCCCCGGGAACACGCCCATCGTATGGCCGCGACCGGGGAAGACGCCGGCGGTCTTGCTATGGCCCTTGCGGACGCCGGCCTGGCCCGGGAACGTCCCATTGGTCGCGCCCTTGCCAGGAAAGACCCCGCCCGTATGGCCGCCGCCGGGGAAGACCCCGCCGTTGCCGTGCGTACCGGAATGCATGCCGCCGCCCGGGAACACGCCGCCCGTATGGCCGCCGCCGGGGAACACACCGCCGGTGTGGCCGCCGCCTGGGAACACGCCGCCGTTGCCGCCCGCCATACCCATGCCGCCGCCCATGCCGCCACCGCCGCCGCCACCGCCACCGCCGGGGTGCGCGAGGGCCGGCAATCCGAAGGCGATCAGAACCGCCGCGCCGAGGGCCAAGGTTGTCGATCTCATGGCAAATACTCCGCCGTTACTAAGGCTCTTAGAGCGCGCCCGATTGCGGCAGGGTTCCATGGCCGCGAGGCGCCGTGGATTCCCTACTAAAAGTTTAGTTGACCGGTGGCGGGGGTGGGGCGCAGGCTCATGCCTAAGAGATTAGGAGCTGACATGGCGTCCGGACAGGAACGCGCCCCTGGAGTCCTGACTCCGCTGGAACTGCAGATCATGCAGGTCCTGTGGGACGCCGGACCGGCCACCGTGGGCGAGGTCCAGGGAAGGCTGGCCGACGAACTCGCCTACACCACTGTCCAGACCATGCTGGGCGTGCTGCTGCGCAAGAAAAAGGTGCGCCGCCAACTGGCCGGCCGCGCCTATGTCTACCGGCCGGCGATCAGCCGCGAAGGCGCGGTGGCCAGCGCGCTCAGTGATCTCGTCGGGCGGATGTTCGGCGGCTCCGGCGAGGCCTTGTTGATGTCGCTCATCGACACCCGCCAGATCACCGCCGAGGAAATTGCCCGCGCCGCCAGACTCCTCGAGGAGGACAAGGGCTGATGCCGCACGCGCTCATCGACTACCTCGTCAACGCCGTCTGGCAGGTGCCGCTGGTGGCGATCGGGGCGGCGATCCTCTCCCGCGTGGGCGGATTTGGCCCACGCGCCCAGCACGCCATCTGGCTGGCCGCACTGGCGATCGCTACGTGCCTGCCGCTGCTGCCGGCCCTGGCGATGCTCGCCACTCCCGCGCCGCTAGCGGAGGCCGCGCCCGCCCTGGCGGCCGGCCCATCGCCGGTGTTCGCGCCCGGCCCCGTGCGGCCGCCGCTCTTGCCGCCGATCGAACTCGACCCCGGCCTCGCCCGCCTCATCGCCCTGGCCTTCTCGGGCGTGCTGGCGATCAGTTTCACCCGGCTGATCGTCTCCTGGCGCGGCGCCGCCGCTCTCGTCGAACGCTCTCGGCCGACGGTCCTGCGCACGAGCGTCGATCGCGCCCTGCGCGCCTTTGCCCGCTCCCATGGCCGCAAGGCCCCGCCGGTGCGGGTCTGCGAAGAGGTGCGCGGCCCGGTGGTGGCCGGAGCCCTGTGGCCGGTCATCCTGGTTCCCCGCGCCTTCGCCCGCCTGGGCGAGGAGGATCAGCGCGCCGCCCTGTTGCACGAGGCCGCCCACGTGGTCCGGCGCGATTTCGCGGTCAATCTCGCCTGTGAGGCGCTGGCCGCACCGATCGCCTGGCATCCGGTCACCCATGAGATCCGCGCCGGGGTGCGGCAGAGCCGCGAGATGGCCTGCGACGCCATGGCCTCGGCGGCGATGGCCTCGCCGACGAACTACGCCCGCTGCCTGCTCAATCTGGCTGCGGGCCTGAAAATCACCATGTCCGGCGAAAGCTCCCCCGCCCTGGTGGGACTTTTCGGCCGCGGCGACCTGGAGGATCGACTGATGCATCTGATCAAAGGCCCGTCGAAAAGCGGCTGCGGCCGGCTCTTTGTCGGCGGGGCGGCGGCCTGCGCCGTCCTCGCCCCGGCCGTGCTGCTGCGGGTGACCCCCGCCTACGCCCAGGAACCGTCGCCTCCGGCGGCCACGCCAGCCTATGCCCCGCCCGCGCCCCCCGCGCCGCCGGCCGCCCCCTACTACGCCGCGCCCCGTCACCACCATCACATGGCCCAGAATCGCTATGAGCCGAGGGAGGCGAGGCTCGCCGAGCCTCCTGCGCCGCCCGAACCGCCGATGGTCGACGAGCGGCAGATCGAGGAGACGGTCCGCCACGCCATGGAAAGCGCCCGCGCGGCCCAGGTCATGGCTTCGGCCGAGGTTCAGCGAGCGCTGGCGGAGGCCCGGGCCCATCAGAGCGAACTCACCGTCGCCGACCGCGAGGAGGTCCGCGAGGCCGTCCGTCAGGCGGCCGAGGTAGGGCGCCAAGCCGCCGAGGCCGGCCGCCAAGCCGCTCAGGAGTGGAAGGACGCCCACCTCAAGGAAAGGATGGCGGAAGTCCGTCGCCAACTCAATTCGCCGGAAATGCGCCGCGCCATGCGTGAGGCTGGCCGGATGGCGATGGAGCCGCCGCCACCGCCGGAGCCTCCCGCGCCGCCCGTTCCCCCCGCGCCGCCGCTTCCGCCCCCGCCACCGCCCCCGCCGCCTCCGGGGCAGTAGTTCCTAGATCGGCGCGCAGGCGGTCTCCAGCCAGGCTCTGGCTTCGCCTTCCAGCTGTGGCCCGATCTCGGCGAGCACCCGGCCGTGATAGGCGTCTAGCTGGGCCCGTTCCTCGGGGGTGAGCAGATCGGCGACGATCAGGCGGCGGTCGATGGGCGCCAGCGTCAGGGTCTCGAAGCCCAGCATCGGCCGCTCGCCGCCGGCGATCTGAGCGGCCGGCGTCACCACCTGCAGGGTCTCGATGCGGATGCCATAGGCCCCCTCCTTGTAGTAGCCGGGCTCGTTGGAGACGATCATCCCCGCCTGCAGGGGCGTCGAATTGGGCTGCTTGGCGATCCGCTGCGGCCCCTCGTGGACGCCGAGATAGGAGCCGACCCCATGGCCGGTGCCGTGGTCGTAGTCGAGACCGTGGGCCCACAGGGCCACCCGCGCCAGGGCATCGAGGGCCGACCCCGTGGTCCCGGCCGGGAAGCGGACCCTGGCCAGGGCCAGATGCCCCTTGAGGACGAGGGTGAAGCGCTCGCGCATCTCGGCCGTCGGCTCGCCCATGGCCACGGTGCGGGTCACATCCGTGGTGCCGTCGAGATACTGCGCCCCTGAATCAACCAGCAGCAGGGAGCCGGATCGGGTCCTTTTGTTGAGCCGGTGGCTGGGGTGGTAATGGACGATCGCCCCGTTGGACGCCGCCCCGGCAATTGTGTCGAACGACAGGTCCTTGAGCGCCCCGGTCGCCTCGCGGAAGGCCTCCAGCTTGCCTACGATCTCCACCTCGTCCGGCAGGCTCTCCTGGGCGTCGGTGGCCAGCCAGTGGAGGAAACGGGTGAGGGCCGCGCCGTCGCGGCGATGGGCCCGCCGCGTCCCCTCGATTTCCACCTCATTCTTGCAGGCCCTGGGAAGGGCGCAGGGATCGGCGGCGGAAATCGTCTCGGCCCCGTCCTGCCTCAGGGTCTCGAAGTACCAGGCCGACGACTGGGCCGGGTCGACGAGCACCTTGGCGCCCTTCAGCTCAGCGAGCGCCGCGGCGAGGTCATCAGGCTTCTCGAGGCGCACCTCGTTGCCGAGCCACGCCGGCAGGTCCGGCGTCACCTTGGCGGGGTCGAGGAAGAGCCGTGCCGAGCCGTCGGCGGCGAGGATCGCCTGGGCCAGCGGCAGGGGGGAGCGGCGCACATCGCCGCCGCGGATGTTGAACAGCCAGGCGATCGAGGCCGGCGCCGTGATCACCGCCGCCGACCCTCCGGTCTCGGCGATGCTCTCGCCGACCCGCGTGCGCTTTGAGGCCGAGTCCTCGCCGGCGTATTCCAGCGGATGGGGAACGACGGGGGCCGCCGGCTGGGCGGGGCGGGCCTCGCCCCAGGCCTTGTCGAGCGGATTGACCTCCACGGGCCTCAGGTTCGCGCCGGCCTTTTCCGCCGCGGTGCGCAGATGCCACAGGGCGTCGGGGCTGTGCAGGCGGGCGTCATAGCCGATCGTCCACCCGGGCTTGGCCGCCTCGGAAAGATAGGCCGGCACCCCGCCGTCGACGAAATCGCGGATCTCGAAGAGGTTCTGGTCCACCTGGTCGCGGACCTGCAGGGTGTAGCGTCCGTCGACGAAGATCGCCGCCGCGTCCTTCAGGATGACCGCCGCGCCGGCCGAGCCGGTGAAGCCGGTGGCCCAGGCCAGGCGGTCGTTGGCCGCCGGCAGGTATTCGTTCTGGTGCTCGTCCTCGTGCGGGATCAGGAAGCCGTCCAGGGCCTGTTCGGCCATGGCCGCGCGGATCAGGGGTGTGTGCTTGGTCCCAAACGAGGGATCGGTGGTTTCATCGAAGGTCTGGCGCATGGGGCAGGGATTTAGGACCTTCAGCGCCCCAGGGCCAGAGCGGGACGTCGAAGCGATGCACGCCAGCGAGATCATCGAGACCAATGTTCCGGCGCGGCTCGACGCCCTGCCGTGGAGCCGCTTCCACTGGCTGGTCGCCGGCGCCTTGGGCGTGGCGTGGATCCTCGACGGCCTCGAAGTCACCCTGGTCGGCTCGCTCTCCTCGGCGCTGCGCGATCCCCACGCCCTGGCCCTGACCGAGGCGCAGGTCGGCCTCATGGCCAGCGCCTATCTCGTCGGGGCGGTGGTGGGAGCGGTGGTCTTCGGCCGTCTGACCGACCACTTCGGCCGGCGGCGGCTCTTCACCCTCACGGTGGCCCTCTATCTCCTGGCCACCGCCGCCTCGGGCCTGGCGTGGAATCTCCCCTCCTTCATGGTCTTCCGCTGCCTGACCGGGGCGGGGATCGGCGGGGAGTACGCGGCGGTCAACTCGGCGGTCCAGGAACTGATCCCGGCTCGCCGCCGCGGCTTCACCGACCTGGTGATCAACGGCAGCTATTGGATCGGCGCCGCCCTGGGCGCCGTCGGCTCGGTCGCTGCGCTCGATCCGCGCCTCTTTCCGCCCGGGCTGGGTTGGCGTCTCGCCTTCCTGATCGGCGCGGTCCTGGGATTGGTGATCCTCTGGGTGCGCCGTTTCATTCCTGAAAGCCCGCGCTGGCTGATGAGCCATGGCCGTCCCGACGAGGCCGAGCGCATCGTCGCCGCCATCGAAGCGGGGGTGGCGGCCCGCGGCGGCGTGGTGGCGGCGCCGGACGGAGCCGCGGTCCTGAGGTTGCGCCACGGCGGCAGGGTAAGCTGGCTGGGGGTCGGCCGCGCCCTCGTCCGCACCTATCCGAAGCGCACATTTGTGGGCCTCACGCTGATGGCCAGCCAGGCCTTCTGTTACAACGCCATCTTCTTCACCTACGCTCTGATCCTCACCCGCTTCTATGGCGTCGCCGCCGGCGAGGTCGGCTGGTTCCTGCTGCCATTCGCGGTCGGCAACTTCGCCGGACCCCTCCTGTTGGGTTCTCTGTTCGACAGCCTCGGTCGGCGGGTGATGATCGGGGCGACCTACGCCCTGGCGGGAGTCCTGCTGGCGATCACCGGCTGGCTGTTCGCGGCCGGCCTCATCGACGCCGTGCAGCAGACGGCGGCCTGGACGGTAATCTTCTTTTTCGCCTCGGCCGCCGCCAGCGCCGCCTATCTCACCGTCGCCGAGTCCTTCCCGCTGGAGATCAGGGCGGTGGCGATCGCCCTCTTCTACGCCTTTGGCACCGGCCTCGGCGGAGTGGCGGGGCCGGCGATGTTCGGAGTGCTGATCGGCGAGGGGTCGCGTCAGGGAATCCTGATCGGCTATCTCGTCGGCGCAGGGGCCATGATCATCGCGGCGGCGATCGAGTTCGCGCTCGGCCTGGACGCCGAGCTACAGCCGCTCGAAGCGCTCGCGCCGCCGATTTCGAGCGTGAACTGACGGACGCGCTTCACCGCGAGTTCATCTTGCGTCATGTTGATTGGAAAATAACGAAAAGGCGCGTGTGTCGAGCCTTTCCCAGAGGGAGACACCCATGGCTGACGCGGCCATTCCTGGCGCGAGCGCGCCGCGCACCGGTCAGATTTATCTCTACTTCGCGCCCCTGACGCTGCTGGTCTACCTGGCCCTGCCCACGGGATATCTCCTCGACATCGTCACCGCCTATCTGCTGAAGAACCAGCTTCACGCCACCGCCATCGAGGTCTCGACCTTCCGGCTGGTGACGGCCATCCCGGTCTATCTTTCCTTCGTCTTCGGCCTGACGCGGGATCTGTGGAGCCCGTTCGGCCTGCGCGATCGCGGCTATCTCCTGCTCTTCGCGCCGATCAGCGCCATCGTCTTCCTGTGGATGGGTTTCTCGCATCTGTCCTACACCGGCCTGGTGATCGGCATGCTGTTGGTCATGGTCACCTTCCGCTTCATCTCCGCCGCCTATTGGGGCCTGATCGCCCTGGTCGGTCAGGAGAAGCTGATGAGCGGGCGCCTCAGCGCCCTGTGGAACATCCTCGCATCCCTGCCGTACATTGTCGGGGGCGCCGCCTCAGGCTGGGTGGCCGACAACATGAAGCCCAGCCTGATCTTCATCATCGTCGCGGCGATGGCGATCGCGGTCGCCCTGTTCGGCCTTTGGCGGCCCAAGGCGGTGTTCCACGACGCCTACAACGCCCCCCAGGCCAAGGGCGCGGATCTGTGGGGGGACGTGAAGCGGCTCTTCCGCCACCGGGCGATCTATCCGGCCGTGCTGATGATCTTCATGTTCCAGTTCGCCCCGGGCGCGAACACGCCGCTGCAGTACTATCTGTCCAACACCCTGCACGCCAAGGACGAGGTCTATGGCCTCTACCAGGGCATCTTCGCCGCCTCGTTCATCCCGATCTTTTTCCTCTATGGCTGGCTGTGCAAACGGGTAAGCCTGGAAAAGCTCCTGTGGTGGGGCCTGATCATCACCGTGCCGCAAATGATCCCCCTGGCCCTCATCCATTCGGGGGATCAGGCCCTGATGCTGGCGGTGCCGATCGGCATGATGGGCGGGGTGGCCGCGGCGGCCATCTACGACCTCGCCGTGCGCTCCTGCCCGCCGGGGCTGCAAGGGACGATGATGATGCTGATCGAGGCCGGCAACCTGCTCTCATCCAGAGGCAGCGACCTGCTGGGCTCGAAGATCTACGCCGCCGACCCGGTTCACGGCTTCGTCTACTGCGTCGCCGCCACCACCGCCGTCTATGCCCTGATCGTGCCGGTGATCCTGCTGGTGCCCAAGCAACTGATGGCCACCGCCGACGGCCAGGCCAATCCCAAGGTCGAGGCCGAGGTCCTGGCCGAGATCGCCGCCCCGGCGGAGTAGGGCGGACGCCGGCCGGGGAAACGGCGATGATCGACTGGGGCGAGGCGCGAGAGGGTTTCGAACGCGACGGGGTGGTGATCCTGCCCGGCGTGCTGGACGCGGCGCAACTCGAGGCGGCGCTGGCGGCGTGGCGCTGGTCGCTGGACCACCCGGCCTTCGGCGGCAAGATCGCCCAGGCGGACAAGGCCAGCACCTTCTACCAGGATCTCTACAATCCGCGTGTCCTGGAGGGTTACAGATCCATGCTGGAGGCCTCGCCTCTGCCCGAAATCTGCGCCCGCCTGTGGGGGCGCTCCAGCGTCTGGTTCATGTATGAACAGGTCTTCCTCAAGGAGGGGGGCGAGACGCGGCGGACGCCCTGGCACCAGGACGCCTCCTACCTTCCCATCGGCGGGCGCGACACGGCGGTGGCCTGGATCGCCTTCGATCCGGTGACGGCCGACGACGCGCTGGAATTCGTGCCGGGTTCTCACCGCGCCACCCTTTACAATGGCTCGAGCTTCGCGCTTGGCGACGATACAGCCCCGCTCTATCCGGCGAGCGACCTGCCGCGCCTGCCCGACATCGAGGCCGCGCGAGATCGCTGGCCGATCGTTTCCTGGCCGGTGACTCCCGGTGATGTAATCGTCTTCGACATCGCCACCCTGCATGGCGGCGGCGCCACTCACGGGGAGGGAAGACGGCGGACCCTCACCTTGCGCTTCTTCGGCGAGCGGGCGGTCTATGCGCCGAAGGCCGGCCGCACGGGCCTGCCCAATGTCCCCCGACTGGGTGAGCGCCTTTCCCCCGGCGATCCCTTCCGCGACGAGGCCTTCCTCAAGGTTTGGCCGAAGGCGGGCGCCGAAAAGCCGGGCGGCTAGGATCAGCGGCGCCGCATCACCAGTGTCGTCCAGGCGTCGAGGTCGAGGCGGCGCATCATGGCGAAGCCGCGGGCCACATAGGCGGCGCGGACGCTTCGCGCCTGGGCCCGCAGGAGGCCCGAGAGGATGGCGAAGCCGCCCGGCTTAAGGGCCACGCGGATATCCTGGGCCAAGCCGATGAGCGGTCCGGCAAGAATGTTGGCGAACGCCAGGTTGTAGGGAGCGTAGCGGGCAACCTCGGCGGCGTTCAGCCCATCGGCCCGGACCAGGCGGCAGCGGGCGTGATTGAGGCGGGCGTTGGCCCGCGCCACCACCACCGACACCGGATCGATATCGGTTCCCACCACTTGGTTGGAGCCGGTCCGCGCCGCTGCGATGGCCAGGACGCCAGTTCCGGTCCCCACGTCGAGCACCCGCGCGAAGCGCCTGGCTTTCAAGAGGCCGTCGAAGGCGTCCAGGCAGCCCACCGTGGTGCCGTGATGGCCGGTGCCGAACGCCGCCCCCGCCTCGATGCGAAGGGCGACCGCGTTGGCCGGCGCGCGGCCCCTGTCGTGGGCCCCGAAGATGAAGAACCGGCCGGCCCTCACCGGCGGCAGGCCGGAGAGTGAAAGGGCGATCCAGTCCGCGTCGGCGAGCGTCGAGACGGCGACGCTCAATCCGGAAACCGTGGCCAGGACTCGCCGGATCTCCCGCGCTTCGTCTGGGGTGGATGGCCAGGCGTCGATCCGCCAGATTTGCCGCGCTTCGTCCTCCTCGATCCGCGACCAGGCCGCCGCCTCCAGGACGGGGTCGGCCTCCAGGGCGGCGTCGGCCGTCTCGATATCGGCCCGGCGCCCGCGCGCGGTGATCTGGACGGCGGCGCTCATGGCCGTTCCCTAGAGCCTGGCGGCGGCCGCGGCGAGGGGACTTGTCTCGCACCTGCGAACGGTTCAAGGGTGATCGCCGTTCAGTTGGAGGGACTTGCATGGCTCTGCCGCCCGTGCTCCGCGACCGCCTGCGCCTGCCGGTGATCGGCTCGCCCCTGTTCATCGTCTCGGGGCCCGACCTGGTGATCGCCCAGTGCAAGGCCGGGATCGTCGGCGCCTTTCCCTCCCTCAACGCCCGACCCGTCTCCCAGCTCGACGAATGGCTCGGCCAGATCGCCGAGGAGCTGGCGGCCTGGGACAGGGCGCATCCGGACACCCCCGCCGCGCCCTTCGCCGTCAACCAGATCGTCCACAAGACCAACAACCGGCTCGAGGAGGACGTCGAGCTGTGCGCCAAATACCACGTCCCGGTGGTGATCACCTCGCTCGGCGCCCGCGAGGACGTCAACACCGCCGTCCATGGCTGGGGCGGGGTCGTACTGCACGATGTGATCTCCAGCTTCTTTGCCCGCAAGGCGATCGAGAAGGGAGCCGACGGCCTGATCCCGGTGGCGGCGGGGGCGGGAGGACACGCCAGCACGCTCTCGCCCTTCGCCATGATCCAGGAGCTGCGCGGCTGGTTCGACGGTCCGATCGCTCTCTCGGGCGCCATCGCCACCGGGCGGGCGGTGCTCGCCGCCCAGGCCATGGGCGCGGATCTCGCCTATATCGGCTCGGCCTTCATCGCCACCCAGGAGGCCCGCGCCTCGGAGGGCTATAAGCAGATGATCGTCGGCCACGGCGGCGAGGACATCGTCTACACCAACCTCTTCACCGGGGTGCACGGCAACTACCTCAAGGCCAGCATCGAGCAGGCTGGCCTCGACCCGGCCAACCTGCCCCAGGCCGACCCGTCGAAGATGAATTTCGGCACCGGCGGCAACCAGAGCGCCAAGGCCTGGCGCGACAGATGGGGCTGCGGCCAGGGCATCGGGGCCGTGACCTCGATCCCCACCGCCGGCGAGCTGGTGGCCCGGCTGGCCGCCGAGTACGAGGCGGCCAAGCAGGAACTGGCGGCCAAGACCAGCTTTACCGCCGGCGCGCCTCTCGCCTTCGCCGCCGAGTAGGGGCCTTGACGGCGGCGGCGGGACGGATGTCTGCTAGCGGGCCTCCATCCCCAGCAGCAGGCGGGCCGCCATGGCGCAAACCACTCAGCTTCTCGTCGGCACCCGCAAGGGCGCCTGGGTCTTCCGCGATGACGGCGCGCGCGGCGGCTGGAATCTCCAGGGGCCGCTGTTTCTCGGCCAGATCGTCAATCATTACGTGCAGGACCGCCGCGATCCGGCCGTCCAGCTGATCGCCGCCAAGACCGGCCACCTGGGCCCGACAATCTTCCGCTCGCTCGACGCCGGCAAGACCTGGACCGAGGCCAGCCGGCCGCCGGCCTTCCCCAAATCCGACGATCCGGCCACGGCGCGGGCGGTGGGCCACACCTTCTGGCTCGAGCCGGGCCACGCCGATGAGCCGGGCGTATGGTGGGCCGGCTCCTCGCCGCCAGGCCTTTTCGTCAGCGAAGACAACGGAGCGACCTGGGACAGCGTCGCCGGCTTCAACGACCATCCGATGTATTCCAAATGGGTTCCGGCCGACTCGGGCACGCCGGACGGCCCACTGCTCAATCAGATCCTCATCGATCCGCGGGACGGCCGTCACATGTATCTGGCCACCTCGACGGGCGGGGTGTTCGAGAGCCACGACCGCGGCGGCGGGTGGTCCCCTCTCAACAAAGGCGTCGAGGCCAACTTCAACCCCGACCCCTATCCCGAATATGGCCAGGACGCCCATTTCATCGCCTTTTCGCCGGCGCGGCTCGACCGGCTCTATCAGCAGAACCACTGCGGCATTTATCGTCTCGACCGGCCGGGTGAGGTGTGGGACCGGATCGGCCGGGCCATGCCGGCCGAGATCGGCGATATAGGCTTCACTATCGTTCCCCATCCGCGCCAGCCGGACACCGCCTGGGTCTTCCCCATGGACGGCACCGACGTGTGGCCGCGCACCAGCCCCGGCGGCCGGCCGGCTGTCTATCGCACCCGTGATGCCGGGACGAGTTGGCAGAGGCAGGACAAAGGCTTCCCGCGCGAACAGGGCTGGTTCACCGTCAAGCGCCAGGCCTTCTGCGCCGATGAGGCTGATCCCCTCGGCCTCTATCTCGGCGCCACCAACGGCGAGGTGTGGATGAGCGACGACGAGGGCGAGGCGTGGCGCTCGATCGGCGCCCACCTGCCGGAAATCTATTCGGTGGTCACGGCCCCGGCCCCATGATCTCGGTGCTGATCCCCTCTCAGCTGCACGCCTACACCGCCGGGGCCAGCCGGGTGGAGGCCGCCGGCGGCAGCGTCGACGCGGTGCTCGACGATCTCGACGTCCGCTATCCGGGCTTGAAATTCCGCGTCATCGACGAGCAGGCGCGCATCCGCCCGCACATGCGGATCTTCATCGGGACCCGGGCGGCGCGCGACGTCGCCGCGCCGCTGGCCGATGGCGATGAACTGATGATCTTCGGGGCGCTCAGCGGCGGCTAGGGGAGGGCCCGGCCCATGATCTCCGTCACCACCGCGGTCTTGGCGTCGGCGTAGTCTTGCATCACGGCCCACCGGTGTTCGGCCAGGGCCCGCTTGGTGTCTTCGTACAGCCGCCGGTCGGCTGGGTCGGCGCGCAGGTGGTCGCGAAAGGCCAGCATGCGGGCGATTTCCGGACAACCAACGGTGAAGACGTGCAGGTTGCTCGCCGGTTCGGCGCTCTTCAGGCAGCGATGTTCGAACCATTCCGGTTCGCGCACGCGCAACTCCCAGCCCGCCGCCTCGAGGGCGGCAAGGTACGCGCCTTCGTCGGCGCTGTCGGCCACCGCCAGCACGATGTCGATGACCGGCTTGGCGGCCAGCTCCGGAACGGACGTCGAGCCGGCGTGGTGGATTTCAAGCGCTGCCAAACCGAGCGCACCGTTCACGCGGGCCGCCAGGGCCTCGAACCGGCCGGGCCACGCCGAATCGTACTCGGCCAGCGTCACCGGTCCGTTCAGGGCTTCGGGCGCGGGCAGGGAAGAGCTCAGGGCTTGCCGCTGAGCGAAACGCCGGCGCCGTCGCAGTCGCGGATGGTCGACAAGAGCGTTCCATGCTCCTCGAACGGCGCGATGACAAACTCCAGGCCATTGACCGCCCGCGCCGCATAGAGTCCGGCAAGGTCGTCGGTGGAAAAACCGATCTGGGCCCCACCGGCCGGATACTTGTCGTTGGCGGGATGCAGGGCCAGGGTCACCTCGCCGGTGTCGAATTCGCTCCAGCCCGGCGAGGCGAACCGAAGGGTCAGCCCGAAAGTGTCCCGGTAGAAGGCCAACGCCTTGTCCATGTCGGCGACGAACTTGATGGCGTAGGTGAATTTCGCCCGCATTGCGCGCCTCCCTTTCATCGCCCGCAATTCTAGCACGGGCCCTTGAAACTCCACCACGGCCCTGATAGTTAAGTTGCCTAACTAACTATATGGGCCGATGACCCTCGCTGATCTCGACGACGACCTGATTTCCCTGGCGGAAGCCCTGCGCCCGGCCCTGCTGCGAGCGTCGCGCCAGCTTCGCCGGGAAGCCCAGAAGGCGGGGGTCTCGGTCCTCGACGCCCAACTCCTGGGCCTCATCTTCAAACAGCCTGGCATCGGCGGCGGCGAGCTGGCCGAAGCCGAGCAGATGAGCGCGCCGTCGATGTCGGCCCACCTAAAGCGCCTCGAGGCGGCCGGGTGGATCGCCCGCGACCCGGCCCGCGAGGAGGATCGGCGGCGGGTCGGCCTGAGGGTCACGACCGCTGGGGCCAAGGCCCTGGAAGCCATCCGGCGGCGGCGCAACGACTGGCTGGCCGCCCGGCTCGCGGCCCTCTCGCCGCGCGAACGTCGGGCCCTTGCCGCCGCCGCCGAGCCGCTGCTGAAGCTGGCCCGATGAGCCGCGCCGCCGTCCCCACGCTCGAGACGCCGGCTCGCGAGGCGCCAGCCAAGCCCTTCTCCTCCCTGGTTCCAGCGATCATCGGCGCGGCTCTGATGATGCAGACGCTCAGCGCCACGGTCATCGCCAACGCCTTGCCGACCATGGCCCGCTCGTTCGGCGAGGACCCGATCCGGCTCAACACGGCGATCACAATCTACCTGCTCGCCTCGGCGGTCTTCTTGCCGGTCAGCGGCTGGATGGCCGACCGGTTCGGGGCCAAGAAGATCTTCCTCATCGCCATCGTCGCCTACGCTGCCTCATGCGCCGCCTGCGGCCTGGCCCAGAACCTCGGCGAGATGCTCGTCGCCCGAGCCTGCGAGGGAGCGGCGGGGGCGATGATGGGGCCGGTGGGCCGCCTCGTTCTGCTGCGCTCGACGCCCAAGCACGATCTCGTACGCGCCCTTTCGGTTCTGACCATGCCGGCGCTCCTTGGTCCGGTCATCGGTCCGCCGATCGGCGGCTTCATCATCACCTATGGCTCGTGGCGGTGGATCTTCTTCCTCAATCTTCCGATCGCCGCCGTGGGCGTGGCTCTGGTGTGGAAATTCATCGCCGACGTGCGCGAGGAGGACACGGCCCGGCTGGACTGGATCGGCCTCATTCTGACGGGACTAGGCATGGCCGGCGTGGTCTACGGCTTTGACAGTCTCGGGCGCGGGCCCCTGCCGCCGTGGGCGATCGCGGCGATGATGGGCGGCGGGGCGGTGCTCCTGGCCCTCTATGCCTGGCACGCGGCGCGCATCGCCAACCCGATCCTCGATCTGGGCCTACTGCGCATCCGCACCTTTTCCGCCTCGGTGGTCGGCGGGGCCTTCATGCGCATGGGGATGGGGGCGACCCCATTCATGCTGGCCATGCTCCTGCAGGTGGCGTTCGGGCTCTCGGCCCTGCAGGCGGGGCTGATGACCTTCGCCAGCGCCGCCGCCGCCCTGGTGATGAAGACCTGCGCCCCGCCGATCCTCGCCCGCTTGGGCTTCAAGCGGACCTTGAGCGTCAACGCGGTGATCGTCGCGGCCACCTTCATGGCCTACGCCCTCTTCGCGCCGGGCACCCCGCACTGGCTGATCTATGCGGTACTGCTCACCGGCGGCTTCTTCCGCTCCCTGCAGTTCACCAGTCTCAACGGCCTGGCCTTCGCCGATGTCAGCCACGTCCAGATGAGCCGCGCCTCGACGATGTCGACCATGGCCCAGCAGCTTTCGCAGAGCATCGGCATCGGCATGGCCGCGACCTTCCTGCACGTCTCCCTCATCGCCCATCATGCCCGCACCCTGACGACGCCGATCATCGCCCCGGCCTTCTTCGGCGTGGGGGCCGTCGCCCTCGTTTCGATCCTCTTCTTCCTGCCTTTGCCGGCGGATGTCGGAGAGGCTTTGCACGGACCGGGCAGGGGAAGGGCGGCGCGCGCATGAAGGGCCGGGGGGCGGAGGGAAGGGACCTCGTTCGCCTAGTCGGCCATGTCGGGATCTTGCCAGCCTGCGGCGCGCCGCCATTCGGAAGCCTCGACGACGGCGTGGGCCAGGGCGCGGCAGCGATCGGCGCAAAGGCGGGCCGCGGGGGAGTCTTCGGGAAAGGCCGCCGCTTCGCGGGCGTAGAAGACGGCGAGAGACCGGGCCTCGGCCAGGCCAATCGCGCCGTGGTCGGTCAGAACGGCTCCGCCGACGGCGCGAAAAGAGGCGCCCCTCATTCGCCGGACTCGGCCGCCGCCACGGCGGCGGCGAGCACCCGCCAGGGGGCCGCCTCCAGGATGTCGTCGAACACGCTTTCAAGCAGCAACAGGCCGGCGCGGCGGCCATCGAATGGCGCTCTGAGCTCGATGGTTGCGGTCAGGCGCCGCCATTCTCCGAGATGGTCGGTGACGGCGTCGGCGAGGGCCAAAAGCGCCTCGACCTGCGCCGCCGCCACCGCATCTCCGGCTTCGAAGCGTTCCCGGCATTCGTGGCCGAGGTCATCGATGGCCGCGTCAAGATCCATGCCGGATCATTACATAATGCAATTTATGCGTCAAGAGGGTATTGTCGAATTGCAACCAGACATGCGCCGGAGATGACCGGCCAGCGAATCACGTCGCCTCGCCAGGCAGGGCGGCCAGCTTCTATCCCGGCGCCCGGCCCTGGCGAGTTGTTCGCGGCCTTCCTGTGGGTGGGGCTCTCCGGATTCGGCGGTGTGCTGCCCTTCGCCCGGCGCATGCTGGTGGAAAAGCGCGCCTGGCTCAGCGAGGCGGCGTTCGCCGAGAGCCTCGCCCTCTGCCAGACCTTGCCCGGGCCCAACATCGTCAATCTAACGATCGTCGTCGGTTCGCGCTTCGCCGGGCCGGCTGGCGCGATCGCCGCCGTGAGCGGTCTCACTGCCGCCCCGGTGGCCATCGTGCTGGTGGTCGCCGATCTTTATGGCCGCTATGGCGGGGTCGGACGCCTGCCGGCGATGATCGCCGCCTTGGGAGCGGCGGCCTCGGGCCTGGTGGCGGCGACGGCGGCCAAGATGGCCTGGCCGATCATCCGCCGCGCCCCCCTTTCCGCAGCGCCGTTCATTCTCGTGGCCTTCGCGGGGGTCGGGATGCTGCGCTGGCCCCTGGCCTGGGTGCTGGTCGCCCTGGCGCCGCTGAGCATCGCGGCGGCCTGGCGGCGGCCGCGATGAAGGGGCTGGGCGATACCCTCGACGCCCTGGCCATCCAGTTCGCTGGGCTTTCCCTGGTCGCCTTCGGCGGCGCCAATGCGGCGATTCCCGAGATCCAGCGCCAGTCGGTGGGCCTGCACCACTGGATGAGCGACAAGGAGTTCGCCGCCCTCTTCGCCATCGCCCAGGCGGCGCCGGGCCCCAACTTCATGATCTCGACCCTGGTCGGCTGGAAGGCGGCGGGCCTCGCCGGGGCGCTCGTCGCCACTGCGGCCATGTGCGCCCCCTCGTGCCTCCTGACTTTTTGGGTGGTGAAGCTGTGGGACCGTTACCGCGACGCGTCCTGGCGCCATGCGATTGGCGAAGGCCTGGCCCCCGTCACCGTCGGCCTGGTGGCCTCGAGCGCGTGGCTGCTGAGCCGCGCCGCCGATATCGAATGGCGCTTGGCGGCGGTGACCGTAGCCACCGCGATCGCCGCCTATGTCTCGCGGATCAATCCGCTGTGGTGGCTGGGTGGGGCCGCCTTGCTCGGCCTCAGCGGAGCGGTGGGCTAGCTACCGGCTGGCTTGACGCGGAAGGCCTTGAGCACCTCGCGGGCCTGGTCGCGGCGATCCTCGGGGATGTCGGTCCAGATCTCGAGGATATCGTTATCCAGCGCCGTCGGATCGGTGTCGAACAGGAAGCCGGCCCTGGTTTTCAGAACCGGGGCGATCTTGTGGGCCCACTTGTCGGACAATCGCCTCTCGCCGGCCTCGATCAGGCTGATCACCGCGCCGGTGGTGCCGATCGCCTCGGCGAGCCGAGCCTGGGTGAAGCCGCGGTGTTCCCGCCAAGCCTTGACGAAGTTCCGCTCTGGATTCCGAGGCATGCGGCATTATGCAAAGCTATACGGTGAAGTCTTCAGGCGGAATGCAAACTTTTCTTCTTGCATCGTGGATTGCATTATGAAACAATTGCAGCATGCAATCCCGCCATCATCTGTCCGTCGTCTGCTATCCGCGCCACTGGCTCAGCCGGCTTCCCGGCGAGTGCGCCTTTCCAGTCGATGGCGACGGTCCCCACCTGCGCTCATGCTGCAATCCCTGCATGGCGGCGAGCCCCTACTGCCGCGGCCACCGCCGGCGCATGAAAGGACCCGAGGCGCCCCCGATTGAGGAACTCGAGGCCGAACTCAGAGAGCTGGGGATCTGACATGGGCCGCCGCCGCGCCAGCGATCCCATGGCTATCGCGCGCCGCCGGGCCGCCGAGCGCGAGGCGAGACGGAATCCGGCCAACTGGGGGCTCGATCGCCAGTCGCTCGATCTGGCCGTCAATGCCGACGTCGTCACCCGCGCCGATCTCGCCGGTCGGACGGTGCGCGCCCGTCGCCAGGACGTCTTCGATTTGCTGCAAGCCCGCGGCCGACTGAGCCAGGCGGCGTTCAACGCCGTCCGTCGCCTTCAGGACGATATCGCTCTTTTGCATCGCGCCGCCGGCGGCGTGGCGGCTTACGCGCCGCGCATCGACCGCTCGACGGCGCCCGACGGGGCCTGCGACGCCCGCCACCGGGCTGGACTGCGCATCGAGGCGGTGCTCGGACTCGCCGGGCCAGCCAGCGCCCGCCTCCTGGCCGCCTTGATCGAACCGGCGGCGCTGGGCCAAGCGGGCGATTGGCGGATGATCGTGACGCGGGAGAGCGGGGAGGCGGCGGGCGACGCCCAAGGCGCGATGGTGCGCCAAGCCTGCGAGAATCTTGCCGGCGCCTACGCGCTCATCGACCGGCGCCGGCGCGCGCCTTAGCGGTGGGCTCTCAAACGCGCCCGGGCTTCTCGCCAGGCCGCGATGGCCCGAGCCGGCTCGTCGGTCAGATAGGCGCGCCCGAAGACGTCGGCGCCGGCCAGGATGGCGTCCTTGAGCGGCAGGCTTTCCCAGCGCCGCATCAGGGCTTTCTGCAGCCGCACGGCGTTCTGTCCGGCCGCGAACAGGGCGGCGATGCGCCGTTCCACGGCGGCGTCCAGCTCCCCGGCGGGGACCGCAGCGTCCACCAGGCCCATGGCTAGGGCCGCCGTGGCGTCGAATGTCTCGCCCAGCAGCATCATCTCCCGGGCTCGGCTCCAGCCGACGATCCCGGGAAGCAGCGCCGCCTCGACAACCGATGGCACGCCAAGCCTGACCTCCGGCATCCCGAACCTCGCGGTATCCGCGGCCACACGCAGGTCACAGGAAATGGCCAGCTCCAGCCCCGCTCCCAGGGCCTGGCCATTGATGCGGGCGATCACCGGGGCAGGCAGCTCACGCAGCAGGTGGCAACAGGCGTGGACCTTGCCGATGAAGGCGCGGGCTTCGGCGGGAAAGGCGATCTCGGCCAGCTCATCGACATCGGCGCCGCTGACGAAAGCGCGTGTCCCGCCCCCGGTGACCACAACGCAGCGAAGGTCCTCCTCGACCGCCAGGGGCGTGACCGCGAAGACGAATTCGTCCATCAGCTCGTTGCTGAGGGCGTTGTGCTTGGCCTGGTTGTGGATGGTCACGAAGGCGACGCGACCGCCGTCGCGGTCTTCGAAACGGACCTCGACCCGGGTCGCCGGCGGGATCCGGTCCACCGGGTCCGGCCCCTCGTCGGAACGCACGCCCCACTCACTCATGAGCCGACTTAGTCCCGATGATCGCTCGCTTGGCAAGGCTTGATGGCGGCGCCGCGTCCGCCGCTCGCCTTGCCGCCGCCAAGGCGCACGACGTAGGGTCCTACGCCAGCTCAAGGGGATGCGCGTCATGGTTGCCACCGAAACCCCGCTCTCGAACGCCCTATGGAAGGATCCCTCGCAACCTCTCGAGGCCAGGGTCGAGGATCTCGTCGCGCACCTCAGCCTCGAGGAGAGGGTGGGGCTGATGGCCGGGGCGGCGGCCTTCACCTTGCATGGCGTCGAGCGCCTGGGCGTGCCGGAAGTGCGCGTGGCCGACGGCCCCACCGGGGTGCGCTCCAACGAGGGTGAGGCGGCGACGGTCTTCCCGGTCGGTGTGGCCCTGGCTTCGACGTGGAACCCGGATTCCGTCCGCGACGTCGCCGGCGCCATCGCTCGCGAGGCTCGGGCCTTGAACAACCGGATCATCCTCGCCCCGACGATCAACATCGTCCGCACCCCGCTGTGGGGGCGCAATTTCGAGACCTATTCGGAGGACCCCTATCTCAACGGCGCCCTGGGGACCGCTTTCGTCGAGGGCCTGCAGGGCGAGGGCGTCGGCGCCTCGCTCAAGCACTATGCGGTCAACAATCAGGAAGCAAACCGCATGACCGTCGACGCCGTGGTCGATGAGCGCACCCTGCGCGAGATCTACCTCGCGGCTTTCGAGACGGTGGTGAACAAGGCCAATCCGTGGACCGTCATGGCCGCCTACAACCGGATCAACGGGCCTTACGCCACCGAGAACCATCGACTCATCGAGGAAATCCTGCGCGGCGAATGGGGCTATGACGGGGTGGTGGTTTCCGATTGGGGCGCGGTCCATTCCACCACCGCCGCCGCCAATGGCGGCAACGACCTGGAGATGCCCGGTCCCGCTCGCTGGTTCGGCGACAAGCTCATTGCCGCCGTGGCGGCTGGCGAAGTATCCGAAGGTCGCATTGAGGCCGCGGCGAGGCGCATGGCCCGCCTGATCCTGCGCACCGGGGCGCTGGATGGGGCCGTCCAGCCGGGCGGCGAGCTCCGCTCGAAGCGCCACCGCGAGATCGCCGCCCGCGCCGCCGAAGAGGCGCCGGTGTTGCTCAAGAATGAGGGCGAACTCCTGCCGCTGAACGCCGGCGCCCTTTCGTCGATCGCCGTGGTGGGGCCGAATGCGGCTGTGCGGCGGATCCAGGGGGGCGGTTCGTCGCATGTGCGGCCGGGCAGGCGAACCAGCATCCTGCAGTCAATCGAGGAGCTCCTGGCCGGCCAGGCGGAAGTCCATTTCGCCGAAGGCGGCGACAACGAGCCCGTGCCGCCGGCGGCGCGGGCGGCGATGTTCAGTCCCGACGAGGGGCGCGGCCAGGCCGGCCTGATGGTCGAATACTTCGCCGAGCGCCATTGCGGCGGGACGCCCTTCCGCGCCCGTCCAGAACGCGAGATTGGCAAGCTCATTTCCACCAACTCGAACATCGCCACGGCCGAGGGCTTGGGAGCGGTGCGGTGGAGCGGCTGGTTCTGGGCCGACCGCGATGGCCGCCACGAGTTCTCCTTGCGCGCACCGGGCGAGGGTCGGCTCATCCTCGACGGGAAAACTCTGATCAACGGTTCGACGCCGGCCGTCCACGACAGTCTCGATGTCGGCGGCCAGCCAGCCCCGCGTCGCCTGGCGACCGCGACCCTCGCCGCCGGCGCCGGCTATCCGATCACAATCGAATATGTCCGCCGCCAAGACACCGGCGACATCGCCTGGGAATATGTCACCATCGGCGTGCGGCCGCCGGCCGGTTCGGTCGAAGAAGCCGCCGATCTGGCCGCCCGTTCGGACGCCGCCATCGTGGTCATCGGTGCGGCGTCGATCAGCGAAGGGGAGGGCTACGACCGCGCCGACCTCGAGCTGCCGGGTGACCAGAACGCCCTGGTGGAAGCGGTGCTGGCGGCCAATACGCGCACGGCGGTGGTGCTGGTCGGCGGCGCGCCCTACGCCCTGCCGTGGATCGATCACGCGCCGGCCGTGCTCGTCGCTTGGCTGGGCGGCGAGGAGGGCCCCGATGCGGTGGCTCGCATCCTCTTCGGTCGCGCCGAACCGTCGGGACGCCTGCCGGTGAGCTGGCCGCGGCGGATCGAGGATACGAGCGCCCACGCCTGGTACCCGGGTGGCGAAGAAGTGGTCTACGGCGAGGGCCTCTTTGTCGGTTACCGCCATTTCGACCGCGCCCCGACGGCTCCACTATTTCCCTTCGGCCATGGCCTGACCTACACCCGTTTCGCCTATGCCGATCTGGCGGCGCCCGAGGAGGTTCGGATTGGCGACGACGTCACGGTGAGCTTCACCCTGACCAACACCGGTCAGCGCCCCGGCAAGGAAACCGCACAACTCTATGTGCGGCCGCGGGGTCCCTCGGTGGAACGGCCGGTCAAGGAATTGAAGGGCTTCACCAAGCTCGCCCTCGCCCCAGGCGAAAGCCGGCGCGTGCGCATGACTCTCACCGCCCGCGATTTCTCGTTCTGGGATACCGCCGGCGGCGCCTGGTTGGCCGAACCGGGGGGCTATGACCTCCTGATCGGCGGATCAGCGGCCGACATCGAACTTCAGGCGACCGTTCGCCTCACAGCGTGACGAGTGACGCAACCGTGTGTTCGGCGCCGGCGTTATTGCCACGACTATTCAGGTCAAGGCGCAAAAGGGCGGATCAAACCCGCGACAAAGCGTCGGCAAGGAGGAACTATTATGGGCATTATCGCGTGGCTCGTGCTCGGCCTAATCGCCGGCTTCATTGCGAGCAAGATCGTCAACCACACCGGCTCCGGCCTCATCATGGACATCGTCCTTGGCGTCATCGGCGCCTTCGTTGGCGGCTGGATCTTCAGCTTCTTCGGCCACACCGGAGTCACCGGCCTCAATATTCCCAGCCTGATCGTCGCCGTCATCGGCGCGGTCGTCGTCATGCTGGCCTACCACTTCCTGTTCAGGCGCACCTCGATCTAACGAACCTCCAGAAGCGCCGATCATTGGCGGCTTGACGCGCTCAGGGTCGAGCCGCCAGAACGCGGTCCCTCTCTCTCGGGGACCGCGTTTTCATGTCTGCTCGCCAGGCCGTCCTCGGCATCGATCAAGGGGCCTTCTTTCATGGGACGCGGCGGATCTTCTCCGGCGTCTCGTTCCTGCTCGACGACGCCAAGACCGCCCTGGTGGGCGAGAACGGGGTAGGCAAGTCGACTTTGCTGGCCTGTCTCACCGGCGAACTCGAGCTAAATTCCGGCAAGATTGTCCGCTCCCGCGGCCTGCGCGTGGGGGCCCTGGCCCAGGAGGCGGCTGCGGACCTCGCCGCTCTCACCGTCCGCCAGGTGCTCGAACGCTCGCTGGCCAGGGTGGGCCAAGCCGGCGACGACTGGCGGGTCGACATTGTGCTGGATGAGATCGGCGTTCCAGAGGAGATCGCCGCGGGTCAGTTCGGCGCCCTCTCCGGAGGCTGGCAGAGGCTGATCCTGATCGCCGGCGCGGCCCGCCTCGAGGAGCCCGATATCCTCCTGCTCGATGAGCCGACCAATCACCTCGACATCGAGCACATCAACATGCTGGAGACCTGGATCACCCGCGATTTCGATCTGCCGATGCTGATCGTCTCGCACGATCGCGAGTTCCTCAACCGCGTCAGCACCCGCACCCTCTTCCTGCGCGCCGACGGGGCCCACGCCTTCAAGGCCCCGTTCGCCCAGGCTCGCGAGGAACTCCTGCGCCGCGACGCCGCCGCCGGGGTGCGCCGCAAGATCGAGGACAAGGAGATCAAGCGCCTGGAGAAGGTGGCGGCGCGCTACCATGTCTGGGGACAGAAGAATCCCGATTTCCACAAGCGCCAGAAGGCGGTGGAGAGCCGCATCGGCCACATCCAGAAAGCCCGCACCGAGGTCTACGCGGCTCGCGAACGGCGTCTGGAATTGGGCGACGGCGATATCGAGGCCAAGATCGCCCTGAGGGTGGAAAATCTCGTCGTCACCACGCCCGACGGCGGCCGGAAGCTGATCGATATCCCCCGCCTTTCGATCGCCGCCGGCGAAAAGGTCGCCCTCCTCGGGGTCAACGGGGCGGGCAAATCGACCCTCTTGAGCGCCCTGGCGCGGGCTTGGCGGGAGCGCTCAGCCCACTACGACGGCTCGGCGAAGATCCGCTTCAACCCTGCCAGCCGGCTGGTCTATTTCGACCAGACTCTGCGCGACCTGCCGCTCGATGAGACGCTGGTGGGCTATCTGACCGCCATTGATGGGATCGGCGAGAAGGAGGCGACCCGCGTCCTCGCCCAGGCCGGCTTCGCCTTCGCCCGGGTGCGCGACCCCATCGCCCTCTTAAGCCACGGCGAGCGCTCGCGGCTCATATTCCTGCACATGAAGCTGCTGGGGCCGAATTTCTACCTGCTCGACGAGCCGACCAGCCATCTCGACATCGAGGGCCAGGAGGACCTCGAGGCCCAGCTCGAGGAAAGCGAGGTGGCCTGCATCTTTGTTTCCCACGACCGCTACTTCACCCGCACCGCCGCCAGCCGCTTCCTGGAGATCCGCCGCGGCCGTCTGGTCGAGGTGGAGGAGCCCGACGGTTTCTTCGACTCTCAAAGGGCCTGACCGGCGACCCCCGTCCGTCGCGCGCCCGGCGCGATCCATCCGCGCCATGAGGGCAGGAGATTCACGCGGTCAGGGCTTCCTCCACCTCTCCCAGCCGGTCCTTGCCGAAAAAGAGGTCCTCGCCGACGAAGAAACTTGGGCTGCCGAAGACGCCGCGCGCCACCGCGGCGGCGGTGTTGGTCATCAGCCGATCCTTCACCGTCTGGTCCTGGGTGAGGCTCATCAGCGGGCGGGCCGGCAGTCCGGCGGCGGCGAGGCTCGTGGCGATCACCGCCGGGTCGTCCATCTTGGCCCCGTCCTCCCACATGGCGGCGAACACGGCCTCGATATAGGGCTCGAAGACGTCGAGCTCGCGGGCGGCCTCGGCGCCGCGCATGATGGCCAGGGTATTGACCGGGAAGTGCGGGTTGGAGCGAAATCGGCCGAGGCGGTGGCGGGCGACGAAGCGGCGCGTTTCGAGAGCTTCGTAGGCCAGCTTGGCGGGAATGCCGGCGAAGGCTTCCATGGGCGAGCGATTGCCCGTGGCCTTGAACACTCCGCCCAGCAGCACCGGGACATAGATGAACCGCGCCCCGGTCCGCGCCTCGATGGCCGGAATG
>DASXIE010000013.1:0-6995 GCA_036498165.1 Caulobacteraceae bacterium
GCCGTTCTTGTGATAGGCGCCCGGCAGCATGTGGCTCGCCGCCCCGACGTGGAGAACGAAGGGAACGCCGGCTTCGCTCAGTCGCCGCCACACCGGGTCGAGGTCGGGATGGCCCGGCGAGCGATCGCCGGCCGGGGCGGCCGGGATCCACATCGCCCCGCAGCCGGCCGCGATAGCGAGGTCGATCTCGGCGACGGCCCGGTCCGTATCGTCGAGGGGGACGACGCCGACGCCGATGAGACGCTTGTCGCCGGCGCAGAAGGCGGCCATGGCGCGGTTGAGGGCCCGCGCCCCGCCGTATTTCACTTCGAGGTCGTCGGAGGGCAGGAACTGCGAGCCGGCGAAGGTGGTGAAGACGAGCTGGCGGGCGAACCCGAGGTCGTCGAGGGCGCGGCTCCGCTCGGCCGGATCGATGGCCCCGAAGGCGGCCCAGCCTTTGGGCCCGGCGACGACGTTGCTGGCGATCTCGGCCGTCGCGGCGGCGTCCTTCTGGCGCTCGAGGGCCCGCTCTATGGCCTTGGCCGCTCCCGATCCGCCGGCTTCAAGCCGCATGGAGCCCAAGCGCTCGCGGACATCGGGATCGGCATGGACGGCGAGCCAGTCGAGGCTCTCCATGATGTGGCTGTCGGCGTCGTTGATGACGCGCCCGCCTGCGTAGGCCATCGTCAGGTCTCCTTCATGACGGTCTCAGCCTAGTCCCCTCGTGGGGCCCTCTCAAGGCAGGCAGGCCTTTATCGCCATGTCCGCCGCAAGGGATGGGCCTCGGTGTTGAAGGTGACGGCGTCGAAGGCCACCGCCTTGGGATCGAACAGGAGGTAGTAGTATTTGAACGTCTCGGCGAAGACGAAGCTTTCCATGGCGTCGCGCTGCTCCTTGGTGACGACGCTCTTCAGGGCCGCGTAGCCGAAGGGGGCGCGGTCGTATTTCACGAAATCGGCGAAGAGGGTCGCGCCCATGGCGAGGTACTTTGGATCGCGGGTGTAGTGCGAGAGGTAGAAAGTCGACTCGACGATCTCGGGGCGCAGCTCGTAGCCCGGCGCGCGGATGGTCATGGTCCGGTAGTCGAGCTCCTCCGGCTCGACGCCGGTGAGGTTCCACATGGCGAAGGAGCTTTCCTGCAGGCGCGCGGCGCGGGGGACATCGCCGGAAAGGGCCAAGAGGCCGGGAAAGAAGGCGTCGAGGGCGCCGTAGACGCTGGCGGTGCGCGTCCCGCTGTTCATGTCGGCGTGGCCGTACCACAGGCGGCCGCCGACTTCGTCGCCAAGGTAGCGATTGACCGGGCCGATGGTCGCCCGCCACATGGCGAGGCAATCGCGATCGCCGAACAGGCGCCAGCATTTCCACAGGTATTCGTAGTAGGAATCATCGCCGCCGCCGATGCTGGCGTCGGGGTCGGTCCACGCCCCGGTGCGGGCGTTAAGGCCGAGGCCCACCAGGCCGATCTTCGAGCGACGGGCGAAGGTCTCGGTCAGCGCCCGCTTGGCCCTGACGTAGAAGACCGGATCGCCGGTGAGCCGGCTGAGTGTCCCAAATTCGAGGATGAGGGTGCCGGTCTCGGCCGGATTGGTCTCGGCGCCGCTGACCTGGCCGGTCCTCAGGTTGACGTAGGCATAGGGCAGGCCGGTGGGCGAATCGAAGGCCGGCAGGAGGCGGCGGCCGAGATCATGGGCCTTGGCCAACAGGCGCTCGTCGCCGGTGAGCTGGTAGCCGGAAAGAAGCCCGCCCAGCAGGCGGATGGTGATCTCGAAGCTCTTGACGGAGATGTCCTTGTCGAAGTCGAGCCGGCGGTCGATCAGTTCGCGGTCGGCGTCGGCCTCGCGCTCGAGGCCCATGATCACCAGGGTGTCGAGGGCGTCGACCGGCGTCATCAGCAGGGATTGGCCGTACCAGTCGCGCGGCATGCGGGAGAGCGGCTTCAGCTCGTCGTGGCCCCAGGCGTAGCGACGGTAGTTGCGCCAGGCGTGGAGGAACTCGGCCTTCACCTGCGCGGCCATGACCGGCGAGGGCGCCGCGCTCGCCCCCGCCCCCCAGGCGAGGAGAATCGCCCCGCCGATCGCCGCCAGGATCTTCATCGACGGCAGAGGTGACAGGGGCGCGCGGTCCGATCAAGCGGGCGATGAGGTCCGAAAGCCGCCAGCGCCGCGCGCCGCGCCGTGGCAATCTCCCAAGACAGCAAGGAGACGGACATCATGGCCTCGATTCGCAAGGAGATCTCTCTTTCCGCCAGCCCCGCGGCGGTGTGGGACGTGGTGGGCGACGTCGGCGCTGTTCACACCCGCTTCGCCCCTGGCTTTGTCGTTGACACGGTCATGGGCGAGGGCGAGCGGACGGTGACCTTCGCCAATGGCCTGATCGCCCGCGAGGTAATCGTCGATATCGACCGGGCCGCCCGGCGCCTGGCCTACTCGGTAAGAAGCGAGCGGCTGGCTCACCACAACGCCTCCTTCCAGGTCTTCGCCGAGGAAAAAGGCTGCCGCCTGGTGTGGATCGCCGATGTCCTGCCCAACGAAGCCGCCGTGAATGTTGGAGCGATGATGGAAGACGGGATGAGGGTGGTCGGCGCTACGCTCGGCCAGTTGGCGAGCGCCCACGCCTAGGCTAGTTCGTCGGCGCGCACCCAATTTCGGCCCTATTGTTTCGGCCGAATGTCCCGTGACGGGCGGGGTGTCGGCGGGAGAACAGTCAATATGCGGATAGCAAGATTACCTGGCGTCGCCGTGGCGGCCGTGCTGATGGGAACGCTTGGCCTCGGGGCCTGCGCGACCAAAGGATTCGTGCGCCAGCAGGTGGGCGTGGAAGACACCAAGCTGCAGGCGACCCAGGCCCAGGTCAGCGCCCATGACACCCATCTTGGCCAGCTCGACCAAACGACCCGCGAGGCGCTGGAAAGGGCCCAGGCGGCCGGCAAGCTCGCCGAGGGCAAGTTCCTCTACGCCATGGTCCTGTCGGACGATTCGGTGAAATTCCCCACCGACGGAACCAAGCTCTCGCCCGAGGCGCAGACGCGGCTGATGGACTTCGCCCAGAAGCTCAAGGCCGACAACAAGAACGTCTACCTCGAGATCCAGGGCCACACTGATAGCACCGGGCCGCATGAGCTCAACGTGCGGCTGGGCAACGAGCGGGCCGAGGCGGTGCGCCTGTTCATGAACCAGCAGGGCGTGGCGCTGAACCGGATGTCGACGATCTCCTACGGCGAGACCTCGCCGGTGGCGACCAACAAAACCCGCACCGGCCGCGCTCAGAACCGCCGCGTGGCGGTGATCGTGCTCGAGTAGAGTCCTGCTCTAGCGCCGGGCGCCCAGGAGGTCGGACCAGCGCCACTCGCCCTGGCCGACGGCGAGGCGGGCGGCCCCTGGGCCGCCATTCATGGAAAGCAGGATGAGGCCGTGGACCGGCTCGGCGCGGCAGGCCTTGGGGGCGAAGGCGACCTCCCACATGATCGCCTCGCGGACGGCGGCGAGCCCCTTGCCGTCTTCGCCCCCGTGGCGCACCCAGTCGCCGTTCCAGACGATGATCGCCCTGCCGGCCGATCCGGCGACGGCGGCGCGGACCAGGGGGTCGCGGCGCAAGGCGCTCTGCAGGCGCCCGGCCATGTCGCAGGCCCCGCCGGATCCTGAGCCGGCGCGCGCCGCCCCGGCGATCTGCGCCTCGCTCAGCGCATCGTCCGTCCCGGCCGCCGGGCCTTCCTCGGCCGCCGCGACAGAATAGATCTCGGCCTTGGCCGGGGCGGTCCTGACGTGGCTGCGCCGCTCCGCCGGTGGGGCGGGGCTGGGTGCGGGCGAGGCCGCCGCAACTGGCGTCGGGGCGGGCGGCGGCGGCGTGGGATCGGGCCGCGGGTCGGCGACGAGTTCGACGATCATCGGCGCGGCCGGCGGCGGCGGAGCCGGCGGGGCCGGGCGCCAGAAGAGCACGAAGAGAAGGCCGCCATGGCAGGCGAGGCTCGCCGCAACGCCCAGGGCGCGGCGCCGCCCGGCCGAGCCGTCTGGTGCTGTGGCGTGGTGCTCCAATCCCCTCGTCCGCAAGGCGCCCCGTCCGAAGCATGCCAGGGTATCATTAAAGAACCCTCCAGCCGCCAAGACCACAGATGCGCGTCGGGATCGTGGCGGTCGGCTTCGCTTTGACGGCAGCCGGCCGGCGCTCCATGGTCGGGGCGGGACAGGGACGGGGCGACGTGCATGAGTTCGGTTCTCCACCTTGCCTGCGACGGCGCCACAGCCAGGGCGAGCGAGGGCGGCCGCCGGCCGGGGCGCCCGAATCTGGTTCTGACGACGACGATCCTCGCCTCCAGCCTGGCGATGATCGACGGCTCGGTGGTCAATGTCGCCCTGCCGGCGATCGGCGCCGGCCTGGGCGGCGGGGCGGCCGACCTCCAGTGGGTGATCAACGCCTACCTCCTGCCCCTGAGCGCCCTTCTGCTGTTCGGGGGGGCGCTGGGCGACCGGCTGGGGCGGCGGACCGCTCTGGTGCTGGGCGTCGCCGCGTTCGGCCTCGCCTCCATCGGTTGCGCCGTGGCCCCAAGCCTTCCCGTGCTGCTCGCCAGCCGGGCCGGGCAGGGGATCGGCGCGGCCCTGCTGCTCCCCAGCAGCCTCGCCATCCTCGGGGCCTCGTTTTCCGGCGAGGCCAAGGGGCGCGCGGTGGGCGCCTGGGCGGCGGCCGGGGCGGTGGCCGGGGCGATCGGACCAGTGCTTGGCGGCTGGCTCATCGACACGGCCGGGTGGCGGACGATCTTCCTGATCAACCTGCCCCTGGTGGCGGCGACGATCGGCCTCGCCCTGGCCTTCGTAGACGGCGGAGTGGACGAAGGCCGCGCGCCCCTCGACCTCACGGGGGCGGCCTTGGCCACCCTGGGTCTGGGGGCCGTGACCTGGGGACTGACGTCGGGCTCGGGGCCGAATGGCTGGAGCGCCGGGGCGGCGATCGCCATCATCGCGGGGGCCCTGCTGTTCGCAGCCTTCGTCTGGGTCGAACGGCGCAAGGGCGAGGCGGCCATGACACCGCCGGCGCTCTTCGCCTCGCCCGGCTTCGTCGGTCTCACCCTCCTGACCCTGACACTCTACGGGGCGTTGAGCGGCCTGCTGGTCCTTGTCCCCTATGTGCTTATCAAGGCGGCCGGCTACTCGGCCCTGGCGGCGGGCGCGGCCCTTCTCCCCCTGCCGCTCGTCATCGCCGCGGCCTCGCCGATGATGGGCGCCCTGGCCGGGCGGATCGGGGCCCGCGCGCCACTCATCGCGGGGCCGCTGGTGGTGGCGGTCGGATTCCTCCTGGCCCTGAGGATCGGCCCTGGGGCCAGCTATTGGACGGCCTTCCTGCCTGCCATCCTGGTGATTTCTCTTGGCATGGCTAGTGCGGTGGCGCCGCTGACCACGGCGGTGCTGTCGAGCGTCGATGGCCGCCACACCGGCACGGCCTCGGGCTTCAACAGCGCTGTCGCCCGCACCGGCGGCCTGATCGCCACCGCCCTCCTGGGCGTGGTCCTGGCCGCTTCCGGCCCGGCCCTCATCGCCGATTTCCGCCTCGCCGCGATGATCTGCGCCGGGGCCTCGGCGGCCGCGGCCGTCAGCGCCTTCGCCTTGATCGGGGGCCATCTCGACGCGCCCAACCGCAACGCTTAAGCTCGCCGGGCGACGAACCGGGGAGGGCTCGATCATGCGCACTATCATCGCCGGCGTTCTGGGCGGCATCGCCATGTACCTGTGGGCGACCATCGCCCATATCGCCACGCCTCTGGCCACCATCGGCCTGCACGGCGTGCCCAACGAGCCGGCCGTGCTGGCGGCCATGCACAAGAACCTGGGCGACAAGCCAGGCCTCTATTTCCTGCCCTACATGGTGGGGACCGACTCCAAGGCCATGGCCGCGCAGGAAGCCAAGCTGAAGACCGCGCCGGCTGCCCTCGTCGCCTACCGGCCGCCCGGAACCGGCGGCATGCAACCAAGGCAACTGATCACCGAGTTCGTCCTCGAGTTGATCGAATCCCTGCTGACCGCCGCGGTGCTCGCGGTCGCCGCCGGCTTCAGCGTCCGGCTCGGCCTGGCGGCCGCCATCGGTGTGATCGCCGGCATGGCGACCAATCTTTCCTATTGGAACTGGTACGGTTTCTCCCTCGACTACAGCCTCGCCAACGCCTTCACCGAGTTCATGAAGTTCCTGGTCGCCGGGGCGGTCATCGCCCTCGTGATGGGCTGGCGTCGCCGTGGCGCGCACTTGCGGATGTAGGTTTTCAGCGCCGCGAGCCGGCGTCTTCACAGTCGCGTGATCGAGCGCCTGGCGGGTGAGACCCAAGGCGTTGAAACCACGCGCCTCCCCGCGGTCCGGTTAGGGTCTCGTTAACGAAAAAAACCTGTGGCCAGGGCCTGGCGACGGTTGACGATCCATAAACCTTGTGACCCCATATAGTGGGGTAAGCGGGCGATCTGCCCACTATATATAGCCGTTGCCAGGGCTCGAACCGAAGGCGAACGGCCAGAGAAACGCAAGGGGTGGCGAGGGATCATGTCAGGGCGTCAGGCAAACCGTGAAGAGGCAATCGAGGGCGTCGCCGCGCCCCGCGTCGAGGGCGCGCCCAGGGCCGCGCGGCCGAGGCTGCAGCTCGTCCGCAAGGTCGAGATAGACCGCTCGCGCGACGCCCTCTTGACCGATTTCGGCCGCGTCACCCTCGAGGACCGCTACCTCCTGCCGGGCGAATCCTACCAGGACATGTTCGCCCGGGTTGCCACCGCCTTCGCCGACGACGCCGACCACGCCCAGCGCATCTACGACTACATCTCCAAGCTGTGGTTCATGCCCGCCACCCCGGTGCTCTCCAACGGCGGCGCCAGCCGCGGCCTGCCAATCTCCTGCTTCCTCAATTCAGTGAGCGATTCCCTGGAGAGCATCGTCGGAACCTGGAACCAGAATGTCTGGCTGGCGGCCAACGGCGGGGGCATCGGCACCTATTGGGGCGGCGTGCGCTCGATCGGCGAAAAGGTGAAGGGCTCGGGCCAGACCAGCGG
>DASXIE010000014.1:0-3806 GCA_036498165.1 Caulobacteraceae bacterium
GTCGATGATCCGCGCCGTGGGCGTGGCGATCGAAATGTCGGCCAGGAGGCCGCAGACCAGGCCCGCTCCCACCGCCGGGCCGCGGATGGCGGAAACGATCGGCTTGGAGCAGTTGATGACGTTGTAGACGATGTCGCGGGCTTCGCGCATCACCCGCGCCCGGGTCTCGAAGTCGTCGATGATCGCCCCGATCATCGCGAAATCGCCGCCGGCCGAAAACGCCTTGCCGGCCCCGGTGAGGATGATCGCCCTGACGCTCTCGTCTGCGTCGGCGTCGCGCCAGATCTGGGCCAGCTCGGCATGCATCGCCGCGTCGGCGGCGTTGAGGCGGGCCGGATTGTTCATCGTCACCCTAAGGACGGCCGGGTGGGGACGGTCGAAGACGAGCCTCTGATAGCGATCGTAGGGCGCGGTCATGGTCTTCACCGGCCCTGGAACACCGCCGGCCGCTTGGCCACGAACGCCCCGACCCCCTCAGCGAAGTCGGCGGTCTTGCCGGCGCTCTTCTGGGCGAGCCGCTCGCGGTGAAGCTGGGCCGGCCAATCGGCGTCCAGCGAGGCCCACAGGATCTGGCGGGTGAGGCCGAGCGAGGCGGGGCCATCGGCCAGGGCGCGGGCCACCCCCATGGCCTCGTCCATCAGCGTCGCGTCGGGCACACAGCGATTGATCAGGCCCCATTCCAGGGCCTTGGCGGCGGATATCTTCTCGCCCAGCAGGGCCATCTCCATCGCCCGCGCCTTGCCCACGGCGCGCGGCAGCAGATAGGTCGAGCCGCCGTCGGGGACGAGGCCGATGCGTCGGAAAGCCTGGAGGAAATAGGCGCTCTCGGAAGCGACGATGAGGTCGCCCAGCAGGGCCAGGGAGCAGCCGACCCCTGCCGCCGCCCCGTTCACGGCCGTCACCAGCGGCACAGCCATCTCGCGCATGTAAGTGACGAGGGGATTGTAGGTCGATTCCAGGGCCGCCCCGGCGTCCGGCTTGCCGTCGCCATCGAGCGGGCGCTGGCCGCCGGCGGTGAGATTCGCGCCCGAGCAGAAGCCGCGTCCTTCGCCGGTCAGGAGGATGGCGCGGGCCGGCGTCTCGCCCATCACCTCGCTCTTGAAGGCGGCCAGCAGTTCGCCGGCCATGTCGGCCCCGCAGGCGTTGAGGGTGGCCGGATCGGCCAGGGTGATCACGCCCACCGATCCCTCGCGGGTCACCTTGATCTTCGCGTAGCCCATGACCTTCCTCTTCGAGAATTCAGCGGAACTGGCCGTCCCTTCCCTAAAGGCCGTCAAGGGCGGCCTAGTAGATCGTATAGCCGCCGTCGATGACGAAGGAATCGCCGGTGTGGAAGCGCGAGGCGTCCGAGGCCAGGTACACGGCGATGCCGGCGAAATCCTCCGGCTCGCCCCAGCGGCGCATCGGCACCCGGGTGATCACCTGCTGATTGAACTTCTCCCAGCTTTGCAGGCCGGCGGTCATGTCCGAGCGGATCCAGCCGGGGAGCACCGCATTGGCTCGGATCCCATGGCGGGCGTACTCCACGGCCAGGCTGCGGATCATGGCGATCACCCCGCCCTTGGAGGCGGCGTAAGCCTCGTTGCGCGGGGCACCGTCGATGGCCGATGTAGAAGACGTGACCAGGAGCGAGCCGCCGCCATCGCCGGCCTTGGCCCGCGCCACCATGTGACGGCACGCCTCGCGGAAGGTCCAGAACACCGCGTCGAGATTGACCGTCGTCACCCGCCGCCACTGCTCGGTGGTGAACTCCTCGAACGACGGCGCCCCGCCGCCCACGCCGGCATTGGCGGCGACGAAATCCAGCCGACCGAACCTTTCCAGGGTCTCGGCGACGCCGGCCGCCACCGCGGATTCATCCGCCACGTCCACCTTCTGGACCAGAACCTCGCCGCCCAGGGCCTCGAGAGCCTCTTGCGCCGCCGCGTTCTTCGCCGGGTTCTGGCCCCAGATCGCCACGCTGGCGCCCGCCTCGGCCAAGCCGACCGCCATGCCAAGGCCGATGCCACCGTTGCCGCCGGTGATCAGGGCGACCTTGCCAGTCAGGTCGAAGGCTTTCATGGGCGTCTCCTCGCCGGCGACTTGAGCCGCGCGCGAGGGCCAAGGTCAAGCCGCTTGCCGCCGAGCCCCGGTCATGGCCCAGTCGGCGGGATGATCCATGTGCCGACTGCCCCCTGGGCCCACACGCCCTTCGATCTCCTGGCCTGGGGCGCCGGCCTGGGAATGAGCGTGGTTCTCTATCGCTGGCGCCTGCGGGGGGTGGCCCAGGGCGTCTCCGCCAGGGTCGGCGGCGGCTATTTCGCCTCTCTGGCGATCGGAGCAGGCGCGGGCGCCTGGGCGGCCGGCTCGCTCAACAGCCTGCGCCAGAGCGCGCCGGCGCTCTCGCACAGCGTCGCCGGGGCTCTGGTCGGCGCGATCGTGGCGGTGGAGATCTACAAAGCCGTCCGCAGGATCAGGGGCTCGACGGGGGTGCTCTTCGTCGGCTCGTTCAGCCTCGGCGTGGCGATCGGCCGGTTCGGCTGCTTCTTCGCCGGCCTGGCCGACGACACCTATGGAACCCCAACCCCCCTGCCGTGGGCCGTCGATCTTGGCGACCACGTCGGACGCCATCCGGTCCAGCTTTACGAGAGCGCCGCCATGGCGGCCTTCCTGGCCGTCTACCTGTGGGCCCTCAAGGATCGCCGGCCGTGGGCGATGCGGCGCGGCTTCTACGCCATGTGCGCCTGGTATGGCGCCCAGCGCTTTGCCTGGGAGTTCCTCAAGCCCTATCCCCACGTGCTCGGGCCGTTTAACCTGTTCCACATCCTCAGCGGGGGGCTGATCGCCTATGGATGCGCCTGCTACCTCGGCGACCTGCGCCGCGAGCGCGGCGAGGAAGGCCGCCCCCTATCTCTTCCTCGGCCAGACCACCAGCCTGTGTGAGACCTGCCTGGCCCTCGTCCCGGCAAAGATCATCGCCGAGGGCGCCGAGGTCTTCTATCTTAAGCGTTGCCGCGCGCACGGCGTGCAGAAGACCCTGATCAGCGACGACCTCGCCTACTGGAAGGCGCAGAAGGATTGGCTGAAGCCCGGCGACCGGCCCCTCGCCGTTCAGTCCCGCAGCGAGCACGGCTGCCCCTACGACTGCGGCCTCTGTCCCGATCATGAGCAGCATTCGTGTTTGGCTATCCTGGAGATCAACGAGGCCTGCAACCTCACCTGCCCGGTGTGCTTTGCGAGCTCGTCTGCCGCCAACCACCGGCACCGGCCGCTGTCTGAGATCGAGGCCATGCTCGACGCCCTCGTCGCCTCGGAGGGTGAGCCGGACCTCGTCCAGATCTCCGGCGGCGAGCCGACCCTCCACCCGCAATTTTTCGAGGTCCTGGCGGCGGCCAGGCGCCGGCCGATCCGCCACCTGATGATCAACACCAACGGCCTGCGCATCGCCCGCGAGGCCGGTTTCGCCGAGCGCCTGGCCGGGTTCATGCCGGGCTTCGAGGTCTATCTGCAGTTCGACAGCCTTCGCCGTGAAGCCCTGATGGCCCTGCGCGGGGCCGATCTCACCGCTGTCCGTCTCCAGGCCCTCGAGGCCCTCGAGCGCTGTGGAATTTCCACGACCCTGGTGGTGACCCTCAAGAAAGGCGTCAACGACGACGAGATCGCCGAGATCGTCCGCTTCGCCCTCCAATGGCGCTGCGTGCGCGGCGTCACCTTCCAGCCGATCCAGGACGCCGGCCGCAACGAGGCCTTCGACGCCAAGGCCCACCGCATCGTCCTCACCGAGGTGCGCCGGCGGATCGCCGAGGCCGGGGTGTTCGCCCCGGCCG
>DASXIE010000015.1:0-12686 GCA_036498165.1 Caulobacteraceae bacterium
AGGCCCTCGAAGAGATTGCCCAGCCAATCGGGAATGGCGATGCCGCACGGCTCGGACATCCGCGTCAGGCCCTTGAAGTTGGTCACCGGCATGATCCCCACGCAGATCGGGATTTCGACGCCGGCTCGGCGCACCTGGTCGGAGAACCTCAGGAAGCCATCGATGTCGAAGAAGAACTGGGTGATCGCCCGGGTCGCTCCGGCGTCGATCTTGGCTTTCAGCACGTCGATATCGTGGCTCACCGACGGGCTCTCGGGATGGACCTGCGGGTAGAGGCCGACGGAGACCTCGAAGGGGGCGATCTTGCCGATCGCGGAAGCCAGTTCGGTGGCGTTGGCGTAGCCGTCGGGACGGGGAGCGTAGGCCCCGCCGATGGCCCCGGGCGGATCGCCGCGCAGGGCGACGATGTGGCGGATGCCGGCCTTCCAGTAGTCCTCGATGATCTCGTCGACATCGGAGCGGCTGGCGTCGACGCAGGTGAGATGGGCGGCGGGCGCGAGCCTCGTCTCGGCCAGCATCCGCATGACCGTGCGGTGCGTCCGCTCGCGGGTCGAGCCGCCGGCCCCGTAGGTGACCGAGACGAATTCGGGGGCCAAGGGCTCGAGGCGACGGATCGCCTGCCACAGGCTCTCTTCCGCCTCCGGTGTCTTGGGCGGCGAGAATTCAAAAGAAACCCGCAGGTTCCCGTGCGCGCGGCCGCCGGCCCGGGCGACGGGCCCGAGAGCGCTGGCGGTGACGTCGAGGGGCGCGTTCATGCCACCCGCCTCACCCGAGGCGCGGCCCGCGCCGCGCTCCACACCTTCACCGTCAGGCCGCCGGAGGCCGGCGGCGGCAGGGCCGACGTGGTGATTTCGCCGAGGCCGGCGGCGGTCAGCCAACGCTCGATCTCGTCGTCGAAAAAGCCCAGGCGGCGATGGCGATGCTCGGTGCGCAGGAATTCCAAGCCGTGGGGGGCGAAGTCGACGATGATCAGCCGTCCGCCCGGGGCGACCAGTCGGGCGGCCTCGGTCACCGCGGCGGCCGGCTCGCCCAGATAGTGCAGAACCTGGTGGACGATGACGAGGTCGCCGGCCCCGTCGGCCAGGCGGGTGTCGAAGATGTCGCCATGGCGCAGTTCGCAGCCGGCGAGGCCGGCGGCGGCGACATTGCCGCGGGCGATGTTGAGCATCTGGCGCGACAGGTCGAGGCCGGCCGAACGCTGAGCTCGCTCGCCCAGCAGGGTGAGCATGCGGCCGGTGCCGGCCCCCAGGTCGATCAGGCGCTCGAAGGGCCCCTCCCCTGCCGCCGCCATGATCGCCGCCTCGACGGCGTTCTCGGAGGTGTAGAGCGACCGGATCTCGTCCCAGCGGTCGGCGTTCAGGGCGAAATAGTCGGCGGCCTGGGCGGCGCGCTCGGCGCTCACCCCGGTCAGGCGCTCGGCGTCGTGGGCGAGCGTAGTGTCATCGGCCGAGACGAGGGCCAGGGCCTGGTCGACCAGGGCCCTGGCGGCGCCGCCGGCGGCCAGGCGATAGAACACCCACGCGCCGTCGGGAAACCGTTCCACCAAGCCCGCGTCGGCCAGGAGCTTCAGATGGCGCGACACCCGCGGCTGGCTCTGGCGCAGCACCCGGGCGAGTTCGAGCACCGCCAGCTCCTCGCGCGCCAGAAGGGCCAGGATGCGCAGCCGGGTCGGTTCGGCCGCCGCCCGCAGCACCTCGACCGCCTGATCGGACGTCAAACTCATGGGTCATATAAGGATATCTTTATATGAGAATGTCAAGGCGGAGCGCCCTGGCGGCCGATCCCGAAGGAACGGCTGTCCCGGAAAAAAAACACCGTATTTAACGGTGGCCGTCTGTTTCCGAGCGCAGTCCCATGTCGCCGTCGCCGGACAGGGAAAAAATAAATTCCGTATTTGACGGTGACGAGGCTTGAAAGGCGGCGCCGTCCGCCTCGCCCCGATAACGACCGTTATTATCGGTGGATTTCATTTTGAAATGTGAACGCCGCCGACACACCCCGGACCTTTCGACGGGCGTCACCTGAAATTTGGAACTCTGCATCCCCGGAATAATAGCCGAGAAATTGCAAAATGTCAATCTCGATCTCAATTTTTCCTGAGGCCCTTGCGTTTCCAAGAAATATGTTCGATATATCTTTCGTGCGATATATCTCGTACGTTCTAGATAGGTACTGAAAAACATGCATCGCTTTAATTTCAATCGCCGCTGCGAGCCCCGGTCGCGCGACTGGCGCGGCCACGGCCGTTCCGAGTTCGCCCGCGAATTCGCCCGCCGCGGCCACGGCCGCCGCGGTCGCGTCTTCGACCAAGGTGACCTGCGCTATGTGTTGCTGTCGCTGATCGCCGACAAGCCGAGCCACGGCTATGAGCTGATCAAGGAGATCGAGGACCGGCTGGGCGGCGCCTACAGCCCCAGCCCCGGCGTCGTCTATCCCACCCTCACCCTGCTCGAGGAGCTGGGCTACATCCGCGCCGTCCAATCGGAGGGGGCCCGCAAGGCCTTCGAAATCACCGACGAAGGCCGCGCCGAGTTGGAGAAGAACAAGGCCATGGTGGCCCAGATCTTCCATAAGGTGGCCGAATACGCCGAGCGGGCCGGAGTCCAGGCCCCGCACCAGATCGTTCGGGCGATGGAGAACCTGCGCGTCGCCCTGCGCCTGAGGCTGGAGCGCGGCAAGCTCACCGAGGCCCAGATCGCCGACGTCGCCGCGGCCCTCGACGCCGCCGCCCACACCCTCGATCGGGAGTAGGCCCTACTCCCCCGCTGGATTGGCCAGGGGCTCGCCGGCGAAGAAGCGGCGCAGGTTCTCCCGGGTCAGGGCGACCATCTTCGGCACCGCCGCGACCGTGGCCCCGGCGGTGTGCGGGGTCAGCACGGTATTGGGCACGTCGCGCCAGCGTGGCGGCGGGGTCGGCTCGGTCTCGAAGACGTCGAGGGCCGCCATTCCAAGACGGCCGGCCTTGAGAGCCTCGATCACCGCCGCCTCGTCGACGACCTGGCCGCGCGAGACATTGACCAGCAGGCCGTCGGGGCCCAGCGCCTCGATCACCGCCGTCGAGATGAGGCCCCGCGTCTCCGGCGTGGCCCGGCAGGTCACGGCCAGGATGTCGCTGGCCCTGGCCAGCTCGAGAAGGCTCGCCGCCCGCGGCCACGGCGCCCCGGGCTTCTCCCGCGGGCCCCACCAAGCGGTGACGAGCCCAAAGGCGTCGGCCCGCCGCGCCAGAGCGGCGCCGATCTCGCCGAGGCCGACGATCCCGAGCCTACGCCCGCCCAGGGAGGCGGTGATGGTCTTGTCCGTCGCCTTCCAACCGCCGGCCCTCAGTTGGGCGTCGCCGGCCACGATCTTGCGCCAGGCGGCGATAATGAGGCCCATGGCGTGGTCGGCGACGTCGTCATGATTGACCCCGGGCGAATGGCTGACCTGGAGGCCACGCGCCCTGGCCCAGGCGAGGTCGACGCCGTCGAACCCGGAGGTGAAGCAGGCGATGAGGCCGAGCCCCGGGAGGCTCTCCGCGAGCTTCTTGTCGACCGGGAACTCGCCGGCCACGACCAGGGCGCGAATGGCGCCGACCGCCTCCAGCGGCGGGCCCTCCCAGAACCGCCAGACGGTGAAGTCCGCTTCCAGTATCGGGCTTAGGAATCCCAGGTGGGGCTGAACGATCAGCAGCGCGGGCTTGGAGGCGGGCACGGCCTTCTCCGAACGGCGAAGGGGCTATTAGACCCTCGGCCGCCTCGCTTGACCAGACGGGCGTGGGCGGCCATGGGCGGGCAATGCGAAGGATCGCCATCGTCGGCTGCTCGGGCGGAGGCAAGTCCACCCTGGCCCGCCAGGTGGGCGCGCGGCTTGGCCTGCCGGTGATCCACATGGATACCCTGTTCTGGAAGCCAGGCTGGGTCGAGAGCGACCACGACACCTTCCGCGCCCAGGTCGATGCCGCTGCGGCCGGCGAGCAATGGGTCATGGAAGGGGGTTTCATCACCCATTCCACCGCCCGTTTCGCCCGCGCCGACACGGTGATCGTGATCGAGCTTCCCATCTGGCTGTGCCTGTGGCGGGCCATCGTCCGAATGCTCGTCAACTTCGGCCGCATCCGCGCCGATCTTGCGCCTGGCTGTCCGGAGCGGTTCGACCTGCCCTTCTATCGCTACATCTGGGACTACAATCGCAAGACGCAGCCGAGGATGGCGGCCGCCCTGGCCCAGTATGCGCCCCATGTGCGGCTCGTCCGCCTGGCCAGCGACAAGGCCAAGCGGACCTTCCTCGCCGGCCTCCAGCCGCTATCGGGCGATTGATGATGCAACTCTCGCCGACCTTGGCCGTTAGGGAACCCGCGGGGGCGTTCACTGTTGCAAGACGGGAGCATTCCCTTTGACAGCCAAGCTTCTCATCGCCACCGTCGCCATCGTCGGGCTGGCGGCCAGCGGCGCGAGCGCGCACGTGCGCCATCACCACGCCCGCCACCACGGCGGCGGCATGACCTTCGCCGAACCGGCCGCGCCGATTCCCTATGCCCAGCTCGACCACTATCTGAAGGCCTCGCCGAAGGAGCGCGCCTCCATCGCCATGGCGGCCGGCGCCTCGACCGGCACGGCGGGCAACGCTTCGGCGACGGCTGGCGCCGACACGACCGCTGCCGCCCCGGCTCCGGCGGCCACGCCGGACACGACCGCCCCCGCCGCTCCGGCCACAACGGCCCCGGTCAATCCGCCGGCCGATACCACCGCCACGACACCGCCGGCCACGCCTCCGGCCGCCGGCGAGACGACCCCTCCCCCCAAGTAGGCAGAGACGACTGGCCGGTCCGCAACAGCGGGCCGGCCGCATTTTCCTCGCCGGCCGCCAAGCGCAACTGTTTGGCCACCTTGACCGTTACGGAAGCCGCGGGGGGCTGTTGCTAGTTATTGGAGCCTCCCCGTGATCACCAAGCTTCTCATCGCGGGGGCCGCTATCGCCGCCCTCAGTTCTAGCGCCGCGACGGCCCATGTCCGCCACCATCACCATCACATGCTTCACGCGCGCATGAGCTATGCCGCGCCGGCTCAGCCGATCCCCTACGCGCAACTCAACAGCTACGTCGGCGGATCGAGACGTGAGCGCATGGCCATCGGCGCCTCGACCGGCATGGCGGCGGACACCGCGGCCAGCCCGGCGCCGGCCTATTCGCCACCGGCCATGCCTGGCGCGGCGAACCCGACCACCTCGGTCACCGCCTCGCCCAATCCCAACGCTCCCACAGATCAGATGAATTCGGTCGGCTCCGAGGGCAATACGGCTCCGCCGCCTCCCACCGCACCCAACGGCAGCCCGCAGTAAGGGCTCTCCAGCCCGATCCGGACCGCAAAGGGCCGGGTCGGGCTTTTTCCTGTTCAGCGGCCGAATTTCTGGAACTTGATCCTGTGCGGGATCAGGGAGTCGGCCCCAAGGCGGCGTTTCTTGTCTTCCTCATAGGCCTCGAAGTTGCCTTCGAACCATTCGACGTGGCTGTCGCCCTCGAAGGACAGAATGTGGGTGCACAGCCGGTCGAGAAACCAGCGATCGTGACTGATCACCACCGCGCAGCCGGCGAACAGCTCCAGGGCGTCCTCCAGGTTCTGCAGGGTCTCGATGTCGAGGTCGTTGGTCGGCTCGTCGAGCAGGATGACGTTGCCGCCCTCGGTCAGCGTCTTGGCCAGGTGAACGCGGTTGCGCTCCCCGCCCGATAGCTGCCCGACCTTCTTCTGCTGATCGCCCCCCTTAAAGTTGAACGAGCCGACATAGGCGCGGCTGATCAGCTCGCGATTGCCGACCTTGATCACGTCGAGGCCGCCGGAGATCGACTGCCAGACGGTCTTGCCGGGATCCAGGGCGTCGCGGCTCTGGTCGACATAGGCGAGCTTGACCGTCTCCCCCAGGCGGATCGACCCGGCGTCGGGCTTCTCCTGGCCGGTGATCAGCTTGAACAGGGTCGATTTGCCCGCCCCATTGGGCCCGATCACGCCGACGATGCCATTGGGCGGCAGCTTGAACGACAGGTCCTTGAAGAGGATCTTGTCGCCATATTCCTTTTCCAGGCCGCTGACCTCGATGACCACATTGCCGAGGCGCGGGCCCGGGGGGATCTGGATGGCGGCGAAGCTCTGCTTCTCGCGCTCCTGCTGATTGACCATCTCGTCGTAGGCGGCCAGGCGGGCCTTGGACTTGGCCTGGCGAGCCCGGGCCGAGGCGCGCACCCACTCGAGCTCGCGGGCGATGGCGCGTTGGCGGGCCTCGCTCTCGCTCTGCTCCTGGCGGACGCGCTTTTCCTTCTGCTCCAGCCAGCGTGAATAGTTGCCCTCGTAGGGAATGCCCTTCCCGCGATCGATTTCGAGGGTCCACTTGGTCACCTGGTCGAGGAAATAGCGGTCGTGGGTGACCAGGATCACGCAGCCGGGGAAGGCTTCAAGGTGGTGCTGCAGCCAGGCCACCGATTCGGCGTCGAGGTGGTTGGTCGGCTCGTCCAGCAGCAGCATGTCGGGCTTGGAGAGCAGCAGCCGGGCCAGGGCCACGCGCCGCCGCTCGCCGCCGGAAAGGTTGGCGACCGGCGCGTCGTCGGGCGGACAGCGCAAGGCGTCCATGGCCATCTCGATCTTGGAATCGATGTCCCACAGGTCGCCGGCGTCGAGCTTTTCCTGAAGTTGGGTCATCTCCTCCATGAGCTCGTCGGAATAGTCCTCGCCTAGGCGCGCGGCGACGGCGTTGTATTCATCGAAAATATGCTTCTCCTGGCACCAGGAGATGACGTTTCCCCACACGTCGAGATCGGGATCGAGGCGGGGTTCCTGCTCGAGATAGCCCATCCGCGTGCCCTCGGCGGGGCGCGCCTCGCCGGCGAATTCCTTGTCCAGGCCGGCCATGATCTTGAGCAAGGTCGACTTGCCGGAGCCGTTGACACCCACCACCCCGATCTTGGCGTCGGGATAGAACGACAGCCAGATGTTCTCGAACAGCTTCTTGCCGCCCGGGAAGGTCTTGGAGAGACCCTGCATCTGGAAAATATATTGGGCGGCCATGGGGGCTCCGTCGCGGTCTCGTGGCGATGGTGGGGGAACGGCGCCGCACATAGCGACGCGGGCGGCCCTTGCCAAGGCGGCGGCGGGCCTTGACGCTCCGTCACATTGGGCGCGTAACATTACGGAAACAAATCGGGGCCTGGGGTGATTTCGCCGCCGGCGCGCTCGAATTTCGAGGCGAAGAGCGGTCCCAGCCAGGCCTGCGCGGGCAGGAGGGTGAGGGCGTGACCCAGAAGAATCTCTACGGAACCTACAACACCGGCTACACCCTCTCATCCTCGTTCTCGGTTCTCTACGCGAAGTCTGCCGCCGTGGTGAAGGGCGTCAACGCCGGGGGCTACACCGCCGGTGGCGATGCGGTGAGCATCGGCTTCGTCGCCGAGCTCATCAACCACGGCTCACTGACCGGCGGCGCGGGCGGCAGGGGCATGCCAGTGGGCGGCAAGGCCGCCGGCCCACCCGGCTACGCTGGCGGCTCAGGCGCCGACCTCACTTCCGGCGGAACGGTCGCCAACTACGCCGCCATCGTCGGTGGCGCCGGCGGCCAAGGCGGCTCTGGCTATTTCGGCGGCGCCGGGGGTGGCGGGGGGTACGGGGTGCGGGTCGGCGGGGCCGGCATGGTCACCAACGCCGGCCACATCACCGGCGGGGCGGCTGGTTTCGGCGGACCGGGTCACTTCCCCGGCCATGGGGGGACCGGCGGGACCGGCGTCGTGCTGGTCGGCACGGGCAGCGTCGGCAACACCGGAACCCTGACGGGCGGCGCTGGCGGCGTGGGTGAAAGCGAAAAATATTCCGCCGGGGCGGGCGGCGCCGGCGGGACGGCCCTGGCCTTGGACGCCGTCGCCACCGCGGTCAATTCGGGACTCGTACAAGGCGGAACGGGCGGAACGGGCGCGTCGAGCCCGGGCGGCTACGGCGCGACCGGCGGGACCGGCGGGACGGGGGTTTATCTCGCCGTCAGCGGCACGCTCACAAACACCGGCTCCGTGCGGGCCGGCGATGGCGGAGCGGGCGGCGCGACCGGCAAGACCAAATACTACAACTACGGGACCTATTATTATCGCGGCGCCAATGGCGGGAACGGCGGGGTCGGTTGCTGGCTGGGCGACGGCGGCACGGTGATCAACACCGGCTCGATCGCCGGCGGGATGGGTGGAGCGGGCGGGGCTGGATCCAATGCGGGATACGACGGGAACGTGGGCGGCTACGGCGACGGCGTCTATCTCGCCAACGGCGGCGTCGTTACCAACGGCTCGACCGCCGCGACCACGGCAGTCATCACCGGCCAATTCGGCGTCGCCGGCGGAACTAAAGGCAAGGTGACCGTCACCAACTTCGGCACCATCGGCGGCTATTACGGCGGCGTGAAGCTGAGCGGCGGCGGCGTCATCACCAATGGCTCCAGGACCTCCACCATCGCGTTCATCTATGGCGTAACGCTCGCCGGGGCCGGCACCATCACCAATTTTGGCTCGATCGGCGGATTCGGGGTCGTGACCTACGGGACCGTCCGGGTGGTCAACTTCGGCTACATCGGGGGCGCCGGCGGGTCGAGCGTTCATATCGCCGGTTCCGGCGGCCGCCTGGTCTCGGAAGTCGGCTCCCGGCTGGGGGGAGCGGCGATTGGCGGCGGCGGCACGCTCGAACTCGCCGGCGGGACCGAGACGATCACCGGTCTGGGCGCCGTAGGCACGATCACCGGCGGGATGGCGCTCGACTGCGAAACCTTTGGAACCTATCAGCTCGATGCGGCGGTGACCGCCACCCTGACGGGCGCCAACAAAGTGTTGAGGCTCGTCGACGCCGGCAAGATGACCGTCGCCGCCGGCGGCTCGCTCGCCATCGGCAACGGCGGCCTTCTGGAAATCAAGGGCAGCGTCGTCAACGCCGGCTCGATCACCCTCTCCGGGGCGACGAGCTTCACCGACATCCGCGCCCTTGCCCCGGCGACCTTCGGCGGCGGCGGGATGATCACCATGGCCGGGCCGAAGGACCGGATTGTCGGTCAGACGGCGGCGACCGTTCTCACCAATGTCGACAACACCTTCTCGGGCGTCGGTTTCATCGGGGTCAACGATCTTACCTTCGTCAACGAAACCAAGGGCGTGGTCGATGCCGTCGGCGCCGGCAGCCTGCAGGTCTCCACCAAGGGCGAGACCTTGACCAATGGCGGCCTGATGGAGGCCAGCGGCGCGGGCCTGCTGATTATCGCCTCGACGACGGTGAACAACGTCGGCGGCACGATCCTGGCCGCCACGGGCGCCAAGGTCGAACTGGAGCACGATCTGATCGAAGGCGGGGCGATCGGCTCGGCCGGGACCGGCATCGTGCTGATCAACCAGGCCGGCGGCGAATTCAACGGCGTCGGCCACACGGTCATCCTGTCCGGCCAGGTGCGCGTGCTCAACGCCACCAATCTCATTGTCCAGGGGGCGATCGCCAACACCGGCAAGCTGCAACTCACCGCCGCCGCCTCCACCGCCGATCTCATCATCGGCGCGGCCGGGGTCACCCTCAGCGGCAAGGGCGTGGTCAGTCTCTCGGCCTCGGCCGGTAACCAGATCTACGGCCAGGCGCTCGCCGACACCCTGACCAACGTCGACAACACCATCGAGGGCTCCGGCCAGCTGGGAGACGGGCTGATGAAGCTCGTCAACCAGGCCGGCGGCACGATCCTCGGCAATCAGAGCGTGGCGCTCACCATCAACACGGTGAGCAACGCCATCACCAACGGCGGTCTGATCGAGAACAGCGGCTCTGGCGGCACGCTCATCGAGAGCGCCGTGGTGAATACCGGCACCCTGCTGGCGGCGACGATCGGGACGCTGACCGTGACGGGTCTGGTGACCGGCGCGGGGGTCGGCCAGATCAACGGCGGCACGCTCGATATCGTCCCGGCGTTCTCAGAGAACGTCACCTTCACCGGGACCAAGGGCGTCCTCGAGCTGGGCCACTCGGTTTCCTACAAAGGCAAGGTCAGCGGCCTTTCCACGACCGGGGCCAGTTCCCTCGACCTTTCCGACATCACCTTCACCAGCGGGACCACCAAGGCGACCTACAGCGGCACGACGACCTCGGGGACGCTCACCGTCACCGACGGAACCCACACCACCCACATCGCCCTCCTCGGCAACTACGTCGGCCACGTCTTCAGCGTATCCAGCGACGGCCACGGGGGAACGACGGTGATCGATCCGCCGGCCAAGACGGCCGCCGCCCCGATCGTCCAGGCCATGGCCGCCCTTGGAACCGGGCCGGCGGCCGCCGCACCGGCGCTGACATTGGCCCACCCGCTTGAAAAGCTGTTTTCACTCGCCGCCCGACGCTGAACGGGACGTTAGATTGACACGGTCGCTCCCGACCCCGAGACTGATGGCGATCGCCGCCCAGCGACGATGGGGATCGCGGACGGTTCCTTCCGGTGGCGCTGGAGGAATCGGTGACGACCAAGTACCTCAGCAGTATCTACAATAACGGCTATAAGCTCTCGAACAGCTACTCGGCCGTCGTGATCACGAGCACGGGCAATGTCCGTGGGACGAGCCCGGCGGGCTACGGCTTCTTCGGCGGGGACGGCCTCACGGTTCCCTTCGCCGCCCCTGTCACCAATGGGGGCGCTCTGGTCGGCGGGTTTGGCTCATCGGGCAGTCACTCGTCGGGCTATTATCAATCCCACGGCGGGGCCGCGGGTAAAGGTGGCGCGGGCGCCGTGCTCGCGGCTGGCGTCAGGCTCACCAACAACTACCTGATTTTTGGCGGCGACGGCGGCACGGGCGGCGCGGACGCCAATCCCGTCAATTTTACCGGGTATGGCGGGCCCGGCGGAGCCGGCGGCGTCGGCGTTGACCTGCTGGGCGGCGGGTTCGTCTCCAACACCGACGAGATCCAAGGCGGCGCTGGGGGAACGGGCGGAGCCGGCCAACCAACCTATCGCTCCGTCTATTATAACTATGGGCATCGCTACTACGGGCCCGCCATTTATCACTACGGCGGCGCCGGGGGCGGCGGCGGGGCGGCGATCGTGTTCGGGGGCCTTGGAACCCTGATCAACACCGGCGTGGTCCGCGGCGGCGCCGGCGGCGCCCAAGGCTATGGCGAGAGTTTTTACGGCGCGGGGGTTTCCGGTGACGGCGTCGACCTGGCCATGGGCGGAAGGATCACCAACGGTTCGGGCGTGGGGAGCGGGGCGCTCATCCAGGGCCACATCGCAATCAAGGCGGCCTCGGGCGGAGCGACGACCATCACCAATTTCGGCACGATCGCCGGCGACTCGACGGCCATCGATTTCGCTTCGCCGAGCGATCGTCTGATCGCCGAGGCGAGTTCGCATGTTACCGGTCTTGTCATCGGGGGCGGCGGCACGCTGGAGATCGCTGGTGGGTTGAACACCCTCGCCGGACTAGGCGGGACTGTCACCATCAGCGGCGGCATCGGCCTGATCGGCCAGGGCTTCGCCACCTATGTGGTTGACGCCCCCGCCCACCTGACCCTCACCGGAGCCAACACCCTCATAGCCGCCGGCAAATTCATCGACCATGGACGGCTGAACCTGGCTGCTGGCGGCTCTCTCGTCGTCGGCGATGGCGCCACGATCGAACTCACCGGCTCGACGGTGAACGCCGGGACGGTCACGCTGTTGAGCTCGAAAAGCCTGACGGAGCTGGAAGTCCTCCTCCCCGGCGCCACGCTTTCGGGCCACGGGACCATCGCCTTGAGTGGCGCCAATGCCCGTATCATCGGCGCGTCGCCGACGGCCGTCCTGACCAACGTCGACAATACGATTTCCGGCATTGGATTCATCGGCGCCAACGCCCTGACCCTGTTGAACCAGACCAAAGGGGTGATCGACGCGGTCGGGGTTGGCAGCCTTCAGATAACGACGAAGGGCGAGACCCTGGTGAACGGCGGCCTGATGGAAGCTACCGGCGGCGGCCTCCTGGTTCTCGCCTCGACCGCGGTGAACAACCTCGGCGGCTCGATCCTGGCGGCCACCGGGGCCAAGGTGGAGTTGGAGAACGATCACATCCTCGGCGGGGCGATCGGTTCGGCCGGAACCGGGATCGTGCTGGTCAACGTCGCCGGTGGCGAGTTCAACGGCGTCAGCCTCACCGGCCAGGTGCGGGTGCTCAACGCCACGAACGTGACCCTCGAGGGGGCCATCGCCAACGCCGGCAAACTGCAGCTCACCGCTTCCAGTTCCACCGCCAACCTGATCATCGGCGCGGCCGGGGTCACCCTCAGCGGCAAGGGCGTGGTCAGTCTCTCGGCCTCGGCCGGTAACCAGATCTACGGCCAGGCGCTCGCCGACACCCTGACCAATGTCGACAACACCATCGAGGGCTCCGGCCAGCTGGGAGACGGGCTGATGAAGCTCGTCAACCAGGCCGGCGGCACGATCCTCGGCAATCAGAGCGTGGCGCTCACCATCAATACGGTCAGCAACGCCATCACCAACGCCGGCCTGATCGAGAACAGCGGCTCGGGCGGGACCCTGGTCGAGAGCGCCGTCGTCAACACCGGCACCCTGCTGGCGGCGACGATCGGGACGCTGACCGTGACGGGTCTGGTGACCGGCGCGGGGGTCGGCCAGATCAACGGCGGCACGCTCGATATCGTCCCGGCGTTCTCAGAGAACGTCACCTTCACCGGGAC
>DASXIE010000016.1:0-14215 GCA_036498165.1 Caulobacteraceae bacterium
GGAGGCGGGCGCGCTCGGGCTGTCCATCTCCTATGTCGACATCGACGAAGACAACCGCCCGGTGCCCAGCCGCCTCGCCGACATGCGCGAGAAGACCGCCCTCTGCCAGGCCATGGCCAAGTCCGGCCGCGGCGTCCTGCAGACCGTCCCCTATTTCATCGACTTCGAAAAACAGCTCGAGAACATCGAGGAACTCGGCGACCTCAGCCTCGCCTTGGGCGTCGTCTGCTCCCTCGCCCCGATCATCTACAGCCCCGTGGCGCCCGACAACTGGAAGCGATCCCTGGCCAAGCTGGAAGAACAGGAGGTCCGCGGGGCCAAGGTCTACGGCCAATCCATGCCGCGCACGTTCGACCTCAACCTGCGCCTCTCCGAGACGTCTTTCCTGCTCTATGGCGTGCCGTCCTGGAATGAGCTGATGAAGCTGCCGATCGAGGCGCGCCTGGCGAAGTTCGCCGACCCGGAGCTGCGTCCGACCCTCGTCGCCGACGCCCAGAAGAAGCTCGGCCTCCTGCCGGCCCTGACGGTGGGCGAGGTCTATAGCGAGGCCAATAGGCCGTATGTCGGCCGCATGCTCGGCGAGATCGCCCACCAGGAAGGCAAGTCGCCGGCCGAGGCCATGATCGACATCGCGCTCGCCGATGGCCTCAGGACCGAGTTCCAGGTGCGCGGCCTCATCCACGCCGATCTGGACATCGTCGCCGAGATCCTCGACCACCCCCTGATCCACATCGGCGGGTCGGACGCCGGGGCCCACATCACCCAGTTCTGCGGGGCCGGCGACACCTGCGATCTGCTGGAGCGGTTCGTGCGCGAGCGGGGCAAGTTCAGCCTCGAGCGCGCGGTGCACCGGATGACCGGAGAACCGGCAGCCGCCTGGGGCATCCAGGGCCGCGGCGTCATCGCCGTTGGCCAGGCCGCCGATCTCGTCCTTTTCGACCCCGCCGCCGTCTCGCGCGGCAAGGAGGAGTTCGTCGCCGACTTACCGGGCGGGGCGCGCCGCTACGTCCGCCACGCCACAGGCATCGACAAGGTGCTGGTCAACGGCGCCGTTGTGGTCGACCAGGGCCGCTACACCGAAGCACGGGCCGGCTGCGTGGTGTGACGACGCCGGGGCGGCTACGGCGTCACCGGAACAACACTTCAGACTACGCCGCCAGGGCGCGCTCGAGGTTCTCGGCCACCTTGTCGAGGAAGCCCTCGGTGGTCAGCCAGCCCTGGAAATCGCCAACCAGGAGGGCGAGGTCCTTGGTCATGAAGCCGGCCTCGACGGTGTCGACGCAGACCTTCTCCAGGGTGTGGGCGAAGCGATCGAGTTCGGCGTTGTCGTCGAGCTTGGCGCGGTGCTGCAGGCCGCGCGTCCAGGCGAAGATCGAGGCGATGGAGTTGGTCGAGGTGCTTTCACCGCGCTGATGCTGGCGAAAATGGCGGGTCACCGTGCCGTGGGCCGCCTCGGCCTCGACCACCTTGCCGTCGGGGGTCATCAGCACCGAGGTCATCAGGCCCAGCGAGCCGAAGCCCTGGGCGACCTGATCGGACTGCACATCGCCGTCATAGTTCTTGCACGCCCAAACGAAGCCGCCCGACCACTTCAGCGCCGAGGCCACCATGTCGTCGATCAGGCGGTGCTCGTAGGTGATCGCGGCGGCCTTGTAGGCCTCGGCGAACTCGCTCTCGAACACCCGCTGGAAGATGTCCTTGATGCGGCCGTCATAGGCCTTGTGGATGGTGTTCTTGGTGGAGAGATAGACCGGATACTGTCGGGCCAGGCCATACGTCAGGCTGGCGCGGGCGAACTCCTCGATCGAGGCGTCGAGGTTGTACATGGCCAGGGCTACCCCGCCGCCGGGATAGTCGAACACCTCGCGCTCGATCACCTGGCCGTCATCGCCCTCGAAGCGGATGGTGAGCTTGCCCTTGCCGGGGACCACGAAGTCGGTGGCCCGGTACTGATCGGCGAAGGCGTGGCGGCCGATGATGATCGGCTGGGTCCAGCCGGGGATGAGGCGGGGGACGTTCTTACACAGGATCGGCTCGCGGAAGACCACTCCGCCGAGGATGTTGCGGATGGTGCCGTTGGGCGATTTCCACATGTGCTTGAGGCCAAATTCCTTCACCCGCGCCTCGTCGGGCGTGATGGTGGCGCACTTGACGCCTACGCCGTGACGCTTGATCGCGTCGGCCGCCTCGACAGTCACCGTGTCGTCGGTGGCGTCGCGGTGTTCGATGGAGAGGTCGTAGTAGTCGAGATCGATATCCAGGAACGGCAGGATCAGCTTGTCCTTGATCCAGGCCCATATGATGCGGGTCATTTCGTCGCCGTCGAGCTCGACGACGGGGTTGGCGACCTTGATCTTGGCCATGGGCTCTCGTTCGGTTCCTGCTCGGGGACGGGGTGGCTATAGAGGCTTCCGCCGGGATGGAAAAGCGGGGGGCCGGCGCGGATATGTCTAGACATAATGAGCCCGCGGTCCTGAACCGGCGGCGCCTGCTCGAAGGGACGGCCGCGCTGGGCGGAATGATGGGCGTGGCCGGCTGCGTCACGACCGCTTCCTTGGCGCGCGGGCCGATCGCTCTGGCGCCCATGCGGGCCGAGCCGGACCGGGTCTTCGACATCGCCGTCTGCCTGCGTCCGTTCCGCGCCGCCGGGCCAAGGCTCGACGCCGAGACGGTCGGCGCCGCCCTGGTGGTCCACAACTACGGCCACGGCGGCAGCGGCTGGTCGCTCTCCTGGGGTTCGAGCGCGCTGGCGGTGCGTAAGGCCATGGCCTCTAGCCCGCGCCGCGTGGCGGTGATCGGCTGCGGGGCGCTGGGCCTCACCTCGGCGATCCTCGCCCAGCAGGCCGGCGCGCAGGTGACGATCTACGCCCGCGACGAACTTCCCGACACCCGCTCGGCCCGGGCGACCGGGACCTGGACGCCGGACTCGCGCATCGCCCTCGAGGCCGCCGCCCCGCCCGGCTTCGGCGACACCTGGGAGGAGATGGCCCGTATCTCCTTCAAGACCTATCGCCGCTACATCGGTCTGCCGGGCTCGCCGGTGGAGTTCTCCGATCGCTATCTGCTCTCCGATGTGGATCCGGACGGCGTCGTCCCGGCGCCCGACCCGCTCGGCTTCGCCTCCTATCGCCGGCGGATCATCGACCTTGTCCCGCCCTACCGGCCGCTGCCGGCCGGAGCGACGTCGTTCCCCACCCCTTACGTGCGCCACGCCTCGCAACTGATGTTCAACATCACCGCCTATGGCCACACCCTGATGGGTGATTTCCTGGCCGCCGGCGGCCGCTTCGTGCGCACCGAATTCCATGCCCCTGGCGAGATCGCCACCCTCACCGAGACGGTGGTGATCAACTGCCCGGGCTACGGCGCCCGCAGCCTGTGGAAGGACCCCTCGGTGGTTCCCGTGCGCGGCCAGATCAGCCGCCTGATCCCCCAGCCGGACGTGGACTACGGCGTGGTCTACAACGGCGTCGCCACCGTCCCGCGCCGCGACGGCATCGTCGTCCAGGACATCTCCGGCGGAGACATCAAGGGCTACGGCGACGACAACGAAACGCCCGATACGGCCGAGTCAGCCAAGGCGGTCGCCACCATCGCCGAGCTTGCCCGACGAATGGCGGCGAAACGCGTTACCTAGTGCTGGGCCCACGCCCAGCCGGCGACGCGCCAGTCCGGTCCGGCTTTCTGGAACACCATGGTCCATACCGCCTCCTCGGTGACCGGCTTGCCGTGTTGCTTGAAAGTGTAGGTCACCGGGGCCACGACGTAGGCCCGGGCCCCGGTCACATCGACATGCCAAGGCTTGTGCAGGGTAATGACGTCGCCGGTGATGCCCTCCTTCTTTTCGAGGGCGCCCAGGGCGCTGAGCCAGGCGCCGCAGCCTTGCCAGGTATGGGGCGCGAAGTCGTCGATGATGATCGCGCCAGGCGCGCACATGCCGGTGATGGTCTTCGCGTCGCCCTTGTTGAAGGCCGCGTCGTAGCGCTGAAACGCGGCCCAGGCCGTGGTCTGGTCGGCGCTCATCGCCGCGTTGGCGGCCAGTGGCGCCGCGCTTGCAAGCATGGCCGCCGCAATTATCGTCCTCATGGTCGTTTCCCCCGAAAGGAAGCGGCCAGGGCGGCCGCGCCCGGGCGGAATTTACGCCAAGCTTGAGCGTGGAGCCAGGGGGTTGGGACTGACGCCAAGACGCCCTATCTGCGGAAGGACCCAGCCAGCCGGAGAGAAGCCCTTGTCCCTCACCCTCTACGACGCCGCGATCCCCCTTTACGTGCGCATGCTGAAGAGCCTCGCCGCCATCCTCGACAAGGGCGAGGCCTTCGCCCGCGAGAAGGGCATGGACCCGGCGAGCCTGACCGCCGCCCGCCTCGCCCCCGATATGGCCCCGCTCACCGGCCAGGTGCAGATGGCCAGCGACGCGGCCAAGGGCGGGGCGGCGCGCCTCGCCGCCACCGAGGCGCCGACCATGGAGGACACAGAGACCACCTTCGCCGAGCTCAAGGACCGCGTGGCGCGGACAATCGCCTATCTGGAGAGCGTCGACCGCGAGCAGGTGAACAGCGGCGAGGGCCGGCCCATCGAGATGAAGTTTCCCGGCGCGACCATGACCTTCTCGGCCCGCGACTTCCTCTTCCAGTTCTCCCTGCCGAACTTCCTCTTTCACGTGACGACCGCCTACGACGTCCTGCGCCACAAGGGCGTGCCGCTCGGCAAGATGGACTTCCTGGCCGGGGGCGCCGCCCCTCCCGCGGGGACCTAGCGGGGAACTAGCGCCTAGATGATCTCGAAGTAGCGCTCGAGTTCCCAGTCGGTGACCCGGCGGCGGAACTCCCGCTCTTCCCAGAGGCGGGAGTTCGCGTAGTGGTCGACGAACTCGGCGCCGAACAGTTGGGCCGCGACTTCGGAGCCTTTGAGCCTCATCGCGGCCTCGCCGAGGGTGGCGGGGAAGGCGAGTTCGGCGGCGAAGGTCTGGGCATAGGCGTTGCCGGTCACCGGCTCGGTGGGCTCGATACGGTTTTCGATGCCCCACAGGCCCGAGCCCAGCGCCGCCGCCAGCGCGACGTACGGGTTGATGTCGGCCGCCGCGACCCGGTACTCGACCCTCTGGCTCTTGGCCCCGCCGCCGATGACCCGCAGCGCCGCGGTCCGGTTCTCGGCCCCCCAGGTCGCGCTGGTCGGCGCCCAATAGCCGGGGATCAGGCGCGAATAGCTGTTCACCGTGCAGGCGATCATGGCCAACAGTTCGGGCATCAGGCGCTGCTGGCCGCCGACGAACCAGCGCATCAGCGGCGACATGTCGAGCGGGGCGTCCTCCTGGTGGAACACCGGCGCGCCCTTCTCGTCCACGAGCGAGAGGTGGATGTGGCCCGACTGGCCGGCCACGTCGTTGGACCACTTGGCCATGAACGTCGCCATCAGCCCGCGCCGTTGAGCGATCACCTTGGCGAAGGTCTTGAAAAGGGCGGCGCGGTCGGCCGCCTCCAGCCCGCCTTCGGCGCAAAGCGCCGCCTCCAGCACCCCGGGCCCGGTCTCGGTGTGAAGGCCTTCGAGCGGCAGTCGCATGGCCTCGCACGCCGCCATCAGCTCGTGGTGCAAATCGGCGTGCACCGAGTTGCGGATCACCGAGTAGCCGAAATTGCCCGGCGTGAGGGGGGTGAGGCCGCGGTAGCCCTTGTCGCGCACGCTCCTCGGTGTCTCCTCGAAGACGAAGAACTCGAACTCGAAACCGGCTTTGACGCCATAGCCTAGCTTCTCGGCCCGGCTCAGAACCCGCCGCAACGCTCCGCGTGGGCACACCGCCTCGGCCGCCCCGGCGAATTCGCCCAGCACGAAAAGCGTATCGTCCTCGAAGGCGAGCCGCCGCGCCGTGGCCGGGTCGAGACGCGCCGGCGCGTCGGGATAGGCGGTGTGCCAGCCGGTGTAGGCGAGGTTGTCGAGGAGCTGGTCCTGGGAATCCCACCCCAGCACCACATCGCAGAAGCCGAAGCCCGACTGGAGGGCGGAGATCAGCTTGTCGCGGTGCATGTATTTCCCGCGCAAAACCCCGTCGATGTCGAAGGCGCCGACCTTGAAGGCCTTGAATACGTCCGAGCGGACGAGCTCGATGAGGTCGGCGCGCGAGAGGTCGGCGAGTTCGCTCATCAGTGGCTCCTGCGGGTGATCGCGGCGAGGTCGCCGGCCAGGGCCGCCTCGAGGATGAGGGCGTAGTCGGCGGCCGAAAAGGTGATCGGATTGGTGGCCGCCGAAGGGTCCTCGGTGGCCATCTGGGCGAGGCGGGCGATGTCGTCGGCCGGCACGCCGGTTTCGGCCAGGCTCATCGGAATGCCGACCTCGCGGCGCAGCGCCAGCACCCAGGCCAGAAGATCGTCGGCGCTCTCCCCGAGGTCCAACACGCGCGCCAGGGCGCCGGCCTCGGCCTCGATCGCCGGCCGGTTGGCGGCGATCACATAGGGCATCAGCACGGCGTTCAGCAGCCCGTGATGGACGCCATAAAGACCTCCCAGAGGGTGGGCGAGGGCATGCATGGCCCCCAGGCCGCGTTGGAAGGCGGTCGCTCCGGCCTCGGCGGCGGCCAGCATGTTGGCCCGCGCTTCGAGGTTGGCGCCGTCGCGAACCGCGGTCGCCAGCCAGTCTTTAACGAGCCGCGTTCCTTCGACGGCGACGCCGCGCGCCAGGGGATGATAGCCCGGCGCGAAGTAGGCCTCGAGGTTGTGCGACAGGGCGTCCATGCCGGTCTGGGCGGTCAGATGCGGCGACAGGCCGACGGTGAGGCCCGGATCGGCGATCACCAGCCTGGGCATCATCAGGGGGTGGAAGATGATCCGCTTGATATGGGCGTCCTCGTCCTTGATCACGCTGGCCCGCCCGACTTCCGAGCCGGTCCCGGCCGTGGTCGGCACGGCGATCACCGGCGCCATCCTGGCGGGATCTGCGAGCTTGAAGTTGTCGCCTATGTCTTCGAAGGCCCACAGAGGCCGCGGCTGTCGCGCCGCGAAGGCGATGGCCTTGCCGGCATCGAGGGAGGCGCCGCCGCCGAAGGCGATCACCCCGTCGGCCCTATGCGCTTTCAGAGCCTCGCCGCCACGGATGACGTCCTCGCCGGTCGGATCGGGCGCGATGTCGCTGAACACCTCGATGTCGAGACCGGCGGCGCGGACGAGACCCACCGCGCCGGCGATCATCGGCTGGCCGGCGAGGCCGGGATCGGTGACCAGCAGTGGCCTTGTGATCCCCACCGCCTGGCAAGCCTCGGCCAGCTCGGCGATGCGGCCGGCCCCAAACCGGATCGCGGTCGGATAGTTCCAATTTCCTGTCAGCCCACCCATGACGCCGGTATGGCGCGTTGCCGCGTCGTCGGGAAGGGTGTCGCCAGCTAGTAGGGTGTGTCGCCCTTGACCCACAGGCGATGCATGGTGCGGTGGTATTTCTGGTCGTCGTAGAGGGTGCCGGTGTGGAGGGTGCAGCGGTTATCCCACATCAAGAGGTCGCCGACCTGCCAATGGTGGTGATAGACGAACTCATCCTGGGTCATGAACTCGACCAGTTCGTCGATGAGGGCCAGGCCGCCCGGTCCCTCCATGCCGATCACCTCGGTCACCGTGCCGGTGGAAGGCCACAGGGCCTTGCGCCCGTCGGCCGGATGGGTGCGGATCAGAGGATGGACGACGTCGGGGTTGTCGCGCCGGATCTCCTCGGGCAGTTCGCGCGCCCCGTACTGCCGGGTCGACATGAAGTGGCTGTAGCTGTGGTGCAGCTTGAGCTTTGAGAGCTCTTCCCGGCGCTCGGGGGTCAGGGCATTGTAGGCCGCGCAGCCGTCGGCCAGCAGGGTGTCGGAGCCTTCCGGCGGGACCTCGACGGCGTAGAGCATGGTGCACATCACCGGCTGGGCCTTGTAGCTGTAGTCGGTGTGCCAGCCGACCCCGTCGTTGTGGGCCCCGATCGGAGCCCCGTCCTCGCCCACGCGATTGGACAGGATGTAGATCTTCGGGAAGCCGGGGAGGGTGAATTCACCCAGCGTATGGCCCTCCGGCTCGCCGAAGGCTTCGATGAAGGTCATGAGGTCGGCAGGGGCCATGGCCTGGCCGCGGGCGAGGATGGCCCCGTGATGGTGGAAGGCCTCGACGGCGCCCGCACGCTCGGCATCGCCGGCGGCGGCGAAATCGACCCGTTCGATTTCGGCCCCGAAGCCGGGCTTGAGCTCTCTGACCTTCAGCGCCATGAGGGTGAACCTAGGGCTTGCGGCGGCCTTGGGTCTTGCCCGCAGGCGTTTGAGATGTTGGCGGCAGGATGCACGCCGCTCCGGCGCCCGCCAAATTGGCGTGCATCTGTGTGCAAGACCGGAATGAGGCTTGAGCCTAGCGTCCTAGTGTCATGGCCTGACGAGAGGAAATCATAGGAAAGATGGGCGCTAATCTGCTTAACGACGCCTTCTTCGCCAGCCTAGACAGTTCAGACGGCGATATCGCCACGGCCTGTACCCTGCCGCCGCCCTGCTATACAAGCGATGATTTCTACCGCTTCGAGCAGGAAGCCCTCTTCAACCACGAGTGGCTGTGTGTCGGCCGTGAGGCCCAGCTCAAGGAGCCGGGCGACTACTTCACCACCCGGATCATCGGCGAGCCGCTTCTGATCACCCGCAATCGGGCCGGCGAGATCCGGGCCATGTCGGCGGTCTGCCAGCACCGCGCCATGCTGGTCGCCGAGGGCGCCGGCAACGCCCGCGGCTTCGTGTGCCCCTACCATCATTGGGTCTATTCCCTCGATGGCGACCTGGTGAACGCGCCGGCCATGGAGCGGACCTGCGATTTCGACAAGAAGGGCGTGCGCCTGCCGGCCCTCAGTGTGGAAATCTGGCAGGGCTTCATCTTCGTCAATTTCGATCGCGACGCCGCCCCGCTCGCCCCGCGGCTGGCGATGGTGGCCGAAGCCATCGCTCACTATGACCTCGCCGGTGCGGCGACGCTCAACCCGATCACCGGCCAGTTCCCGTGGAACTGGAAGGTGATGTTCGAGAACAACAACGACGGCTATCACGCCAGCAAGCTGCACCGCGGACCCCTGCACGACTTCGTGCCCAGCGAGCGGGCCGTGTTTCCCGACGCCGATCCCTCTGACGCCGGCTTCCTGAGGTTCAACGGCACCCTCCATCCCGACGCCAGCTTCAACCCCACCCAGCGCGCCGTGTTGCCGATCTTCCCGGAACTGACGGAAGAAGACCGTGCACGGATGACCTTCGCCAATATCCCCCCCACCCTGTCCCTCGTGATGACCGCCGACCTCGTCATCTACCTCATCCTGCGGCCGACAGGGGCGCAGGCCATGGAGCAGGACACCGGCCTCATCGTCGCTCCGGACGCCCTCGAGGACCCGGCCTTCGAGCACCGCCTGGAAATGATCATGACCTCGGCCAAGAAGATCATCGCCCAGGACATGCACGTCGACGAGCGCGTCCAGGCCGGCCTCAACTCGCGCTTCGCCACCCGCGGCCGCTACTCCTGGCAGGAAGGGGCCCAGGGCCAGTTCAACCGCTGGCTGATGAAGCGCTACCGGGAGACCTGGGCGAGGGCCAAGGAAGCCCAAGCCTGATCCACTCTCCCCATAGGGGGAGGGAGGAGCGTATGCTCCCCCCATGAAAGCCTGGCGGTTCAGCACGGGGGGGTATCCGGCGGCGGAGCGGGCGGGGGCGTGGCGGGATGCCATGTACCGGCTCGGCCTGCCGGTGGGCGACCTGGCCGAGAGCGAACCGCCGAGCGCGTCGGTAACCTGCCTGACCTCGCCGCTGGGCATGGAGTTCGCCCTGATCGACGCCGGGGCCCAGACGATCAGCGGCCGGCGCACGGACCTGCCGGCGGCGATCTGGCTCGCGGTGCTCCTCGAAGGCCGGGCCGACCTGGCCAGCGAGGGCCTCGACAAGACCCTGGCCGAGGGCGACATCGCCTATGGCCCCACCGGCCGGGCCGCGACCCTGGTGCTCGAGACCCGCTGCGCCCTGATGTTCGTGCGCGCCCCGCGCGTCGCCCTCGATCACCGCCTGATCGACGTCCGCGACCTGAAGATCGGCCGCATCGACGGCGCGGGGGGCCTGCCGCGGATATTCTCGGGCCTGCTGCGCGCCGTCGCCCAGGTGCTCCCCGAGATGCGCGTGGACCAGCTTCGCCCGGTGGAGCTGGCGGTGACCGAATTCCTGGCCGCCGTCCTCGCCGAACGGACGCGCGGAGAGGCGGCCGGGGCGGCGGCGATCTCGCCCCATCTGCACCGGATCAGCCAGACCATCGAGACCCTGCTCCCCGATCCGGAGCTGTCCCTGCGCCGCCTGGCCGACAAGTGCGGGGTCTCGCCGCGCTACATCCAGAAGCTTTTCGCCGCCGCCAGCGACACCTTCGGCCACTATCTGCGCACCCGGCGCCTGGAGCGCTGCCGGATGGATCTGGGCAGTCCGCTCGCCGCCCGCCTGTCGATCTCGGAGATCTGCTTTCGCTGGGGGTTCAACGATTCAGCCCACTTCAGCCGCGCATTCCGCAACCAGTACGGCACGTCCCCACGCGAATACCGCCGGGCCGCCAACGCCGAGAGCGCCGCGGCGGCGACCGCTCAGTAGGGCCGATCGCCGGCGATGGTGACGCGGAAGCCGGATCGCACCTGAGGGAAATAGTCCCAGACGGCGAGGTGCTGGGTGCAGCGGTTGTCCCAGAAAGCGACCGAGCGGGGGCGCCACTTGAAGCGGACGTGGAAGTTGGGGTTGGCGCAGTGCTGGTAGAGGAAGGTCAGCACCGCGGCGCTCTCGGCGGCCGGCAGCTCGACGATGTTCAAGGTATAGGAGGCGTTGACGAAGAGGGCCTTGCGGCCGGTCACTGGATGGGTGCGTACGACCGGGTGGATGCTGCACGGGTAGCGCTTGTCGAGGTCGGGGAAGAGCGGGCGGTAGACGTGATCGCCGTCATGCACAGCGGTGAGGCCGGCGAGGTAGGCTTTCATACGCTCCGACAGGGCCTCGTACGCGGCGTACATGCTGGCGAACATGGTGTCGCCCCCGACCTCCGGAACGATTGGCAGGTAAAGGATGGAGCCGAGCGGCGGCTCGGCGTTGCAGGTCAGGTCCGAGTGCCAGTCCTCGCCGGCGACGTATTTCGATGTCGCGTCGGCGTGGATGGCGACGACCTCGGGGTGGTCCGCCAGGCCGGCGACGCCGGGGTGGATTGCGAGCTCGCCGAACCGGCGGCCGAGCGCCTTGAGGCTGTCGTAATCGAGCCTCTGGTCACGGAAGAAGACCACCTGGTGGTCCGCGAGCGCCGCCTTGACGGCGGCGATGTCGGCCTCGCTTGGCCCGGCGAGGTCGACGCCGGCGATCTCCGCGCCGATGCGGGCGGTCAACGGGGTGACGGCGAGGCCGCTCACGCCGCCGGCCTCGCGAGCACCGGCTTCTTCATGAATACGGTGGCGACCAGCATGATCACGGCGGTGAAGGCGCACAGGAAGAAGACGCCCTCGAAGCTGCCGAGGGTGTCGCGCGCCCAGCCGCCGACCGCCGGCCCGATCGCCGCGAAGGTCGAGAGCAGGCACATGATCGAATAGAGCTCGAGGTAGGCGCGGCGGCCAAAATAGGTCAGCAGCAGCATGGTCGCGGCGACGAACGAGAGGCCGTAGCCGATGCCGACGCCGACCGCGTAGACGCCCATCATCCAGTAGCCGTGGGCGACAGCCAGGGCGCTCATGCCGATGGCGAGGGTTATGAGGCACCAGATGAGCAGGGTCCTGGGGCCGACCTTCTCGCCGGCGATGCCGCCGACCACCGACACCGCGGCCCCGATCAGGGCCTCGATGCTGAGCATCACCGCCCCATCCTTCTGGGGAATGCCGCGCTCGATGAGGTGCTCGACGGCGAAACCGTGGGCGGTGGTGTTGATGAGCAGGTACATCGTGTAGGCGCCGACGATGACGTAGAACTGGCTGGTGCGAAGGCCCCGGCGGACGGTCCACTCATTGAGGTCGGCGATCAGTTGACCGGGATCGGCCTGCTCGGGGGGGGCCGCCTCGTGGTCGATGCGGTCGGGAGAGACGGCGGCCGCGAAGAGGGCCAGGACCACCGCGGCGGCCACGAAGAGCCACCAGAAAACCCGCCAGCCGGCCAGCGGCATGACGGTGTTGTAGATCAGCGGCCCGGCGACGCCACCCAGCGCCCCGATGGTGAAATAGGCGCCCACCACGGTCGACTGGCGCTGGAAAATAGCCGTGAGCACATGGGTGCCGCCGACGGTGGTGCTGAACGAGAAGGCGACGCCCAGCAGGGACGCGCCGATGAGGTAGACCAGAACCGAGTGGGTGAGGGCGAAGCAGCCGAAGCCGGCCGCCAGCATCGCCCCGCCCAGCAGCGTCGTCGCGCGCACGCCGATGCGGCGGATCGAGGCGGCGGCGGCCATGCTGGTGAGGCCGCACGCGACACCAAGCAGGGTGTAGCCGAGGCCGGCCTGCTTCCACGTCCAGCCGAGTTCGGGGACCATGTTGGTGAGCACCACGCCAAGCGTGCTGAACGTCCCGGCCGAAACCAGGAAGAAGAGCAGGCTCAGCGCCGAGAAGATCACCCACGGATGGGCGCGCGTCGGGGCCATGGGCTCTAGGCCCTAACCGCAAACCTCTCCCCATGGGAGAGGTTCTTTTGATACGATCGCCCATGCACATCATCGACATGCCGGGCTGGGCGGTGGAGCGGGGGCGGGGGCTGAACGATTTCCCGGCCCTGGCGGCGCGCACGGCGCTGATCAACATCGATATGCAGAACGCCTTTGTGGCCCGAGGCGGGGCCTTCGCCAGCGCCAATGCGCGCGATATCGTCGGCAGGATCAACGTCCTTTCGGCGGCGATGCGGGCCAGGGGCGCGGCAGTGATCTGGACGCGGGCGACCCATACCGCGGAGGGTCCGTTCGCTTCGCCGCCCTGGCAGTACGACCTTTCCAGACCCGAGATCGCCGCCGGCGTGGCCGCCTTGCAGGCCGGGGCGCAGGGCCACGCCCTCCATCCCGCCATGGAGGTCGACCCCGGCGATATCGTCATCGACAAATACCGCTACGGGGCCTTCTCCTGTCCGGCCGGCCATCTGGCCAAGGCCCTCGCGGCGGCTCGCGCGGAGATGGTGGTGATCACGGGTGTGGCCACCAACTGCTGCTGCGAGACCACCGCGCGGGAGGCCAACATGGCCGGATACAAGGTGATCGTCGCCGCCGACGCCACCGCGACCCTCACCGATCAGGAACACAATGCCGCCTTGCTCAACCTGCGCCTCAACTTCGCCGACGTGCGCGGCGTCGACGACCTGCTGGCGATGGCGATGGCGCCTCAGAACGAATAGCCGGCGGTGAAGATCACCTGCAGGGGGGCGATGTACTGGCGGCTGGTCTGGCCGGTGCCGTAGGGGTCGGTGTACTGCGAGTTGACCCCGGCGACGTCGAAGACGTTGGTCGCCACCAGCGACAGCAGCAGGCGCGAGTTGTGCGGGGCATAGTCGGCCCCGAGGTTGACCTGGGTATAGGCCGGCACCCGGTCCAGGCCCGGTTCGTTGAAGATGCGGGCCCATTCCGAGCCGCGATAGATGACCTGGGCGCGGGGTGTCAGCGATCCCCACGGCAGGTCGAAGCGGTAGGAGATGTCGGCCGAGCCTGAGACCGTGGGCATGGCCGGGGGCGAATTGCCGCCGATGTTCTTGGAGGCCGCGATCACCGCCGACCAGCATCTCGGGTCGAAGAACTTCCCGCCGCCGAAGAACTCCGTACAGAACGGATTGCTCCCCTCGATGGCGTTGGCGACGGTGGAGTCGATGGTCAGGAACGGTCCCTGGACCTGGCCCTTTTCTAGGGCGATGTCGCCGTTGACGTGCAGGCGCCCGTCGGCGCTCGCCCACGAGGCCTCGGCCTCGACCCCGTACATGTGGACATTGGGGATGTTGGCGATGCCGGCGTCGAACGGGACGGGGTCAGTCTCAATGTACTGCATGTTCTTGTAGAGATTATAGAAGGCCGCGATGTTGAGGCGCAGGCTGCGGTCGAACAGGAAGTTCTTCGAGCCGATCTCGAAAGCGGTGTTGGTTTCCGGCACGAAGATCGGCGGGATGAGCACCTGGCCGTAGCTGCCGTTGACGCCGCCGGGCTTATAGCCGCGGTTGGCGCTGGCGTAGACCATGTTGTCGGGCGAAAGGTCGTAGTCCACCTCGGCCCGCCAGGTCCACACG
>DASXIE010000017.1:0-4517 GCA_036498165.1 Caulobacteraceae bacterium
TGACCGGGAAGGCGCTCTGCAGGGGGGTGAAGCGGTAGAGCTGGTTCAGCACCACCTCGCCGCTGGCGTCGCGCTTCAGCTCGATGACCACCCGCATGCCGGTGCGGTCGCTCTCGTCGCGCAGGTCGGCGATGCCCTCGACGCGCTTTTCCCTGACGAGATCGGCGATCCGCTCCACCATGGCCGCCTTGTTCACCTGGTAGGGGATGGCCGTGATGATGATGGCGTCGCGGCCGGCGCGGATCTCCTCGATGGTCGCCACCCCGCGGCAGATCACTGAACCGCGGCCGCTCATCAGGGCGAGCCTGGCCCCGGTCCGGCCGATGATCTCGCCGCCGGTGGGGAAGTCCGGCCCCGGGACCAGATCAAGCAGGTCGTCGAGGGCGATCTCGGGGTCGTCGATCAGCGCCAGGCAGGCGTCGACGATTTCGCCCAGATTGTGCGGCGGGATGTTGGTCGCCATGCCCACGGCGATGCCGCTGGCCCCATTGACCAGCAGATTGGGGATGCGGGCCGGCAGGACCGTCGGCTCGGTTTCCTTGCCGTCGTAGTTCTCGCGGAAATCGACGGTGTCGGCATCGAGATCGGCCAGCAGGGCCATGGAGGCGCGGGTGAGGCGGCACTCGGAATAGCGCATGGCGGCCGGCGGATCGTTGTCCACCGAGCCGAAGTTGCCCTGGCCGTCGATGAGCAGCAGGCCCATGGAGAAGGGCTGGGCCATGCGCACCAGGGTGTCGTAGATCGAGAGGTCGCCGTGCGGGTGGTACTTGCCCATCACGTCGCCGACCACCCGGGCCGATTTGACGTAGGAGCGGTCGGGCGTGTGGCCCTGCTCGTTCATCGAATAGAGGATGCGGCGCTGGACCGGCTTGAGGCCATCGCGCACGTCCGGCAGGGCGCGGCTGACGATGACGCTCATCGCATAGTCGAGGTAGGACTTGCGGACCTCTTCCTCGATGGAGATCGGCGTCACGGCGCCGCGCCGGCCATCGTCGGGCGGCTGGGGGGTCTCGTCGGTCAAGGCTAGGTTTCAGCGCTCAGAATCGGACACCGAGCGTCCTGCAATTGTTCTATCAGGCGAAGCCGGAAAACACCACAAAATGCGGCGCTTTCTTCGCAGGTGCGGAAAGGGCTTCCTTCTCCCCTTGCGGGAGAAGGTGGGCCGCGAGAGCGGCTCGGATGAGGGGTCTCGCCGACCTCTCGGATTATCTTCTCTCATGCCAATCGCCGCCGTTCGCGCCACCCCTCATCCGTCGGGCTCTTGCCCGACACCTTCTCCCGCAAGGGGAGAAGGAATTTTGAGAGCGGCTTCGAGGATCCTGGCGATCACCTCGTGGTGACGATGGGCGATCTGGCCGTTGGGGAATCTCAGGACGGTGAAGCCCTGGCCAGCGAGCCAGGCGTCGCGCGACGCATCGGCTTCGGCGCGGTCCTCGTGGAACGGTCCGTCCGCTTCGATGATCAGGCGATGGCGCAGGCAGACAAAGTCGGCGACGTACCGGCCGATCGGAACCTGACGCCGGAACTTCAGGTCGGCGAGGCGCCGGTCGCGGAGCACCTCCCAAAGTGCAGGCTCGGCGCCCATGGGCCTGCGCCGCATGGACTTGGCCAGGGCGCGCAGGCGTCGTGGGTTCGAGGCCATGGCGCGCTCAGCACTCCCAGGCAAATCCTCGACGTTCGTTCGACCCCTCATCCGGCGGGCTCTCGCCCGCCACCTTCTCCCGCAAGGGGAGAAGGAAGTCAGAACGGGATTTCGTCGTCTAGGTCGGCGGTGAAGTCTTCCTTGGGGCCGGCGCCGGCGGTGCGGGGACCGGGGGCGTAGCCGCCGGCGTCGTCGGAGCGGGCGCCGCCCTCGGCGCGGCCGTCGAGCATGGTCAGCTCGCCGCGGAACTTCTGCAGCACCACCTCGGTGGAGAACTTCTCCGCCCCGGACTGGTCGGTGTATTTGCGGGTCTGCAGGGCCCCCTCGATGTAGACCTTCGCGCCCTTGCGCAGATAGTTCTCGGCCACCCTGACGATGTTGTCGTTGAAGATGAGGACCCGGTGCCACTCGGTCCGCTCCTTGCGCTCGCCCGAGGTGCGGTCGCGCCAGGTCTCGGAGGTGGCGAGGTTGAGGTTGGCGACCCGGTCGCCCGAGTTGAGGGTCCGGATCTCCGGATCGCGGCCGAGATTTCCGACCAGGATGACCTTGTTGACGCTGCCCGACATGCGCGGTGCTCCTTCGCTTGCCCGGCGACCCAAGCGCGCCGGAATCCGCCCTCGAAAGTAGCAGCGAATCCGCGCCGCGCAAGAGCCGATGTTCTATTTTTGTTCCGGCCTATTTTTGATCCGGCTGGGGCGGCATGGCGCCGGGGATCGCCAGGCGCTGGTCGCCGGTGCGGACCATGAACGGATAGCGGAAGCCGTCGAGGGTCGAGGAGGTGAACGCCCCCTCGCGCTGCAGGAAGAGGAACTGGCCCTGGTAGGCCCCGGCCGTGAGGTCGCCCTGGGGCACCCCCAGGCTCAGGAAGGTGATCCGCATCTTCTCCAGCTCGGCGGCGCAGTGCTCGAGGTCGGGGACGCCGCGCTTGAGCACATTGAACTTCAGCGCCGCGTGCGGCGGCTGGACCAAGTGCCAGCACACCCCGCGATCGGTGGGGGCCTCGAGCTGCTTTTCGCAGGCGGTGAGACTGAGGGCCGCGGCGGCCGCCAGGGCGCCGTAACCCCTCACCTTCCCATGACTGCGCCATGGGCCCCTTCCTCTCCCTGTGGGAGAGGTTTCGAGTGCGTAGCTCATGTGAGTTTCCTCATCCCACCGCCGGAATGGCGCAGCCTTTTTGCTGTTCCACGAGGGGGCGGAACGAGCGGTTGTCGACGCTGGTCTCCACTCGCCCGACCACCAGGCGCAGGGTGTGCTCCCCCCAGCGGCCGTAGGCGGCCGTGCCCGGGGCGGCGCAATGGCCGGCGTAGAGGGTCTGGACGCAGGCGTTGAGACTCATCCCCGCCGATTCCCGCCGCCAGCCGCCGCCGCCATAGCGCCAGCAGGCGAGGTCTTCGGCTCCGCCGGTGACGGCGGCCGGCTCGGGGGCGCCCGTCTCGTCCGGAACCGGGGCCTCGACGGCCTGCGCCGGGGCCGGCGGCGGCAGGGGGGTGAGGTCGGCTGACGCCCCGGCCGCTCCGGCGGCCAGGGCCCCGCTGGCGTCGAGGCCGACGTCCATGGCCCCGGTGGCGACGCCGTTCTTCTTCGCGCAGTCGCCGATCGGCATCTCGCCCACCAGCCTGCCGCCGACGAAGCAGCGCAGGGCCCGCCCGGGGGTGAGCTTGAGGTCATCGTCGCGACCGCTCTGGACCATGAGGCCGCCGACAGAGGCCGGCGGCGCCGCCGCCTCCTCGTCCTCGCCCTGATGCACGGCGACCTCGAAGGCGATGGCCAGCCCCCCGACCAAAGCGAGGGCCGCCCCGCCAATAGCGATCACGCGCCGGTCCTTGAAGAGGTCCATGGCAGGCACTCTTAAGCCTCGAACGATGGCTATTTGAAGCGGTAGGTGATCCGGCCCTTGGAAAAGTCGTAAGGCGTCATTTCCACCAGGACCTTGTCGCCGGCCAGGACCCGGATGCGGTTCTTGCGCATCTTGCCGGCCGTGTGGGCGATAATTTCGTGGTCGTTTTCCAGCTTCACGCGGAAGGTCGCGTTGGGCAGCAGCTCGCTGACCGTGCCCGGCAGTTCGAGAAGATCTTCTTTCGCCATTGAGTTCCTCTGGCCGTTTGTTCCCTAGAGCATAGCAACGCGGCCCGTTGAGGTCGATGGGCGCGGGGAGTATCGCGGAGGGAATGACTTTCCGCCTCCCCGCCCTCCTCGGTCTCGCCGTCCTCATCATCGCCGCCGTGGCGGCCGCCCCGGCCGCGGCGGACGAGGCCTGCGGTCATCAGCTGAGCGGCCCGGTGATGGCCAAGTGGCAGGCCATGGGCGGGGCCAAGGGGCCGCTCGGCTGCCCGACCAATGATGAGAGCGTGACGGCCACCAGCCAGGCCGGGACCCACGCCCGCCAGGCCGATTTCGCCGGCGGCATGATCCTGTGGCATGGCTCGGGCCCCAGGGCCGGCCAGACCTTCGCGGTCACCGGCTGCGCCTACCGGCTCTACTTCCAGTACGGCGGGGCGAGCGGCTGGCTGGGCCTGCCGGTCGCCGACGCCGTCAACACCCCCGACGGCCAACGCCAGAGTTTCGAGGGCGGGCGGGTGACCTATCTGCGCGCCCCCAACGACTGCGGGGCCGAGCGGACCGCCGAGATGGCGCCCGGCGCCCCGCCCGCCGAGGCCGCCGGCCCCCTGCCGGCCACCGTCCCGCTCAACGCCTTCTTCGATCCGGCCCGGGGCGACCACCTGGCCGCCGCCGCCGGGGCGGCCCGCACGGCGCTGGCCGCCCGCTATCAGAGCGCCGGGACCATGGCCCAGGTCTTCACCGACGCCGTTCCCGGCGGCGCGCCGCTGAAGCTGTTCTGGAACGAGGCGGCGGGCGACCATGTGGCGACCGCCAC
>DASXIE010000018.1:0-1767 GCA_036498165.1 Caulobacteraceae bacterium
CTGCCCGACGGCGATATCGGCGCCGTCCGCTTCGCCGCCGGCATAGCCCTGATGTGGCTGGGGATCGGCCTTCGCCAGTGGTCGGTGGCGACGCTGGGACGGTTCTTCCGCATCACCGTCGTCGTCCAGGAGGACCACAAACTGGTCACGGCGGGGCCCTACCGATGGCTGCGCAATCCCAGCTACAGCGGGGTGATGCTCACCGTGCTCGGCCAGGGCCTCACCTTCGGCAATTGGGTCGCCCTCCTGGTGCTCGTCGGCGGGGTGCTGGCGGCGCTCGCCTGGCGGATCGCGGTCGAAGCGCGGGCGCTGCGCGGCCATTTCGGCCCAGCCTATGAGGCCTGGGCGAAGAAGAGCTGGGCGCTCATTCCCTGGGTGTGGTGAGGCTCCGGCGGCGCCCGGCGACGCAAACGGTGGGCGGAAAAAAATTGTACCGTATTTAACGGTCGGCGGCTGCGTTTGCGGCGTCATTCCAGATCGTGGCTGGCCAGATCACGACCGGAGTGGAGGCGGTAGGGCGGGGCCGGGATTTCGAGCGGCGCGCCATCAATATCATGCAGCAGCGGCCGGGCGCTGGGGGTGGCGAAGGGAGAGTAGGGCGGGCGCCGCGGCGGACCGCCGTCGATCCAGCTCTCTTTGTCCCAGAGGCTCCAGTCGGGGGTGAGGGTGAGGTCCCTGCAGATTTGCTCGAGGGTTTCGCGCACAGGCCGCTCGTGGATGTCGATATAGGCTTCGTCCCATTCCAGGCGCTCGTTGAGCGCCTTGCACAGGCCGAGGAATTCTCCCTCGCTTTCGCACTCGCGGTCGGCGGCGTCCTGGACGAGCCGCCTGACCTGAATCCGGCGATCCTCGCGCGCCCTCCAGGCGCCTTTGTCCGCGTCTTCACGCCGGCTCGCGCGGTCACGGACGATCCCGGCCATCAGGTCGCGCAGCGCCTCGTCGGCCCTGGCTTCCAAGGTGAGCGCCAGGCGGACGCCGCGGGAAATCCGCGCGAAGGCTTCGGCCGGATCGAGACGCTTGTCATTGGCCGGGGCCTCGGGGGCCGGGGCCTCGGGCGAGGCGCCCGGCTCGAGCTCTTCGAGCATCTTCATGCCGATCTCGGCCACCCTCCGGAACATGGCCCGCCGCTCCTCGGCGCGGACGACGAAGGGATCGGGCCCGACATCGTTGGCGGGCGTGTCTTGCGGGGCGGGGGCGGAGTTGCTCATGACCCATATGATCGCATAATGCAAAACGCTTGTCAAGCGATAATTGCAATACGCACGAGTTAGGTTGACATTCCGCCTGGGAATTTGCATAATATAAAGTCTCACTTTGCGGGGATGCAATGGCGATGATCGTTGAGATTCAATCGGCGGCCCTCTCGGAGCGCCTGGCGGGCCGGCGCGGGTCGCATGCTCCGGCCGCGGAACTCCGCGAGCCGCCGCCGTGGAGCGAGGGGCCCGATCCCAAGGCGCTTCTCGGCGCGCTTCAGCGCGCCTTCGACGGCGCCATCGCGGCCGGGAAGCATGAGGCCGCGGCGAGGATCGTCGCCGAGGCGGCCAAATTCAAGAAGGCCCGGCCGGCCGAGCCGGACGGGCCCCATCCGTGGGAACGGTTCAGGAGCAAATTCACATGAGATGGTCGCCCCAGAAAGGTCCGCAGACCGAGTTCGTCGAGAGCGACGTCTTCGAGGTGGTCTATGGAGGCGCGCGCGGCGGCGGCAAGACCGACGGGGTGTTGGGCGAATTCGCCCTGCACGCCCATTTCTCCGGCGCCGACGCCCAG
>DASXIE010000019.1:0-9917 GCA_036498165.1 Caulobacteraceae bacterium
CGCCCTGGCCCTCGCCCGCGCCCGCTGCCTGCTGATCGAAAAGGGACCCGACGGAGTCACGCTGCAGGCCATCGCCCGCGAGATCGGGGTCACCCACGGCGCCCTGCTGCACCATTTCGGCTCCGCCGCCGCCCTGCAGTCCGCCCTCATGGCGGCGATGGTCAAGGACCTGACGGCGGCCCTGGAAACGGCGGTGGTCCATGTCCGCTCCGACAACCGGGCGCGGCGCACGGTGGTCGACATCGTCTTCGACGCCTTCGACGAGGGCGGGGCCGGCCAGCTGGCGGCGTGGATCGCGCTGTCCAATCGCTACGAGCACCTCGAGCCGGTGCGCGACGCGGTGGGCGAGCTGGTCGTCGCTCTCAACGAGAAGGTGCGCGCGGTGCCCGGGCCGCCGGCGCATATCCCCTCGGCCCTCTTGTTCATCACCCTCTGCGCGTTCGGCGAGGCGGTGATCGGCGGCCCGTTGCACGACATGCTGGGCCGCGACCGCGACTCCATTCGCCGGGTGGCGACCCGCCTCCTGCCGAGCTTCTTGTGAGGGAGGGATTAGCCACTATCAACATTCTTGCTAATAGCTATTGACAATGGCGTGAATACCTGGAACTTGAGCGTTGGGGGGATAAAAAACGGGCCGCGGGGAAACATGCGGGACACCAGCGCCACACCAACGCTTGAACCCGGACGCAGGTTTCGCCATCGCCTGTCCTGGCTCGCCGGCGCCTCGGCGCTCAGCCTGGCGCTGAGCAGTGCCGCCGCCCTCGCCCAGCAGGCCCCCGCCCCGCGCCCCGCTCCCGCCGGCGGCGCCACCTCGGTGGGCGAGCTGGTGGTCACCGCCCAGAAGAAATCCGAGAACATCCAGAGCGTGCCGATCTCGGTTTCGGCCTTTTCCGGCAAGACGCTGGAGGCCCAGAAGATCGAGGGCGGGCCGGACCTTCTCAAGGGCGTCCCCAACACCTCGTTCACCAAGACCAACTTCAGCGGCTATGACCTCACCATCCGCGGCATCGGCACCGAGGCGGTGTCGGTGACCACCGATCCGGGCGTCTCGGTCAACCTCAACGACATGCCGCTGATCCGCAATCGCCTGTTCGAGCAGGAATTCTTCGACATCGACCGCGTCGAGGTGCTGCGCGGGCCGCAGGGCACTCTCTACGGTCGCAACGCCACCGGCGGGGCGGTCAACGTGATCACCGCCAAGCCGACCGGCACGTTCGCCGGCGAGATCAAGGGCGAGATCGGCAACTACGCCAGCCGGCGGGTGAGCGGTTTCGTCAACCTTCCGATCATCGGCGACAAGCTCGACCTCAGGATCGCCGGGGCCTGGACCCAGCGGGCCGGCTACGAATTCAACAGCACCACCAAGGACAGCATCGACGGCCGCGACCTGTGGTCGGGCCGGGTCACCCTCGGCTTTAAGCCGAGCGAGAAGGTCCACGGCTACCTGATCTGGGAACACTTCAACGAGAACGACAGCCGTGAGCGCAGCGGCAAGCAGCTATGCACCCGCGATCCGGGCCCCACCTCGGTGGGCGATGTCCACAATCTCAGCACCTTGGCCAGCGCCTTCATGAGCCAGGGCTGCGAGGACGTCTCGCTCTATTCGCCCAGCGCCTTTGGCACCCCCAACGGCCTCTCCATCCCCTTCATCCTGGCCGGGGTGCAGAACACCCAGACCATCGGGATCGATCCCAGGACCTTCAACGCGGTCAATCTGTTGAAGCCGATCGACCCCTATGGCGACCAGATGCAGTCGACCAACCTGCGCCAGATCGCCTCGCTGTTCGATCCCACCTACCGGGCCAAGGCCGACGTCGTCGAGCTGATCGTCAACTGGGACGTCAGCGACCATCTGCAGCTGACCTCGGAAACCGACCTCGACTGGGACAACTATTTCTCGTCCGAGGACTACAACCGCTTCAACACCATCCCCGGGGTGTTCAACAGCTCGACGGGCCTGCTCAACAACGACCTGACCGGCCCGGCGCCCAACATCACCCCGCACGGGGTCTATTGCGATCCCCAGCTCGGCTGCTCGAGCACCATCGCCGGGCTCGACGAATCCCGCGCCAAGAGCTTTCAGTTCTCCCAGGAGTTTCGGCTGTCGTCGTCCTTCAAGGGGCCGTTCAACTTCAGCCTCGGCGCCGACTACACCTACTACCACACCGATGAGGACTACTACGTCTTCTTCAACATCATCACCGCCCTCGCCCAGAGCACCGGCCCGGTGGGCAACAGCAGCGCCAATCTTTCCAAATGCATTACGCCGAACGGCAATGTCGCCACGGTGACGCCGACCGGCAACGTCGGCTGCGTCTATATCGACCCCAATCCGCTCGGCAGCATCAACGGCCTTGGCCACAACTACTTCCGCAGCCAGAACCCCTACAAGCTGGAGTCGGAGGCGGTCTTCGGCGAGGCCTACTACAACCTCACCCCGACCCTGAAGCTGACCGGCGGCCTGCGCTTCACCCGCGATATCAAGACCTTCTCCCCCATCCCCTCGCAGGTCCTGCTGTCATCGGCGGACGGCGGGACGGTGGACGGCGGCTATCCCACCCTGCTCGATATCAAGCAGTATTTCCCGGCCCTGACCGGGCGACTGGCGATCGACTGGACGCCTCAGATCCCGTTCACCACCAAGACCCTCGTCTATGCCTCGTACAACCGCGGCTACAAGGCCGGCGGGGCCAATCCACCCGGCATCGGCTACAGCACCCAGCCGTTCATCCCCGGTTTGCCGCCGCTGGTCCAGCTGTTCTCCTATCCGGCCATCTTCAAGCCGGAGACGGTGGACGCCTTCGAGGTTGGGGCCAAGAACTCCCTCCTCGGCGGGGCGCTGATCTTCAACGTCGGGGCATTCTACTACAACTACAAGAACTACCAGGTCTCGCAGATCGAGGACCGCACCGCGATCAACGAGAACTTCAACGCCAAGGTGTGGGGCGTCGAGATGGAGACCATCTGGCAGGCCACCCGCCATCTGCGCTTCAACGCCCAGATCGGCTATGAGGGCAGTCGCCTGGCCAGTGGTTCGCAATCCATCGACGTGGAGGACCGCACCCAGGACAATCCGGCCTTCACCCTGTTGAAGGCCAACGAGTTCATCCCCTCCAACTGCGTGGTCTCGACCGCCTTCGTGGCCAAGATCATCCAGTACGATCGGGCCAACGGGCTGAGCGACGACGCCAACCTGGGCGAAATCTGCCCGGGCAGCATCCTCAGCCTCGCCCTGCCGTTCCAGCCGACCATGGCGGACCTCCCCAACGGCGGCCGCGGCTTCTTCGCCAACGTCTCGGGCCACAGCCTGCCCAACGCCCCGCCGTGGACCTTCTCGGTCGGGGCGCAATACGACCTCGACCTGCCCGGCGGCTGGCGCTCGAGCCTGAGGGCCGACTTCTATCACCAGACGGCCTCGTGGGCCCGCGTGTACCAGGATCCCATCGACCGCCTGAGGGGCTGGTCGAACGTCAACCTGCGGCTCACGGTCGCCCCGCCGTCGGGCCGGCTCGAGGTCGAGGTCTACGTCAAGAACCTGTTCAATCAGACCGCCATCACCGGCGCCTTCATCAATTCCGACGACACGGCCCTGACCACCAACGTCTTCACCAACGACCCGCGGCTGATCGGGGCGAGCCTGAAGGTGCGGTGGTGATGAGCCCCTCGACGCGCTTCACGCAACAAACGGCGCCATCGGCGCGTTACCCGGCGAGGCCGACCATGGCAGGCTGACAGTCGAGTTTTTTCGGGAACCCCCCTTAATCACCGCCATCGAATGCCGAACCGCGCTTCGATCGCTCCTTCTGAGGAAACCTCTCATGAAGACCCTCATCACTCTTGGCGTCGCGGCCCTGGCGGCGCTCAGCTTCACCACCCAGGCCTCGGCCTATTCCTTCCATCCGCGCAGCACGAGCTTCACCGCCGCCGGCAAGACCCAGCTCACCAAGGGCTCCCTCACGGTGCCCTGCACAGCCAAGTTCACCGGCAAGACCACGTCGACGGGCACCGGCGTGGTGACCAGCGCCTCTTTCTCCGGCTCGAGCTTGTGCACCGGCATCAAGGCCACCGATCTGCCGTGGCCCGCCAAGGCGACGAGCGCCACCAAGGCGGTCGTCGGTCACGTGGCGGTCAGCGCCTCGATCTTCGGAACCTGCGGCCCGACAAATGTTCCGGTCACGGTCAGCAGCACAGGAGTGATCACTTTCTCCAACGTCACGCTGACGCCTAACTGCGTGGTCAAGGGGTCGATCGCCACCACGCCGCACGTCACCATCGTTTCGCCCTAACCCCCCGGGGCAGACGATGGATCTGAAGGCCCGCCCGGCGCGAACCGGGCGGGCCTTTTTCCATTTTGAAACCGCTCAGCTCGCCGCCGGCGGCGGAGCCGTCCACACCACGGTGTCGCCGGCCTTGAGGCCGGAGAGGATCTCGACGCCGTCGGGGCTGACGTGGCCGAGCCGGACGCGCGCCTCGCGCCTTAGGCCATGGTCGCTCACCGTGACGGTGGCTTCTGGGGCGGCGCCGTGCACCGCCGCCGGCGGGACGACGAGGGCGCTCGCGGCGCTGTAGGTCGCCACGGTGACGTTGGCGGTCATGCCGATCCGCACTGTCCGCGCCTGATCGGGGCTCAAGGGGTCGAGGCGGGCGAGAGCGGCGAAGGTCGCCAGGGGCCCGCCGGTCCCCGAACTGGGCGAGGCCTCGCCGGCCACCGAGGTCACCCTGCCAGTGATCGCCGCCCCGCCGAACCCCGGGCCGGTGACGCTCACCGCCTGGCCGGGGCGCACCGCGTCGGCGTCGGTCTCGCTGAGCTGGAAACTCACCGCCAGCCCGCCGGAGCGGGCGATCGAGCCGATCAGCTGGCCCTTGGTGAGGGCCTGGCCGACGTGGATCTGGCCGGACGCGGTCTCCTTGTCGGCCGGCGGGCGGACGATGACCCCGTCGGCCGGCGCGCGGATGGTCGCTCCGGCGACCTCGCCCTCCAGCTCGGCCAGCTGGGCGCGGGCGTCGCGCAGGGCCAGGGCGGCGACGGTGCGACCGGTCCCGCGGCCGCGGGCCAGGGTGACGGCCAGGTCCTGGCGCGCTCCGGCCAGGGCGGCCTCCTGGCTCTTCTGCTGGGAGACGAGGGAATCGTATTCGTCGCGGGCTACCAGGCCGCGGTCCAGCAGGCGCCGGGTCTCGACGGCCTTTCGGCGGGTGTCGGCGAGTTCGTAGGCGGCCAGGGCGGCGGCGCGGCGGTCGCGGGCGGCGTCGGGGCTGGAGGGCCAGTCGGCCATCTCGTTCCAGTCCTGAAGGGCCTTCAGATAGGTCCCGCGGGCCTCGTCGCGGCGCTGGACGACATCGGAGTCATCGATGACCGCCAGGATTTGGCCGCGGACCACCGGGGCGCCGTACTCAAAGCCGACCGAGCGGACCGCCCCGGCCAGGGGCGCGACGACGGGCAGGCTCTGGTCGGGGACGACCGTCCCGACCACGGCGAGCGCCGAGGCGAAGGGCGCCGGTTCGACCACCTGGCTCTGTTCGATCGCGCCGCCGCCCGGGCCGGGGCGCAGGAAGGCGACGAGGAGCACCACCAGGACGCCGAGCGCGCCAAGGACGACGAGCGGCCTGCGCGCTCCCGCCGCCCGCCACCCCGCCAGCCTCCGCCGCCCGTCCGCCATTCCGCTCAATCCAGCCCGTGTCGGCGCCGACTATAGTGCATTTTTCCCTCTCACTCCGCCCTGAGGGCCTCGATGGGATCGAGGCGGGAGGCGCGGACGGCGGGGTAGAGGCCAAAGGCGATGCCCACCAGGGCGGCCATGCCCGGCCCCAGCGGAATGACCCACAACGGCAGGCTGAAGCTCCAGCCCGAGGCGGCTGCGAAGGTGAAGGCGGAGACAAGGCCGACGATGAGGCCGATCAGGCCGCCGGTCAGCGCCAGGGCGGCCGCCTCGACGAGGAACATCATCTGCAGATCGCCCGGCGTCGCTCCGATGGCGGCGCGCAGGCCGATCTCGCGTCGCCGCTCCATCACCCCCATCAGCATGACGTTCATCACCCCGATGCCGCCGACCAGCAGGGAGATCGCCCCGATGGCGGTGAGCAAGGTGGAATGGATGGCCTTCTCGGCGTTCATCCCGGCGATCAGCTCGCGGGCGGTCTGGACCTGGAGGGTGGCGGTCGGGTTGGCGAGCGCCGCCGCCGCCTTCTCGCCGGTCGCCTTGGCGTCGGCGCCGGGACGCATCCTGATCAGCGCCGTGTCCGGCTCAGGCGAGGTGAGGATGCGGCGCGAAGCAGTGAGAGGGGTGATCACGGCGCTGTTGAAATCGGTGGGATCCAGCGCGGTGAAGGGGACGGGGGCCAACACCCCGATCACCGTGAACACATAGCCTTTGACCCGCATCTGGGCGCCCGGTCGCAGCGGGGCGCCGGGGGCGCTGAGCTTGTCCGCCGTCTCGGACCCGACCACCGCCACGAGGCTGTCGTCGTCCACCGGGGCGATGAACCGGCCGCGATTCATCCGCAGACTGATGACCTGCACGAGGGCCGGGGTGACGGCGGCGACGCCCACGTCGGCGCTCAGCGTCCCCGCCGAAGCGCTTGTCCGGTCGCTGGCGAAGGGCGCGGCGGTGAGGACGCCCGGGACTCTGGCGGAGAGGGTTTCGATCGTCCGCCGGTCGAGGCGCGCGACCTGGTCGCCGGCCGGCTGGGCGTGGATGGAAAGGATGTCGACACCCATGTGGGCGAAGAGCTTGAGGGTCTCGCGCTGGGCCATGTGACCGATCGTCAGCATGGCGACGATCGAGGCCGAGCCGATCAATATGCCCAGCAAGGCGAGCAGGGAACGCTGGCGATGGGCGTTGAGATTGGCGAAGGCCTCGGCGATGGTCTCGGTGAGGGGCGCCCCGACCCCGGTCCGGCGCTGGACAGAGGCGACGAGGCCGGCGAAGGGAGCGACGAGCGTCACGCGGCGGTGTCCAGCACCACGCGCCCGTCGAGGAACTCGATGCGCCGGTCGCAGCGGTCGGCTAGGTCGCGGTCGTGGGTGACCATCAGAATGGTGACGCCCATGCGGCGGTTGAGGTCCTTCAGCAGGGCGATGACCTCGCCGGCGGTGACGCTGTCGAGGCTGCCGGTGGGCTCATCGGCAAGCACCAGCCGCGGCCGCCCGACCAGGGCCCTGGCCAGGGCCACCCTCTGGCTTTCGCCGCCCGAAAGCTCGGCCGGGCGATGTTCGGCGCGATGGCCAAGGCCGACCAGCTCGAGCATGGCGAGCGCCAGGCGGCGGCGGTCGTCCTGGTCGGCGCCCCTGTAGAGAAGCGGCAGGGCGACATTCTGCCAAGCGGAGAGGCGCGGCATCAGGTGAAAGGCCTGGAAGACGAAGCCCACCATACGGTTGCGGAACCTGGCCGCCTCGGCCGGAGAGGCGAAATCGGCCGCCGCCCCATCGAAGAAGACCTTGCCGGAGGTCGGCCGGTCCAACAGACCGATGATGTTCATCAAGGTGCTCTTGCCCGAGCCGGATGGCCCCAGCACGGCGCAGAAACCGCCGGCCTTGAGGCGGAAGGAGACGTCGCGCAGGGCCGCGACCGGCTGGGCGGCCGAGCCGTAGGTCCTCACGATGTCCACCAGCTCCAGCATGGGCGATCCCTACACGCGCGCCGGCAATCCGTTTAAGCTTTCCAACGCGATCCGGGCACGGATGTGCTCGCTGGAGGTCATGGGTGCGGGGAAGGATCGGGTTGGGCGTAGGCGGGCAGGGGGTTCGGCTGCGCCGGCGCCGCCATGCTCGGGGCCGCCACGGGCCTCTTCAGCTCGGCGGGCGTGGCGCAGCCGGCGAGAATGCCGGCGACAAGGGCCCCGGCGAGCGGTCTCCAATTCAAGCGGCGCGCCTCCTTGTCCTGGCGGCGATTGTGAGCCTCGCCGCGCCCGGCGTGAAGGCGCAATCAACGCCGCGCCCGCCGGTCGCCTCGCCGCCGGCCCCCACCCCGACCGCCATCGGGCCGCGCCTCGCGCTCAGCCTCGCCGACGCGGTCTTCATCGGCCTGCGCGACAACCGACAGGTGAAGAGCGCCTACATCGACCGCGTCGCCCAGAAGTTCGATCTCTTCGTCGCCGAGGCGAGGTTTCGGCCCACCGCCGTGCTCACCGGCAGCGTCGAGGCCACCCGCCAGGGCTCGATGGGAGGGACGGCCTACACCCTCACCCCCACCGCCTCGTGGCTCATCCCCACCGGGGCCCAGTTCCAGTTCTCGTGGTCGAAACTCGACAGCCGCCTGGGTGGGGTGGACGTCGGCTCGGACATCGCCACCGCGAGCGTAAGCCAGCCGCTGCTGAAAGGGGCCGGCTTCGCGGTCAACGAGGCCCCGATCAAGATCGCCCGCCTGCAGGAGCGGATCAACCGCCTCGCCCTGAAGTCGACCGTTTCTCAGACGGTCACCGCCATCGTCCTCGCCTACCGGGCCCTGGCCCAGGCCCAGCAGCAGGTGGCGATCGGCGAGGACTCCCTCGCCCGCGCCAAGGCCCAGATGCGCTCGAACGAGGCCTTCGTCGACGCCGGGCGGATGGCGGCGGCGGACCTGGTGCAGACTGAGGCCGACATCGCCAACCAGCAGGTCGCCCTGCTCGGCGCCCAGCAGAGCCGCAACAGCGCCCAGCTCGCCCTGCTGGCCCTGCTGGCCATGGACCTGCACATCAATGTCGTGGCCGCCGATCCCATCGACGCCCCCCATGTGGCCGTCGACCTCGACAGGGCCATCGCCATCGGCCTCGACAACCGGATGGACATCCTTTCCGAGCGGATGGCCCTCGAGCAGGCGCGGCAGAGCCTCATCGTGGCCAAGAACAACCGCCTGTGGAGCCTCAACGTCGTCGGCGCCGTCCAGCACCAGACCCAGAGCGGCGGCGGGGCCCTGGTGATCAATCCGGCCACGGGCCTGCCGATACCCGGCCAGGACATCCCGATCACCAACCTGCCGTCCAATACCGGGACCGTCGGCCTCGAGCTCTCTATCCCCCTAGGCGATTTTTCCCTGCGCCAGCAGGAGATCCAGGCCGCCACGACGGTGCGCGGCGACGAGCTGGGTGTCGCCGAGCTGGGTGAGCAGATCGAGGCCCAGGTTCGCGACGCCGTCCAGGCCGTCGAACTCAGCTGGCGCCAGGTCGAGGCCGCGCGCCAGGCCCGGGACCTCGCGGCCAAGACCGTGGAGCTGGAGGGCGAGCGCCAGCAGGCGGGGCGGGCCTCGAATTTCGAAGTGCTGAGCTTTCAGAACGACCTGCGCGTCGCCGACCGCCAGCTCCTCGCCGCCCAGATCGCCTACCTCGACGCCCTCACCACCCTCGACGAACAACTCGGCACGACGCTCGACACCTGGAAGGTGAAGTTGAACGACTGACAGGGCGCCGAGCGTCCCCGCTTCACGCGGTCATGGGTCGCCGGGACGGACGCCCGGCGATGACGGTAGGGTTTGGGGGGGACCCCTAGCTGCCGCTCCACTTGCGGACCGGGCCGACGTCGACGTGGACGAAGTTGGAAACCGGGTAGAAGCCGACGCCGCCGGCCTTCAGGCTCAGGGCCGCGTCATGGAGCGTCCTCAGAGGCATCCCTTCGACGCGGATGTCGCTGGCCTTGCCGAGCATATGCTGGCTGTGGCTGGCCACCTGGCCGCTCTCGGCGTGGAGCATGGCGTTGGTCCGCGGGGAGCGGTAGCCGGAGATGAGCTGGAACGGCGAGCGCGAGCCGAGCTTGGCGCCGAGGCCATGGAGCAGGTCGAAAAGGCGCGGGTCCATGACGTGCTCTTCCCCGTTACGCCAGTCGCGCATCACCCGCATGGCCTCGGCCAGCGCCTGGGGCACATAGCGGCCGGCCTCGAAATAGACGGCGTCGAGCTGCTCGCCGGTGTGCAGGTTGTGGATGAAGGCGCGCCGCACGTCGGGCGCGG
>DASXIE010000020.1:0-9720 GCA_036498165.1 Caulobacteraceae bacterium
CTGGGGTCGGCCGAATTGCGCGCCAGGGCCAGGAAGATGCGGACCAGGATGCGCTTGGGGCTGCGCCCGCGCGCCGCGACGATCGAGCGGCGGCCGAGGAAGTAGGAGACCCGCAGGGGATCGAGCGGGACGCCGGGAATCTCGAGCCTGGCCAGAGCGGCCGGCACATCCGGGGACTCCATGAAGCCGAAGTGAAGGGTGACCGTGATGAACGAGGGGTCGATGACCTCGTAGCTTCCGCGCGCCTCGGCGCTTACCCGCGGGCGGTCGGCGGTGCGCACGCTGACGATGAGATTGTGCTCATGGAGTACGCCGTTGTGCTTGAGATTGTGCAAGAGCGCCGCGGGGGTCAGATCGGGCTCTGGGGTCAGGTAGATGGCCGCGCCCGAGACCTTGTGGCGCGGCTTGCGGGCCAGGGAGGCCAGGAACTCAGATAGGGGAATACGCTCGCGGCGGGCCTTGGTCACGATGATGTAGCTGCCGCGCAGCCACGCGGCGATGACCAGCATCACCGAGCCGGCGATGACCAGGGGCACCCAGCCGCCGTAGATCAGCTTCAGGGAATTGGCCGAGAAGAGGCTGATATCGACGATGAACAGCGGCCCCATGATGAGGGCCGACTTCCACAGCGGCCATTTCCACAGCTGGCGGGTGACGATCGCCGCCAGCATGGTGTCCACCGCCATGGTCCCGGTCACCGAGAGACCATAGGCGTTGGCCAGCGCCCCGGAACTCTTGAAGATCCCCACCAGCAGGATCACCCCGATCATGAGCAGCATGTTGACGGTCGGCAGGTAGATCTGGCCGGCTTCGGTCTCCGAGGTGCGGCGAAGGGTGAGGCGCGGCAAAAGGCCCAGCTGCATGGCGGCGCTGGCCATCGAATAGGCCCCGCTGATCACCGCCTGGCTGGCGATCACCGTGGCGGCCATGCCGAGCATGACCAGCGGCACGCGCAGGGCTTCGGGGGCCATGAGAAAGAACCAGTCCCGATCGGCGCCACCGCGGTGGGCGGCCAGGGTGTGCAGGGCGAATGCCCCCTGGCCGAAGTAGTTGAGGATGAGGGCCGGAAACACGACCATCAGCCACGCGGCTCGGATCGGCCCGCGGCCGAAGTGGCCCATGTCGGCGTAGAGCGCCTCGGCGCCGGTGACGGTGAGCGACACCGAGCCCAGGACAAAGAGGCCGACGATGCCGTGATGGAGAAGAAACGACACGCCCCAGGTCGGGCTCAGCGCCAGGAAGATCCGCGGCGCATCGGCCAGGTGCGAGGCTCCCAGGGCGCCGATGGTGATGAACCATATCAGGCAGACCGGCCCGAACCACGCCCCCACCTTGCCGGTGCCGCGCGACTGGACCATGAACAGGCTAACCAGGATGGCCAGCGCGATAGCGATGGTGGCCCCGCCGCTCATCAGGTGGGCGAAGGCCGGGGCCGTCTTCAGCCCCTCCACCGCCGACAGAACCGAGATCGCCGGCGTGATCATGGCGTCGCCGAAGAAGAGCGAGGCGCCGGCCACGCCGAGCGTGAGCACCAGGCGCGTCCGCTTGCCCAGCGCGCCCTGGGCCAGGGCCATCAGGGAAAGGATGCCGCCCTCGCCACGGTTGTCGGCCCGCATCATCAGGCTGACGTATTTGACGGTGACCACCATCATCAGGGCCCAGAAGGCGAGCGACACCACGCCCAGGACTTCCGCCGCCCCGACTCCGCCGCGGGCCGCCTGGGCGATGGCGGTCTTGAATCCGTAGAGCGGGCTCGTGCCGATGTCGCCGAACACCACCCCCAGGGAGCCCAGCATCAGACCGCCGAAACGCCGCCTGGAGAGCTTTTCGGCCTGCATCCCTTCAGATCGCCGTCTGGACGCCCATCTCGACCACCCGGCCGGGCGGAATGATGAACACCTCGCTGGGATCGGCGGAATTGCGCGCCAGGGCCAGGTAGATCTTGGCCATCACGCGTTTGGGCCCGGCGCCGCGGCCGGCGACGATCGAGCGCCGGGCCAGGAAGTAGGAGACCCGCATCGGTTCCAGCGACAGGCCCGGGATCGCCAGCCTGGCCAGGGCGGCTGGGACGTCGGGTCGCTCCATGAAGCCGTAGGTCAGGGTCACCTTCATGAATGAAGCGTCGATCACATCGAAACGGCCGCGCGCCTCGTCGCTGACCCTCGGCGCATCGGCGGTGCGCACGGTGACGATCAGGTTGTGCTCGTGCAGCACCCCGTTATGCTTGAGGTTATGCAGCAGGGCCCCGGGGGTGAGGTCCGGATCGGGCGTGAGGTAGATGGCCGTGCCCGAGACCCGGTGACGCGGCTTGCGGTCGAGGGCGGCCAGGAAATCGGCGAGGGGAATCTGGTCGCGGCGGGCCTTCGCGGCCAGAGCCGCGGTGCCTTTGAGCCACGCCGCCATCACCAGCACCACCGCCCCGGCGATCACCAGCGGCACCCAGCCGCCGGAGAGCAGCTTCAGGGTATTGGCCGAGAAAAACGCCAGATCGACGGCGAAGAGGGGCGCGACCACCAGGGCGGTACGCCACAACGGCCATTTCCATAGCTTGCGGGTGACGATCGCCGCCAGGGCGGTGGTCACCGTCATGGTCCCGGTGACCGAGAGGCCATAGGCGTTGCCGAGCGCGTCGGAGGTCTTGAAGATACCCACGAGCAGGATAACGCCTGCCATCAGCAGCAGGTTGACGGTGGGCAGAAAGATCTGGCCGGCCTCGGTCTCGGAGGTGCGGCGCACGTTGAGCCTTGGCAAGAGACCCAGCTGCATGGCGGCGCTGGACATCGAATAGGCCCCGCTGATCACCGCCTGGCTGGCGATCACCGTGGCGGCCATGCCGAGTATCACCAGCGGCACGCGCAGCGCCTCGGGGGCCATGAGGAAAAACCAGTCCTGGTCGGCGCTGGCGTGGCCGGCGGCCATGACACGCATGGCGAAGGCCCCCTGGCCGAAGTAGTTGAGAATAAGGGCCGGAAACACGACCATCAGCCACGCGGCTCGGATCGGCCCGCGGCCGAAGTGGCCCATGTCGGCGTAGAGCGCCTCGGCGCCGGTGATGGTGAGCGACACCGAGCCCAGGACGAAAAGGCCAATCAGGCCGTGGGTCAGGAGGAACGCGACGCCGTACGTCGGGAGGAGCGCCAGCCAGATCCGCGGCTGGTCGCCCAGATGGATCACGCCCAGGGACGCGATGGTCAGGAACCAGATGAGGCAAATCGGTCCGAACAGGGCTCCGACTTTGGCCGTGCCGCGGGCCTGGACCAAGAATAGCGCGATGAGCACCACCAGGGTGATGGCGATGCCGATCGACGGGGTCATTATGTGGGCCAGCGCGGGGGCGGTCTTCAGCCCTTCGGTGGCCGACAAAACCGAGATCGCCGGGGTGATGATGGCGTCGCCGTAAAAGAGGGCCGCCCCGGCTATGCCGAGGCCCAGAACGACCCGCGTCCGCCGCCCGAGCGCCCCCTGAGCCAGGGCCATGAGCGAGAGGATGCCGCCCTCGCCGCGGTTGTCGGCCCGCATCATGAAGATGACGTACTTGACCGTCACCACGATCATCAGGGCCCAGAACATCAGGGACACCATGCCGAGGATCTCGCCCTCGCCTAGCGGGCCCTTGGCGGCCTGGGTGGCGGCCAGCTTGAAAGTGTAGAGCGGGCTGGTGCCGATATCGCCGAACACCACGCCCATGGATCCCAGCATCAGCCAGCCGAAGCGGCCGCGCCTGGCGTGCGCTTCCGGCGCGGCGTCTGCTGCGGGCGACCCAGCCGTCATGGGCGCGGCCTTTAGGCGCGTTGCGGCCGGTTGGAAACTGGAATCGGTGCGGTCACGGCGCGGGTTGCGGGGCGATCACCTCCGGATCCATCGGCGGGCGGGCGAGCGTGGCGGCGGCGATGGCGGCGGCCTCTTCCTGCGCGTCACGGGCCTCCAGGGCAGCGCGGATCTCACCGTGGCGGGCGGCGTCGAGCCGCCAGCCGATGACGCAGGCTCCGCCCGCCATCACGAAAGCGATCGGGCCGATCAGGAAGGCCATGTCGAGGTTGTGGATCGCCGCGGGCGTATTGACCGCCCCCTCGCGCGGATCGAAGCCCAGCGCCTGGAGCAGGGGGAAGGTGAGGCCGATGGCCCCGGCCGCGGCGATCTTCGCGGCCAGGGTGTTGACCGCGAAGACGAGGCTCATCCGCTGGCGGCCCTGGTGGAGGCGGATCTCGTCGCCGACGTCGGCCAGCATGGCCTGGATCATCATCCCAAAGCCCGAGGCCATTATCCCCTCGAAGAACATCATCGGCAGGTAGAGGGCCATGTCGCCCTTGGGCACGATGAAGATTGTGAAGAGGGCCAGGGAGAAGGCGGTCGTAGTGACCATCAGGGTGCGGTGCTTGCCGATCCGTCTGGCGAGCGCCGCGGTGAGAAAGGCGCCAGGGATGCCGGCCAGGATGTAGACCGCCAGCAGGATGTAGGCCTGCTGGCCGCTGAAGCCGCGCGAGATTTCGAAGAAAAACAGATAGATGGCGCTCATCCATCCGGGGCCGAGGGTGAGGGCGATGCTGACCAGGAAAAGGCGAAGCAGATCCGGCTTGGCGAGGATCTCGAGGTAGTCCTTGAGCGGGGCCCTCGCCTTGGCGGCGTCGGGGGCGAGGCGCTCGGGCGTGGTCAGGGCCGCCACGGCGACACCCAGCGGTACGGCCAGGATGATGAGCCAGCCGGCGTCCTGCACGGCCTGGGCGTCGGTGAAATGGAAGGCCGGAGCGCCGATAAGGACGGCCATGGCGGCGATCACTCCAGCCACTCCCACGGCGTTGATCACTCCGAAGATCCGCGAGCGCTCGTGGTAGTGGCGGGTGAGGCTGGCCGCCCAGGCCTGGTGGGCCAGGCTGACGATCGAGTTGCCGAGGTACATGGCGGCCAGCCACACGAAGAGATAGATCCCGGTGAAGCCGCGCGGCGCCATGAACAGCTTGTAGAGGGCCGCCATCAGGATCGGCGCGCCGGCGATCAGCCACGGTCGATAGCGGCCGATCGGGGTGCGGGTGCGGTCCATGCCCAGCGCCAGGAAGACATCCACCGGCACGTCCAGCAAACGGACCAGCATCCACACTAGGCCGACCACGGTCATCGGCACGCCGAGATGGCCGGAGAAGTAGGGCGGCAGAGAGACGAAGACGATCACTCCCAACGCTCCGACGGCGATGTTGGGGGCCGCGAACGGGACCATTCGCAAGGTCGACAGCCTGGGCTCGGTCGGGTTCCGATCGAGGGTCATGGTGGGGCGGCTCCGGCGATGATCGGCGATGCCATGACGCCTCCTCGTCGCGTCCTTGGCAAGCCATGCCATCGAGTCTGACCGGGGATTAATGACGCCCCCGTCAACATGGTCTGGCGACCGAGCGCCATTGGCAAGGGCCCCCCGGCGCGATAACCGGTCTTGAAGGCGGCGCTGCGGAGACGATCGAAGGCATGAGCGAGTTGGCCGCGGCCGCGCCGACCCCGCCGCTTGCTGCGGTCCTCAAGCGCCACGTGACCGCCGCGGTTATCGGCAACGCCCTCGAGTTCTACGACTTCACCACTTACGCCTATTTCGCCACCCAGATCGGCAACGCCTTCTTCCCCGGCGATACGCCGTTCATGAAGCTGATCCTTGCCCTCATCACCTTTGGGGTCGGATTCGCCACCCGCCCGATCGGGGCGATCGTCATCGGCCGCTACGCCGACAGGGCCGGACGCAAGCCGGCCATGCTGTTCTCCCTGACCCTGATGGGGCTCTCGATCGTCGGCCTGGCGCTCACGCCCTCCTACCGCCAGATCGGCCTGGCGGCGCCCTTCCTGGTCCTCGCCTGGCGGCTGGCCCAGGGCTTCGCCCTCGGCGGCGAGGTGGGACCGACCACGGCATTCTTGGTCGAGGCGGCCCCGCCGGCCAAGCGCGGCCTTTACGGCGCCTGGCAATCCACCAGCCAGAACTTCGCCGCCATCGCCGGCGGTCTTGTGGGGGTGACCATCGCCAGCATCGCCGGCGGCGCCCAGCTCGAAGCCTGGGGCTGGCGCATCGCCTTCCTGCTCGGCGCCCTCATCCTGCCGTTCGGCTATTTCCTTCGCCGCACCCTGCCGGAGACCCTGCACCGGCACGAGGCGCGCCTTTCCATCCACCCGGAGCGGCCGCACCTTCGCGGCCACGCGCGGGTCCTTAGCCTCGGTGTCGCGCTCATCGGCGGGGCGACGGTCGCCACCTACGTCCTCGGCTACATGACCACCTACGCCATCCACACCCTGCACATGAGCGCCGGCATCGCGCTTGGGGCGACCATCGCCAACGGTTCGGCCGGCGTGATCGGCGGCCTCGCCGGCGGCCTGCTCTCCGACCGCTATGGCCGCCGTCCGCTGATGATCTGGCCGCGCATCGCGTTCCTAGCGGCGATCTGGCCGGCCTTCACCCTGATGGTCGCCCGCCACGACGCGGTCACCCTCCTGGCCGCCACCTTCGTCGTCTCGATCCTTTCCGCCCTGACCACCGCCTCAGTCCTCGTCGGCCTCACCGAATCCCTCGACAAGTCGGTCCGCGGGATCGGCATGGGCGCGGTTTACGCCATCGCGGTCTCGGTGTTCGGCGGGACCACTCAGCCGATCATCGCCGCCCTTACCGAAGCCACCGGCAACCCCTTGTCGCCGGCGTGGTACATGATGGGCGCCAATCTCATCGCCCTGATCGCCTCCTTCCTCTACCGAGAAAGTGCTCACGCCCGGCTCGCCCCGATTACCCCATGAGGTTCTCATGTTCCTGACCGTCAACGGCGCGCGCCTGTTCTTCGACACGGTTGGCTCGGGCCTCGCCGTCGAGCCGGAGCGGATAGCCCCGCGCCCGAGCCTCATCGTTCTGCACGGCGGTCCGGGTTTCGACCACTCCCTGATGCGGCCCTATTTCGACCGCTTCGCTGACACCCATCAGGTGATCTACCTCGACCACCGCGGAAACGGCCGCTCGGGGGGCGAGCCTGACAGTTGGCGCCTCGACCAGTGGGGCGACGACATCGCCGCGTTCTGCGACACGCTGGGCCTGGTCAAGCCGGCGGTCTACGGCCTTTCCTTCGGCGGAATGGTGGCCATGGCTTATGCCGGGCGCCATCCGGACCAGCCGTCGCGGCTCATCCTTTCCTCCACCGCGGCGCGCCTGAGGCTCGACACGACCTATGAGATGATGGGCGTCCTCGGCGGCGAGGGGGCGGCGCAGGCCGCGCGGCGCTTCTGGTCCGACCCCACTCCCGAGGGCGTGGGCGAATACATGGCCGTGTGCATGCCGCTCTATAATCCCAGCCGCGATCCGGCCGCAGCGGCGGCCATCGCCAGGGCGACGGCGCGATTCGAGGTGATGTTCGACTTCATCCGCGGCGAGCAGCGGACCATGGATCTGCGGCCGGGGCTCGCCAATGTCGCCTGTCCGACCCTCGTGCTCGCCGGCGGCCGCGATCCCATCACCCCGCTGGCCTGCGCCGAGGAAATCCTCGCCGCCCTTCCCGAGGGACTGAGACGGCTGGAAGTCTTCCCCGAGGCCGGCCACGGCGTCCACCGTGACGAACCCGACCGCGCCGAGGCGGTTTTGCGCGCCTTTCTGCAGGAGGCCTGACCCACAATGAACTCAGCCGACAGCTTCAGCCGCGACTATCAGGACGCCCGGGCCAAGTTCCGCGCCGCCGCCAAGGAAGCCGGAGCGGCGCTGGAAAGCCGCGCCCACCCAGAGCCGGGGCCGGATGGCGGCGATCTCTCCACCGACGTCGCCCTCATCGGCGACAAGGCGGCCACCCGCTTCCTGGTGATGATCGCCGGGACCCACGGGGCCGAGGGGTTCTGCGGCTCCGGGGCCATGGTCGATTGGCTGCGGCGACGGGAAGGCGCCCATCTGCCGGCTGGCGTCGCGGTGGTGATGATCCACGCCATCAACCCCTATGGCTTCGCCTGGCTGCGGCGAGTGACCGAGGACAATGTCGACCTCAACCGGAACTGGGTGGATTTCGCCCTGCCGCCGCCGGCGAATCCCGGCTACGACGCCCTGGCCAGTTTCGCCGTCCCCGCCGCCTGGGACGAGGCCTCCCAGCGAGAAAGCGCCCGCGCCCTTGGGGCCTTCTCCGGCGAGCACGGAGCCATGGCCATGCAGCAGGCCCTCAGTGGGGGCCAATATGCCCATCCCGCGGGCATCTTCTACGGCGGCAAGGCCGCGACGTGGTCACGGCGGACGCAGACGACGATCTTCGCCGACTATCTGGGCCACGCCGAGCGGGTCGGGATCATTGACTACCACACCGGCCTTGGCCCCTGGGGCTACGGCGAGCAGATCGTCACCGACAAGGCCGGCAGCCCGGGCTACGCCCGCGCCAAGGCCTGGTATGGCGCGGCGATCACCTCGCCCTCTTCGGGTAGCTCGACTTCGGCCGACATCAAGGGCGATGGTCTCGCTGCCGCTCCCGGTCTCATCCCGCACGCCGAGGTCACCGGCATGGCGCTGGAGGTCGGCACTCAGTCGCTGGCCGAAGTCCTCACCGCCGTGCGGGCCGATGCCTGGCTGCACGCCCACGGCGACCTCGCCTCGGCTGAGGCGAAGGCGATCAAGGCCCAGGTCCGCGACGCCTTCTTTGGCGACGCCGACGATTGGAAAGGCATGGTCGCCGGCCAGTCCCTGCTCGCTACCCGCCAAGCCCTCGCGGGCCTCACGTCTTAGCAGGCGGCTGCCACAGCTCGATCTTCACGCCGGCCGGATCGATGAGGTGGGCGAAGCAGCCGTAGTCGCCGTCCTCGCGCCACAGCGGCGTCTCGCCGGCCTCCGCGGCGCGGGCGAGGACCCCGTCGAGATCATCGACGATGAGATTGACCATCACCCCATGCGGCGAGGGGGCGAAATAGTCGCTGTCGGCGGCAAAGGGGGCGATGAGGGAATGGCCGATGTCCGGGTGCGGGAAGATCGCCCCGCCGAACCCCTCCAGCTTCACGCCGAGGACGCGCTCGTACCAGCCTTTCCAGGCCTCGATATCAGAAGTCTTGATGAAGACGCCGCCTACCCCGACCACATTGGCCATGACGCGGCGCTCCTTTAGAGCCGATCAGCCCTGGCGGGCCTTGAAGCGCGGATTGGTCTTGTTAATCACATAGACCCGGCCCTTGCGGCGCACGAGCTTGCAGTCGCGGTGGCGCGTCTTGAGCGTCTTGAGCGAGCTTCTGACTTTCATGGCCTTTTCCGGGACAGCTAGGAGCGCGGTCGTATAGGGAGACGGGGCCTGCAAGTCAAATTCGATGACGGTCCGCCGAATCTCCTTGAAACGTGATTGAACCGCCGGGCGCCGCGCGCATACCTTCCCCCACATGGATCGCCGAGTGTTCATCGTCGTCGCCGCCGCCGCCATCGCCGGGGCGGCGCGCGCCCAGTCGCCGGCCGGGCTGCTCGGAGCCAGCGGCGAGCCCTATTTCACCGATTGGCTGAACGCCTTCTACGAGCACGCTCTGGCGGCGGGCGTGCCGCGCGCCGTGGTCGACCGCGAGCTTTCCGGCCTCAGCCCCGATCCGCGCGTCGCCGCTCTTGATGCCCGCCAGCCCGAATTCGCTCGGCCGGTGAGCGATTACGTCAAGGCGAACATCTCGCCGCAGCGTGTCGCCGCCGGCCGCGCCAAGCGGGGCGAGATAGCCGCTTTCTCGAGCATCGAGGCGACCTACGGCGTGCCGCGCGACGTGCTCGTCGGCATCTGG
>DASXIE010000021.1:0-3624 GCA_036498165.1 Caulobacteraceae bacterium
TTCCGCCCCGTCGGCCCCTCGGCCGGACTGACCAACAAGGCGGCGTGGCTCCGCCTCAAACCGCTGTTCCTCGGCCGCGGCTGGACGGTGGTCGATGAGACCCCCACCCAGCCCTATTCCGCCACCCTGCATCTGAAACGCCCGGGGACGGAGGCCTGGGCCTTCATCTCCATTTCCCAGCCCGGCGCCTTCGACCTCGACATCGTCGAGGCCGCCGCGGGCGCCGCGCCGCTGGTCCTAAAGGCGCCCGCGACCAGGCCGGAACTGGTGGGCGTGAAGAGCGCCGAAATCCCCTACCTTTCCCCCATGCCGGGCTCCAAGCGGCACTCCGCCGTGGCCAGCGGGCCGATGACCGTCACCCCGGCGGGGAGTTCCGAGGCGACTCTCGTCGCTACTCAGTCGATCACCTTCAACTACGATCTCGATGGCCTCTCGAACCTCGCCTTCCTTCAGGCCTATCACGGCGCCCTCGTCCGGGCCGGGTGGAAGATCGTGAACGAAAGCCCCAACTACAACGCCGCCGACGCGGTCATCACCGCCCACTATGGAGCCGGCGGGCGGGACATCTGGGCCTATCTCCACTCGAATATCGGCTCCTACTCGATCACCGTCGGCGACGCCGGGGCCAAGGACCTTGCCGGCGAGTTCGCCTCGGCCTGCCACGCGGCGTTGCTGGGGGTGGTGTTCGAATTCAACAAGGCGAGCCTGAAGCCGGAGTCCTTGCCGGTGCTGGAGCGCGCCGTGGCCACCTTGCGGGGCAGTTCGGCCCCCCATGTCGAGGTCCAGGGTCACACCGACGCGGTGGGCGGCGAGGCCTATAACCAGGCCCTTTCCGAAACCCGGGCCCGATCGGTGAGCGCCTGGCTCTCGGCCCATGGGATCGCCCCGGCCCGGCTCTCGGCGAGGGGCTACGGCAAGAGCCGGCCGATCGCCGACAACCGCACGGACGCGGGCCGGGCACGCAACCGCCGGGTGGAAATCGCCAACCTCGACTGCCGCGCCAAGTGAGGCGCTAGGGCGCGGCCCTCACGGTCATCAGGGGATTGGGGGCCGGCTCGGCGGTCTTCTTGAGGGTGTTGCGGTCGCGGTGGTTGAAGAGGCCCTCCCGGCCGCGCACCGCCAGCAGGGTGTCGGAGACATAGCTCCATCCGCCGTCGGGCTCGAAGGTGATCTCGAGCCGGTACGACTCGGTGCGGAAGGCGAATTCCAGGAAGGCCGTCGAGCAGACCCCGTACTCGGTCTGGCCGCGCTCGGCCGTGACCACCAGGCGGTCGTCGCCCGGGGCGGCGTGGCCGGCGGCGAGCACGGCCTGGCCGCGGGGTATGGTGAGGGACTGCAGGACGAGGCCGGTGGCCGGCTCCCACAGCCAGTAGCCCACCTGGTCGTGGAAGGTGGAGTCTTCGTCCGTGGCCAGGATATGGACGTGGTACCGCAGGCCGTAGAACAGCTGCGGGCCGTTGGCCTGGGGATCGATCGGGACCATGTCGATACGCTCGATATAGTCGCGCCGCTCCGGCCCGTCGGCCTTGGGATTGAGATCCACCCCCCGGCGCCCCTGCCACGCGCCGGCCAGGCGCCGCAGCGGGCCGAGGTTGGCCATGGTGTCGGGATCGACGTCGGGCGGTTCGGTGAAGATGTCGTCGGGAAACGGATTCATGGCCGCCCGATATCAGGCGGCGGCGGCCGATTCCAGGATGGCGCGGTAACCTCGCCGCCCGCCGCCGCGAAGGCGTAGGATGAGGCGAGCGGCCGAAGGGGGAAGAATGTCCGGAGTAGATGGCAAGACGGCCTTTGTGCTCGCCGGCGGCGGCAGCCTCGGCGCGGTCCAGGTGGGCATGCTCGAAGCCCTGGTCGAGGCGGGCCTGAAGCCGGACATGGTGGTGGGCTCGTCGGTGGGGGCGCTCAACGCCGGTTTCTTCGCGGCCGACCCGACGGCCGAGGGCGTGGCGAGGCTGGGCGAAGTCTGGCGGGACCTGCGCCGCGCCGACATCTTCCCCCTCACCCTGCGCGGCGCCCTCGGCTGGCTGCGGCCCTCGGAGGCGCTCTTCGATTCGGCCAGCCTGCGCCGCCTGATCGAGCGTCATCTGCCCTATGGCGATCTCGAGGCGGCTCCAGTCCCGGTGCACGTGGTCGCCACCAGCCTCGGCGGCGAATCCGTGCGCCTGTCGAGCGGTCCGGCGTGCGAGGCGATCATGGCCAGTGCGGCGATCCCGGTGGTCTTCCCCCCGGTGCGGATCGGCGACGAATGGCTGGTGGACGGAGCGATCGCCGGCAACACCCCGATCCTCACCGCCGCGGAACTGGGCGCGACCCGGCTGATCGTCCTGCCGACCGGCTTCGCGTGCGATAAGGACGCCCCCGCGAACGGCGCGATGGGCCGCGGACTGCACGCCCTCACCCTCCTCATCGCTCACCAGATGGTGCGCGACCTGATCCAGCTCGGCGCCGCCGTCGAGGTCTACACGGTGCCGAGCCTCTGCCCCTTGGCCGTCTCACCCTTCGATTTCACCCACACCAACGACCTGATCGCCCGGGCCGCGAGACAGACGCGCGAGTGGATGGCGGCCGGCGGCCTCACCCGTCAGGAAATCCCCGGCGCCCTGCGCGCCCACGCCCACTAGCTGTCCCCCTTTCCGGCGAGGGGAAGGGTGCCTGCATCCAAAGCGCCGCGTCGCCGCCACTAGGTGACAGGGGGGGAGCGTCATGGACATCAACCGCAGGCGTCTGATCGGCGCCGCCGGGGCCATCGCGGGCGTCGCCGGGACGCGGCCCGCGACGGCCGCTCCCCAGGCCGCGACGGCCGGCGAAGTCGAGCAGGCGCTGGCCGATCTTGCCCGGCGCAATCTCCATCCAATGACTTTCGACGGCCACGGGTTTGCCGGCCCCGGATGGGAATTCCTGGCCCGCGAGGGGGCGGCCGCGGAATTCGTGAGCCTGGGCGAGGAGCACGGCACGAACGAAATTCCCCTGCTGGCCCGCCAACTCTTCACGGCCCTGCGGCCGGCCGGCTTCGACACCCTGGCGATCGAGATTTCCCCGCCTATCGCCGAGGATCTGGACGCCGCCGCGCGAGGCGGGGTGGCGGGCGTCGCCCGCTTCGTGCGCGATTGGCCGCCAGGGCCGGCTTTCTATTTCTGGAAGGCCGAGGCCGAGCTGGTGGCCGCCGTGAGCGCTTCCGCCCCGGGCGGCGTTCCGGCGCTCTGGGGGCTCGACTATGAGGTCACTGGCGATCGCCGCCTCATCCACCGGCTGAAGCTCAAGGCCCCCCCGATGGCGCGGGCGCCCCTGGCCAGGCTCGAGGCCGCTTCCCTGGACGCTTGGGCGGCTTGGCGCGCCAGCCACGACCCCGCTCGCCTGTTCACCTTCGCCGGCGATCCTGGCCTGGTGCGGGCGGTGCGGGCGGCGTGGCCCAGGCCGGACGCGGACGCCGATCTCATCCTCGCCACCCTCGAGGAGACGCTCGAGATCAACGCCCTCTTCCCCGCCAAGGGGTGGGAATCAAACCAGCGCCGCTGCCGTTTCAATCGCGCCAACCTCGTGCGCCATCTCGCCCGCGCCGCCGCGCGAGGACGTCGGCCCAAGGTGATGTTCAAGATGGGCGAGAGCCACCTCATGCGCGGCGTG
>DASXIE010000022.1:0-1596 GCA_036498165.1 Caulobacteraceae bacterium
GGCGTCGAGGCGCTCAAGCGCCGCCTCGTCGAGCTTCGCGCCGATCACCGCGGCGGCGTCGGCGAGGACCACGGTGGGGGCGACGGCGCCGAGGGCGATGCGGGCGTCGGCGATCGCGCCGGCCCCGTCGAGAGCCAGCCAGACCCCGGCGCCGACGATGGCGATGTCCATTTCGGTGCGCGGGATGGAGCGCAGATAGGCGTCGGCGGCGCGCGCGTTTGCGGGCGGCAGGCGGATCTCCAGCACGAACTCGCCGGGCGAAAGCGAGGTGGCGCCAGGACCGGTGGGGATGTCCTCCACGGCCGCCTCGCGCCGACCGTCCGGCCCGACGATCACGCAGCGGGCCCGCGCCGCGATGAGGGCCGGCACGCTGTCGGCGGCCGGCGAGGCATTGCACAGATTGCCGCCCAGGGACGCGCGGCCCTGGACCTGGGTCGAGCCGATGAGGGTCGCGGCCTCCACCACGCCGGGCCAGGCCGCCGCCAGGGCCTCGTCCTCGCCGAGCATGGCGCCGGGCGTCGCCGCCCCGATGACGAAGCCGCCGGCCTCGCGGCGGACGCCGATGGCGCCGGGAATACGCTTGAGATCGACGATGAGGTTCGGCTTCACGCGCCCGGCGCGAAGCTGGACGATGAGATCGGTGCCGCCGCTCAAAGCCCGCGCCGCCGCCCCGCCCGCCGCCAGGGCCTTGGCCGCCGCCTCGGCGCTCTCCGGCGCCACGAAATCCATCACCGCCATTTCTGTCTCGCTTTCACGCCCAAGCCTATCGTGTCCGGCGCCCCGATGGCGAGACGGATTTGTGAACAATGTTCTGTTGGGGCTACTTCTCCTCCCCCGCTGGGGGAGGGGGACCGCGAAGCGGTGGTGGGGGTGTTGGTGAAGGGCGCCGGCGCGCTTCCCCGCGACCCTCCTCCCCGGCTTCGCCGGTACTCCCCCCAAAGGGGGGAGAGAGGCGAAATGGCCGCGGCGGGATGAGGCGGAGGAGGGCGAGGACGTAGGCGAAGAGGGCGAGGTAGAGGGCGGCGAAGACCCAGGCCGGCAGGGGCCAGAAGATCAGATGGTTGACCCAGGCCATTACCAGGGGCGTCGACTCTGCATGGCCGGTGAGGGCGTCTTGCCAGACGGTCAGGAAGCAGGCGCGGCCGGCCACGGCCTGGGCGGCGACCACCGCGAAGCTAGCCAGGTGCAGCCAGCGCCAGGTCGGGGCGCGCACGAAGCTCCAGCCGCGCCAGGCGCCCAGGGGAATGGCGAAGAGGCCGAAGACGTTGAAGGCGATGACCGCCAGGTGCACGGCCAGCACCGCCTGGGCCGCCAAGGGGTCGGATGAGGGAGCGGAAATCACCGCCCCGGTGTATCACCTCAGGCGTTCCAGGGAGTCCCGGTCCATGCGCTTTGGCATCTTCTACGAGCATCAGCTTCCGCGGCCTTGGGCCGAGGGGCAGGAGCTGACCCTGTTCCAGAACGCCCTCGACCAGGTCGAGCTGGCCGACCGGCTCGGCTTCGACAATGTCTGGGAAGTCGAGCACCACTTCCTGGAGGAGTATTCCCATTCCTCGGCCCCGGAGGTGTTCCTGGCCGCCTGTTCGCAGCGCACCA
>DASXIE010000023.1:0-1968 GCA_036498165.1 Caulobacteraceae bacterium
CTGTTCGCCCGCGACAGCTGGCTGGCGGTGCTGCTCGGCCAGGGGATCACCCCGCAAGGCTATGACCGGACGGCGGATGCCTTCGACCTGGCGATGGTGACCGAGAGGCTCGATGGCTTCGCCGAGCGGATCGCCGGCAACGTGGCGGCGATGCCCTCGCACGCCGAGTTCATCGCCAGCTATTGCCAGGCGTCGTGGTGAGGGCCGCAAGGGTCATCGTCGTCGGGCGCGACGCCGCCCTGTGGCTGACGGCGCTGTCGCTGCACCGCGCGCTCGGCCCCACCGGCGTGGCGGTGAGCGCCGTCGAGCTGCCGCCCAGTCTCGCCCCTGGGGACGTGATCCGCGCCCTGCCGCCCCTGGAAGCCTTGCACAATCGCCTCGGCCTCAACGAAGCCGATCTCATCCGGGCGACCGGCGCCAGCTATACCCTGGGCTGGAATGTCGCACCGCCGGCCCCGGCGGCGCCGTTCTTCCTCGCCCACGGCGCCTATGGCGCGCCGATCGATGGCGGCGACTTCTTCCACTATTGGGCCAAGGCGCGGCGGTTCGGCCTCACCATCGACCTGGAGATGTTCAGTCCCACCGCCATGGCCGCGCGCCAGGGCCGGATGCTGCTGCCCGATGGCGATACCGAGATGCTCGGCCGCGCCGACTACGGCTATCATCTGCCGGCGATCGAATACGCCGGCTTCCTGAAGGGACTGGCGAGGCGCGCCGGGCTGGCCAGCCATCGCACGCGCTCGGTGGTGGTCGAACGCGACGGGGCGGCGGGCGCGATCGCCGCGGTGCGGCTCGATCAGGGCGAACGGATCGCCGGCGATCTCTTCGTCGACGCCTCCGGGGCCGAGGCGGCGCTGATCGGTTTCGGCTTGGGCCAGGCCTTCGAGGCCTGCGCCGCGGGCTCGCCGGTGGATCGCTGCCTAGTCGCCAGCGCACCGCGTTTCGCCTCGGTTCCGGTGTACAGCGAGGTGCGGATCGGGGCGAGCGGATGGCTGGAGCTGCTCGCCTCGCGGACGTCGACCGGGGTCAGGTTCGCCTATTCGTCCGCCGAGCTGGGTGACGAGGCGGCGCTGGCGGCGGCGGGGGCGGCCGCCCAGGCGCCGCTGCGGCAGAGCCGGATCCGGGCGGTCCATCCCGGCGGCCGATCTCGACCGTGGACGGCCAACTGCATCGCGGTGGGGGCGGCGGCGCATCAGGTCGACCCGCTGTTCGACCTCGACCTGCACATCGTCCAGCTGGGCATCGTGCACCTGATCTCGCTGTTTCCGGCCCACGCCGAATTCGGCGCCGAGCGGGAGGAGTACAACCGGGTTCTGGCCTCGATGCTGGCGCGACTGCGCGACCTGGCGCCGGCCGTTTATGGCTGCAACCGCTTCCATGCCGAGGGCTTCTGGGAAGCCGCGCGATGCGCGCCGGCGCCGAGGACGACGCGGCACAAGGTCGAGACGTTCCGCGCCCGCGGCCAGATTCCCCCCATGGAGGACGAGACCTTCGCGCCGGATTTCTGGCGCGCCCTACTGGTCGGCCTCGGCGAAACGCCGCGCAGCTGGCCGCCGGCCATCGACCTGACGCCGCCCGAGGCGCTGCGGGACGCGCTCAAGCGCATGCTGGGCCTCGTCAAGGACAAGGTGCTCGAACAGCCCACCCACGACGCCTATCTGCAGCGGCTCGACCAGGGCGAGCTGGTATGACCGCGGCGTTCACCCCCGACGGGGCCAGCGACTGGCTGGACAGCGCGACGCGCGTGGCGCGCGCCGAGGCCGGCGGCCGGGGCGACATCGAGCGTCTGGCGGCGGCCGGAGAGCCGGCGGTGATCCCCGGCCTCGTCGAAGGCTGGCCGATCCTCGCCGCGGCGCGGCGCGGCCCCGACGCCCTCTGCGCCTATCTGCTGGCGCGCGATACCGGCGCGCCGGTCCCGGTGATGGAGACGCCCCCGGCCTTCGAGGGCCGCTTCGGCTATGCGGCGGG
>DASXIE010000024.1:0-34915 GCA_036498165.1 Caulobacteraceae bacterium
GCACCACCGGCAGGCCGGCCGGAAAGCCGTCGGCGAGGGCGGCCAGGGTCGCGCGCAGATGCTGGGCCGGAACCACCGCCAGGATGAAATCGCAGGCCAGGAGGTCCCGCGCCTCGCCGGTCGTGGCGATCGCCCCGTCCAAGGCGACGCCGGGCAGGAACAGCGGGTTCTCCCGCCTCGCGGTGATCGCCTCGACCACCTCCGGCTCGAGGGCCCACAGCATCGGCGCGAGCCCGGCCCGGGCGCACACCTGGGCCAGCGCCGTTCCCCACGCTCCGCCCCCGAGGATCCCGACCCGCTTCATTTCGGCCCGCTTCACGCCTTGGCCCCCTTGCGGCCGGCCAGATGGGTGGGTCGCAGACGCGCGGACGTCTCGTCCAGCGGCCAGCGTGGACGGGCCGGGGCGTCCAGGCCATCGATCAGTCCCAGAGCCAGGCGCTCGGCCCCCGCCAGGGCAATCATGGCCGCGTTGTCGGTGCAATAGGCGAGCGGCGGGGCGGCGAAGCTGAAACCCTCCCGCTCGGCCAGGGCCTGAAGGCCGGCGCGGACCGACCGGTTGGCCGCCACCCCGCCGGCCGCGACCAGCCGCCTGTCGCGCCCGCCATGGGCGCCGGCATAGGTCTTCATTGCCGCCGCGGTCCGCTCGGTGAGCTGGCTGACGATGGCGGCTTGGACGGCGGCGGCCAGATCGCGCCGGTCCGCCTCGCTCTTCACCCCCGCCGCCAGCCGCGCCGCCGCGGTCTTCAGACCGGAGAAGGAGAAGTCGCAGCCGACCCGGCCGAGCATCGCTCGCGGCAGGTGAAAGCGCTCGGCCTCGCCCCCATCCGCGAGTCGCTCCAGGGCCGGCCCGGCGGGGTAGCCGAGGCCGAGCGCCGCGCCGATCTTGTCGAAGGCCTCGCCGGCGGCGTCGTCGATCGTCGAGCCCAGGCGCTGGCACGCCCCCACCCCGCCGACGTCGAGAAGCTGGCAGTGGCCGCCGGACACCAGCAGCAGTAGGAAGGGGTAGGGTGCGTCGGCCGCCAGCCGCACCGACACCACATGGCCCTCGAGATGGTTGACCGCAACCAGGGGCCTCTCCAGCGCCAAGGCCATGGCCTTGCCGAACGCGAGGCCGACCATCACCCCGCCCACCAGGCCCGGCCCAGCGGTGGCCGCCACCCCGTCCAGGTCGCCAGGCGCGAGCCCGGCCTCGGCCAGGGCCCGGCGGGCGACCTCGTCGATGATCTCCACGTGTGCGCGGGCGGCGATCTCCGGTACTACCCCGCCATAGGGGGCGTGGGCGGCGATCTGGCTGAAGACGACGTTGGCGAGCACCTCCACCGCCCCGCCGGCCACGCGCACCACGGCCGCGGCTGTCTCGTCGCAGCTTGTCTCGAGGCCAAGAACGGTGAGGGCGGGGCTGGGGGTCATGAACGTTGCCGGGCGAGGCGCCTTGGGGTAGCCGTCCTGGCATGGCCAGGCAAGCGATCCGCATCGGCACGCGAGGTTCGAAGCTGGCCATGGTCCAGGCGGAAACCGTCCGCGCCGCCATCGCCGGTCAGCTCGGCGCCGACGAGGCCGCGGTGCTGGTCAAGGTGACCACGTCCGGCGACCGCATCCAGGATCGCACCCTCAGCGACATCGGCGGCAAGGGCCTCTTCACCAAGGAGATCGAGGAGGCCCTGCTCGCCGGGCGCATCGACTGCGCCGTCCATTCGCTCAAGGACATGCCGGCCGAGAGCCCGCCCGGCCTGGTGATCGCCGCCATTCCCCAGAGGGCCGATCCGCGGGACGCTTTCCTCGGCCGGGAATGCGCCGCCTTCGCCGACCTGCCGCGCTGCGCGGTGCTCGGCACCGCCAGCCTGCGCCGCCAGGCCCAGGCCCTGCGCCGGCGTCCGGACCTCGTTATCGTCCCGGTGCGCGGCAACGTCGACACCCGCCTTGGCAAGCTGGCCCGCGGCGAAGCCGACGGGATCATCCTCGCCGCCGCCGGTCTCGACCGCCTGGGCCTGAAGGATTTGCCCCGGGAGATGATCGATCCGGACGCGTCCCCGCCGGCCCCTGGCCAGGGCGCCCTGGCCATCCAGGCGCGCCACGACGACCGCGACGCCGCCTGGCTTGCCGGCCTCGAACACCGCGCGACGCGCCTTGCGACCGCGGCGGAGCGAGCGGCCCTCGCCGCCCTCGACGGCTCGTGCCGCACGGCCATCGGCGCTTTCGCCCGCCTGGAGGGCGAGGAACTCATCCTCATCATCGAGGCCCTCAGCCCTGACGGGGCCGAGGCGTTCCGCGAGCGCGGCGTCCTCTCCCTGGCCGATGGCGATGGCGACGAAGCGGCGGCCGTAGATTTCGGCGTGAAGCTGGGCGAGGCGGTGAGGCAGGCGGCCGGTTCGGCGCTCGCGGAGACCCCTTGAAGGTGTGGATCACCCGGGCCTCGCCGGGGGCCGAGGAGACCGCCCGGCGCCTGCGGGACCTCGGCTGCGAAACGGTCGTCGCCCCGGTCCTGGCCGTCCGTCACATCCCGGCGGCGATCGACCTTGCCGGCGTCGGCGCCCTGGCCTTCACGAGCGCCAATGCCGTGCGCGCCTTCGCGGCGCTGACCGGCGTTCGCGACCTGGCGGTGTTCGCCGTGGGAAACGGTACGGCGCGGGCGGCTGGGGCGGCGGGATTCGCCGAGATCGTTTCCGCCGACGGCGACGTCGCGGCACTTGCTCGCCTCATCGCCGCCCGGAACGGCGAACTGGAGGGCGCGGTGCTCCATCCGACCGCGACCGAGCCTGCCGGCGACCTCGTCGGCGAGCTCACCCGAGCCGGGATCGCCGCCCGCCGGGCAGCCATCTACGAGACGGTGGCGGCCGAGGTTCCGAGCGACGTGCTGGACAACCTCGACCTGTTCGCCGGCGTCGTCGTCCATTCGCCGCGGGCCGGACGGCGCCTGGCCAAAATCCTTCGAGATGCGCCGGCCCCGCACCTTCGCGCCTGGTGCCTGTCGCCGGCGGTGGCGGCGACCCTCGCCGGCCTCGCCATCGGCCCGGTGATCGCGGCGCCTTTGCCCAGCGAGGATGCGCTGTTAAGTCTCATCATCGGATAAGGCCCAAAAAGGCGACATGACCGTCGTGCCAGACCCCGCCGAGCTCGCTCCGAGCCGCGATCCCGCGGCCTACGCCAGGCGCCCCCTCCTGACCGGCGGCTTCTGGGTGATGATGGCTTTCTGCGCCCTGTGCCTTCTGGCCGCTGTGGCGGTGGTGATCCTGGGGCCGCGCCTGGCCCCGGTAAAGCACGCCGTGGTCGCCGCCGCCCCGGCTCCTTCCCCGCCGGCCGCCGCTCCGCTCGCCGCGCAGCTCGCCGCCCCGGCCGATACCGCGCCGTCGCCTGACGAGAGCGCCCTCGCCGGCCGGGTCCAGCGGCTCGAGGCCGGCCAGAACCGCACGCTCGCCGCCGCCGCCGCCGCCCTGGCCGCCGCGTCCTTGAGCGACGCTGCCGCCAAGCCGGCCCCATTCACCGCCGACCTCGCCGCGGTCGCCAGGGTCATCCCCGGATCGCCGGACGCCGCCGCCCTCGCCGCCCTGGCCCCGCAAGGCGCCCCGACCCGCCCGGCCCTGGCCACCGAACTCACCGCCCTGGCGGCCGAGGCCTCCACCGCCGCCCGTGCGCCTGGCAAGGACGCCAGCTTCATGGACCGCGCCCTCTACGCCGTCGCCAGGGTCGTCAGCCTGCGCCGCATCGACGTCAAGGCGACCGGCGTCGACGCCATCCTCGCCCGGGCCGAGCGGCGGGCCGACGACGGCGATCTCGAAGGGGCGATTGCGGCGCTCGATGCCCTCCCCGACAACGCCAAAGCCGCCCTCGCGCCCTGGCGCGACAAAGCCGAGCGGCGGATCCAGATCGATCGGCACATCGCCGGCCTGCGCGCCCAGGCGGTGGCCAACCTCGCAGCCGCCCAGGGCGCGAGCGTCGAGGCCCCGTCATGATCCGCATCGCCCTCGTCGTCTTCCTGGCCGCCCTGCTGATCGTCACCGCCATTTCCCTGCAGGGCGATCCGGGGGTCGCCAACCTCACATGGCTGGGCTGGCGGGTGGACACGACCGCCGCCGCCGCGGTTCTCATAATCGGACTCATGGCCCTCTTGGCGACGGTGTTCTGGCGGGCCCTTGTCTGGCTTGCCGAGGCCCCGGCGCGGGCGGCCAGGGCCAGGGCCGAGAGCCGCCGCCGCCAGGGCGCCGAGGCTCTGACCCGCGGCTTCCTGGCCAGCGCCGCCGGCAATGGAGCGGAGGCGCGGCGCCTCGCCCAGCGGGCCGCCGAGATGGCCGGGGGAACTCCCCAGCTTGTCCGCATCCTCGCCGCCCAGGCCGCAGAGGCGGCCGGCGACCGCCCCGCCGCCGAGGCCGCCTACAAGGCCATGTTGGGTTTTCCGGAGATGCGCCTGGCGGCCTACCGCGGCCTGATGCAAACCGCCATGGCGGCCGGCGACGCCCCCGAGGCCCTGGCCAACGCCAAGGCCGCCTATGAGCTTTCCCACACCGCGCCGTGGGCCTGGCGAACCCTGCTGCAGGCGCGCCTGGGCGAGGCCGATTGGCCAGCCGCCCTGATCCTGGTCAACGGCGCCCTGGAGCGCAAGATCGTCTCGCCGCTGATCGCCGAGCGCGCTCGCGCCGCCGTCCAGACCGCAAGCGCCGCCGGCCTGGAGGCCCGCGGGGCGGCCGGCGAGGCGCTCGATCTCGCCCAGGCGGCGGCCAAGGCGCGTCCCGACTTCACCCCCGGCGCGGTGATCGCCGCCCGCCTGCTCGCCGCCGATGGCCGGGCCCAGCGAGCGGCCCCGATCCTCGAATCGGCGTGGGCGGCGCGGCCTCATCCGGCCCTCTGGCTGGCCTGGCGCGACTTGCGCGGCGACGAAAATCCCAAGGAACGGGCCGCCCGCCTGGCTCACCTGGCCATGCGCGCGCCGGGCTCGCGCGAGGCGATGTTCCTGATGGTCGAACAGGCCCTCATCGGCGGCGATCCGGCCGCCGCCCGCCAGGCCGCCCGCGACATTCAGGGCGAACCGCTGAGCCAGCGCCTGGCCGCCCTGATGGCCAGGGTCGCCAACGCCAACGGCGAAACCGACGAGGCCCGGGCGTGGATTGTGCGCGGGACGGGCGCGCCCGAGGAGGCTGAGTGGTCGGACATCGATCCCACCGGCCGCGCCTTCCCCTATGGCGAGGCGGACTGGACCCGTATGATCCTGGCCTACGCCGAGACCGGCGAGCTTGCCCATCCTCGCCACGAGCGCGGCGAGTCGGGGATCAGGGCCTTGCCCGACCTTCCGGCCGCCTATGCCGACAGCGCCGCCTTTGTCAGCGCCGCCGAGCGCGGTGGGCCTTTCCCGCCGATCGTCGACGACGGGGATTTCGGCGACGCCCTGCAGCCGGCCGGCGACGGCGGACCCCCGACGCGCCGCGGCGGGCTGCTGAGCGGCCTCAGAGGCCGCTGACCCCACTTTTTCCGAGCCGCCGCGATCCCTACATCGAGCGGCATGGGCCTCCATGACTTCAGACCCGGCCCGCGCGGGGCGATGCTCGATGTCGGCGGGCGGCGTCTGCATGTCGTGCGTGCGGGCCCTGCCAACGCCCCCAAGGTGGTGCTCGAAGCCGGCGCGTTCGGATTTTCGGCCGACTGGGCGGTGGTCCAGGGCCGGCTGGCCGGTCGCGGCTTCGCCTCGCTCGCTTATGACCGCGCCGGCCTGGGCCTGTCCGATCCGGGGCCCCAGCCGCGCGATGGCGCGGCCATCCTGGCCGATCTGGAAGCGGTGCTGGCGCGCGAAGCGCCGGACGGACCCCTGATCCTCGCCGGGCATTCGATGGCGGGACTGCATGTCCACCACTATGCCGCCCGCCACCCAGATCGCGTCGCGGGCCTGGTTCTCGTGGACGCCACCACGCCGGCGTCCATGGACTCCCGGCTGGTCAGTGCCGCGGTCGGTCAGTTCGCCGGCGCCGCACGCCTCGCCGCCTGGGGAGCCGGAGCAGGGCTGCTGAGACCCCTCACCGGCACGGGTCTGGCCGACCGGATCGGCCTGGAGGGCGACATCGCCGGGGCCAAGCGTTGGGCCTTCGCCGATGCCGAGCACAATCGCTGGGCGGCCGAAGAAGTGGCGCGCTGGCCGGCCGCCGCCCGTCAGGCCCGCGGGGCCGGCGAACTTGATCCGGCCTGGCCCGTGGCGGTGGTCCTGGCCGGACCGCCCGATTCCAGGTCAGGCCTCAAGGCCCTGCAGGCGGCGCCGGCGCTGGCCTCGCGTCATGGGCATGTGGAGCATGTGGCGGGCGCCAACCACGCCTCGATCCTGGCCGGGGCGAACGCCAACGCCATCGTCCGCGGCGTCGAGCACGTCTGGGCGGCGAGCCGCCTCGCGAACTAGGTTCTGACCACCTTCTTGGGGGCCGGCAGGAGGCCTTCGCGCTGGGCGCGCTTGCGCGCCAGCTTGCGAGCCCGGCGCACCGCCTCGGCTTTCTGCCGGGCGCGTTTCTCTGAGGGTTTCTCGTAGTGCACGTGCCGCTTCATCTCGCGGAACGAGCCTTCGCGCTGCATCTTCTTCTTCAGCGCCTTGAGGGCCTGGTCGACATTGTTGTCGCGGACGAAAATCTGAACCAAGTGTGCTCCTGTGGGCTCGCGCCGGCCGCGCGGGGAGATGCGCCCGGACGCGAGTTCCGGAACGAGGCGGCGCAGATAGCAGGCGACGCCGCTTTTGTCCATCGCGCCCAGGCGGTGTAAAGGCTCGCGCCGTGACCGAGGTTCCCCAACCGTCCGCCGACTGGGCCGATGAGGCTGAGGCGCGGCTGCTCCTGGCCGCCCTTTCCCATGTGACGAAGCTCGGCTGGACTAGCCGGCTGATGGCCGCCGCCGCGCGCGGCGCCGATCTTTCGCTGGCCGAGGCGGAGATCCTCGCGCCGGAGGGGGCCCGCGACCTCGCCGCCCTGCTTTCCCGCCGTCACGACGCCCGCGCCCTGGCCGTGCTTTCCGCCGTCGATCCGGCCAGCCTGAAAATCCGCGAGCGCATCCGCGCCGGTGTCCTCGCCCGCTGCCAAGCGGCCATGGAAGACAACGACGCCACCCGGCGGTGGTGCGGCTTCCTCGCCCTGCCGCCCAATATCCCCCTCGGCTTGCGCCTGGCCTGGGCGACCGCCGACGGACTCTGGCGCTGGGCCGGCGACACGGCCACCGACGAAAACCATTACTCCAAGCGGGCCCTGCTGGCTGAGATCCTGATCTCGACCCTGGCCGTGCGCCTGGCGCTGGGGGCCAATTTCGCCGCCGCCCATCTCGATGGCCGGATCGAGTCGGTGATGGCCTTCGAGCGCTGGAAAGCGGGGGTTAAGCCAAGCCGCTTGGCCCATCGCGCCGCCGGGGCCCTGGCCCGCTGGCGGTACGGCGCCGCCCCTACCTAGCGGTCCAGTTTCCGCAAGCGATTGACGTGGCCCATCTTGCGGCCGGGGCGGGCCTCGCCCTTGCCGTAGAGCCACAGGCGCGACTCCGGCTCGCGGGCCAGGCGCGGCCAAGCGTCCGCCTCGTCGCCCAAGAGATTGGTCATCTCCACGTGGGCGCGGGCTTTGGTGGGGCCGAGCGGCCAGCCGGCGATGGCCCGGATGTGCTGTTCGAACTGATCGACCTCGCAGCCATCGAGCGTCCAGTGGCCGGTGTTGTGGACCCGGGGGGCGAACTCATTGACCAACAGATGGCCGTCGTCGCGCTCGAAGAGCTCCACGCCCAGCACCCCGACGTAGTCCAGGGTGGTCAGGATGGTGGCGGCGATCCGGTCGGCCTCGGCCAGGGCGCGCGGGCTGGCGCGGGCCGGCGCGCTGGTGCGGCGCAGGATGCCGTTCTCGTGGTGGCTTTCGGTCAGGGGATAGAGAGCGATCTCGCCGTCCCGGCCGCGCGCGGCGATGATCGCCAGTTCGCGGCGGAAGTCGGCCGGCCCCTCGGCGATGGCCGCTCGCCCGCCGAGACCGGCGAGAGCGGCGGCGGCGTCGCCGGGCCGCATCACCCAGGCCTGTCCCTTGCCGTCGTAGCCGCCGCGCCGGGTCTTCAGCAGCAACGGCGCGCCCAGCTGCCGAAGGGCCCGGTCGAGATCGGCCGGACCGTCGACCGCCGCGAAGGGGACGGTGGGCAGGCCCGCGTCGTTCAGGAAGGTCTTCTCTTCCAGGCGATCCTGGGCGATGGCCAGAGCCCTCGGCGTCGGGGCCACCTCGGCGCCCAGGCGCGCCAGGGCCGCCACCGCCGCGGCCGGCACGTTCTCGAACTCGAAGGTGATGACCGCGCTGGCCCGCGCCAATTCGGCGAGGGCTGCCGGATCGTCGTAAGCGGCGGTGATGGCGCGGGAAGCCACCGCGGCGGCCGGCGATCCCGGCTCTGGGGCGAGGATGACGACGGCGAAGCCCAGCCGCGCCGCCGCCATGGCCAGCATCCGGCCCAGCTGGCCGCCGCCCAATATGCCGATCACCGAACCTGGGCGGAGGGGGAACCCGGCGCTCACGGCCCTTCCGGACCCTCGGGCACCGAGCCGGCGAGATCGGCCCTTTGCTCGGCCAGTCGGGCGGCCAGCGCCGGATCCGAAAGGGCCAGGATCTTGGCGGCCAGCAGGCCGGCGTTGCGCGCCCCCGCCTCCCCCACCGCCAGGGTTCCCACCGGCACCCCGGCCGGCATCTGGGCGATTGAAAGCAGGGAATCCAGACCGTTCATGGCCTTCGACTGGATCGGCACGCCAAGGACCGGCAAGTCGGTGAGCGAGGCGGTCATTCCCGGCAGATGCGCCGCCCCGCCGGCCCCGGCGATGATGACCTTGAAGCCGGCCTCCTTGGCCCCCTTGGCGAAGGCGTAGAGCCGCTCGGGCGTGCGATGGGCGGAGACGATCTTGACCTCACTGCCGACGCCCAGCGCGTCAAGACAGTCGGCCGCCATCTTCATGGTCGGCCAATCCGAACGGCTGCCCATTATGATGGCGACGGCGTTGCCTTGGCTCATGAACCCGATCTTGAAGGCGGTGAGGCGCGCGTCCCCGGAACTCGGACTATAGGCGCCGGCGTTCCCCCCGCAAAGGCTGGCGGCGAGCGGTCGCGCGTCCTAGAGACAGGCGGCCAGAGAATTTAAGAGAAAGCGTCATGCGTCAGATATCCCATTTCGTGAACGGCCAGACCGTCCCGGGGGCCAGCGGGCGGTTCGGCGATGTGTTCAATCCCAACACCGGCGAGGTCCAGGCCCAGGTCGCCTTTGCTTCGCCGGGCGACGTCGACGCCGCCGTCCAGTCGGCCGCCAAGGCCCAGGTGGGCTGGGCGGCGACAAACCCGCAGCGCCGCGCGCGGGTGATGTTCGAGTTCAAGCGCCTCGTCGAGGCCCGCATCGAGGAACTGGCCGAGTTGCTCTCCAGCGAGCACGGCAAGGTTATCGCCGACTCCCGCGGCGACGTGCAGCGTGGCCTGGACGTCATCGAGTTCGCCTGCGGCGCGCCGCACGTGCTCAAGGGCGAATACACCGAGGGAGCCGGGCCGGGGATCGACGTCTATTCCATGCGCCAGCCGCTCGGCGTGGTGGCCGGCATCACCCCGTTCAACTTCCCGGCCATGATCCCGATGTGGATGTTCGGCATCGCCATCGCGGTGGGCAACGCCTTCGTCCTCAAGCCCTCGGAGAAGGATCCGGGTGTGCCGGTGCGCCTGGCCGAGCTGTTCATGGAGGCCGGCGGCCCGGCCGGGGTGCTCAACGTGGTCCACGGCGACAAGACGGCGGTGGACGCCATCCTCACCCATCCCCTGATCCGGGCGGTGAGCTTCGTGGGATCCTCGGATATCGCTTCCTACGTCTATTCAACCGGCACGGCGCACGGCAAACGCGTCCAGGCCATGGGCGGGGCCAAGAACCACGGCGTCATCCTGCCCGACGCCGACCTCGACCAGGCGGTCAAGGACATCATCGGCGCCGCCTATGGCTCGGCCGGCGAGCGGTGCATGGCCCTCCCGGTCGTCGTCCCGGTCGGCGAGGCGACCGCCGAGGCCCTGCGCGAGCGGGTGCTGGCCGAGATCGACACCCTCAAGGTCGGCATCTCCACCGATCCGGCCGCCCAGTACGGGCCGGTGGTCTCCGCCGTCCACAAGAAGAAGATCGAGGACTACATCCAGATCGGGGTGGACGAGGGGGCCGAGCTCGTGGTCGACGGCCGCGGCTTCAGCCTCCAGGGCTATGAGAACGGCTTCTTCGTCGGCCCGAGCCTCTTCGACCACGTGAAGCCGGCGATGAAGACCTATCAGGAGGAGATCTTCGGCCCGGTCCTTCAGATCGTCAGGGCCGAGAGCTTTGAGGAGGCCATAGCCCTCCCCTCGGACCATCCCTACGGCAACGGGGTGGCCATCTTCACCCGCAACGGCCGGGCGGCGCGCGATTTCGCCTCCAAGGTCAATGTCGGCATGGTCGGGATCAATGTGCCGATCCCGGTGCCGGTGGCCTATCACACCTTCGGCGGCTGGAAGCGCAGCGCCTTTGGCGACACCAACCAGCACGGCATGGAGGGGGTGAAGTTCTACACCAAGGTCAAGACCGTCACCGCCCGCTGGCCCGAAGGCGCCGACGCCGACGGCCATTTCGTCATTCCGACGATGGCCTAGTGGCGAAGTCAGCCGCCCCACGCTGAGATGGACTTCGCCCTTTCCGACGACCAGCGGGCGATCGTCGATGCGGCGGAGGCCTTTGCGCGGGCCGAGTTGGCCCCCCATTCGGCGCGCTGGGACGAGGAGAAGCACTTCCCGGTCGATGTGCTACGCGCCGCCGCCGCCCTCGGCTTCGCCGGCGTCTATGTGAAGGAGGATGTCGGCGGCTCGGCCCTCACCCGCCTGGACGCCGTGCTGATCTTCGAGGCCCTGGCGGGCGGAGACGTCTCCACCGCCGCCTTTCTTTCCATCCACAACATGGCCTCATGGATGATCGACCGCTTCGGAAGCGACGACCTGCGCCGCCGCTATCTGCCGAAACTCACCACCATGGAGGCGATCGCCTCCTATTGCCTCACCGAGCCTGGGGCCGGCTCCGACGCCGCGAGCCTTGCCACCACCGCCCGCCGTGAGGGCGCGACCTATGTGCTGAACGGCGCCAAGGCCTTCATTTCCGGGGCCGGGACGTCGGACGTCTATGTGGTCATGGCCCGGAGCGGCGCGGCGGGGGCGGGCGGCATCTCAACCTTCGTGGTCGAGAACGGTGCGCCCGGCCTCTCGTTCGGGGCCCAGGAGCGCAAGCTGGGCTGGGCCAGCCAGCCGACCGCGACGGTCAACTTCGACAATGTCGCCGTGCCGGCCGCCAACCGCGTCGGCGACGAAGGCCAGGGGTTCAAGATCGCCATGGCGGGCCTCGACGGCGGGCGCCTCAACATCGCCGCCTGCTCCCTGGGCGGGGCCGGCTTCGCGCTCGAGACCGCCAAGGCCTATCTCGAGACCCGCCGCCAGTTCGGCCGGCCGCTGAAGGACTTCCAAGCCCTGCAGTTCAAGATCGCCGACATGGCCACCGATCTGGAGGCGGCGCGGCTGATGGTCCGCCGGGCGGCCGCGGCGCTCGACGCCGGGGACCCGGCCGCCACCCGTCTGGCGGCCATGGCCAAGCGTTTCGCCACCGACGCCGGCTTCGACATCGCCAACCAGGCGCTGCAGCTTCACGGCGGATATGGTTATCTGAAGGACTATCCGCTCGAACGGATCGTCCGCGACCTCAGGGTGCATCAGATTCTGGAGGGGACCAACGAGATCATGCGCGTGATCATTGCCCGCGAACTTTTCAAGCCATGAGCGAGGCTGAAGTCATCGTCGCCGTTCATGGCTCGGTGGGGCGGCTGACCCTCAACCGTCCTTCGGCCCTGCACGCCCTGACGACGAACATGGTGGCCGTCATGACGAAGGCCCTCCTCGCCTGGCGCGATGACGGCGCCATCAAGGCCGTCCTCATCGACCATGCCGGCGAGCGCGGCTTCTGCGCCGGCGGCGATATCCGCTTCCTGGCCGCCAGCGGGGCGCAGGGCGGCACCGGGGCGTGCGAGTTCTTCTTCACCGAGTACCGCCTCAACCACCTCCTCTTCACCTATCCCAAGACGGTGATAGCCATCATGGACGGGATCACCATGGGCGGCGGGGTGGGCATCTCCATGCCCGCCGACTACCGCATCGGCACAGAGCGCACCGCCTTCGCCATGCCCGAAACCGGCATCGGCCTCTTCCCCGACGTCGGCGGCGGTTGGTACCTGCCGCGACTGCACGGCGCGACAGGGACCTGGTTGGCCTTGACCGGAGCGCGGCTCAAGGCCGCCGACTGCGAGCTCCTGGGCATCACCACCGACGTGGTGGAGTCCAAGGACATTCCCGCTCTCACCGCCGCCATCCTCGCCGATCCGGACGAGATCGAGGAAATCCTCACCGAGCTGGAATGGGACCCCGGCCCGGTCACCATCGCCTCTCATCGCGACCGGATCGATCGCCTGTTCGCCCACGATACGCTGGAAGGGATCTTCGCCGCCCTGGAGGCCGATGGCTCGGAGTGGGCCCTCTCCCAGCTCGCCACCTTGAGGACCAAGTCGCCGCTGTCCATGAAGACCGCCCTGCGCCAGATCCGCACCGCCGCCGCGATGGCCGATTTCGCCGACAACATGGCCATGGAGATGCGCATCGCGGCGCGGATCGTCGTCAGCCACGACTTCGCCGAGGGCGTGCGGGCGGTCATCGTCGACAAGGACAACGCCCCCAAATGGTCGCCAGCGACCCTCGAGGGGGTGACGCAGGCCATGCTCGACGCCGTCTTCGCCCCCCTCCCACCCGACCAGGAATGGTCGCCCCTCGCCTGAGCCTTCGGAGCGCGCCGTGGCCTACGAATCCCTGATCGTCGAGACGGCGGATGCCGTCACCCTCATCCGTCTCAATCGCCCGGATGCGCTCAACGCTCTCAATGCGGTTCTGCTGGGCGAGTTGGCCGCGGCGCTGGCCGCCGCCGAGGCCGATCCGGCCGTCGGCTGCATCGTGATCACCGGCTCGGTGCGCGCCTTCGCCGCCGGGGCCGACATCAAGGAAATGTCGGACAAGTCATACGCCGAAATGTTCAAGGCCGACTTCTTCACCGCCGGAGCCAGGGCCCTCGAGCAGTGCCGCAAGCCGGTGATCGCCGCGGTAGCCGGCTATGCGCTGGGCGGCGGCTGCGAACTGGCGATGATGTGCGATTTCATCCTCGCCGCCGACACCGCCAGGTTCGGCCAGCCGGAAATCAATCTAGGCGTGGCCCCCGGCATCGGCGGCACCCAGCGCCTGACCCGCCAAGTCGGCAAGTCGAAGGCCATGGAGATGATCCTCACAGGCCGGATGATGGACGCCGCGGAGGCCGAGCGCGCCGGCCTCGTCAGCCGGGTCGTTCCCGCCGACGGCCTCATCGACGAGGCGATGGCGGTGGCCAGGAAGATCGCCGCCCAGTCGCCCCTGGCGGTGATGATGAACAAGGAATTGGTCGGGGCGGCCTACGAGACGACCCTGGCCACGGGCGTCGCCCTGGAGCGGCGCCTCTTCCACTCCCTCTTCGCCTTTGACGACCAGAAGGAAGGCATGGCCGCCTTCGTGGAGAAGCGCCCCGCCAAGTTCAGCGGGACGTAAAGCCGCTCCTGCCACCGAGCGATTCAGTCGACCACGATCGTTCCGGTCATGCCCATCATGCTGTGGAAAGCATGGGTGCAGTGGAAGTGGAACACGCCCGGCCTCGTGGGGGTCACGAACACAATCACCTGGTCGCCTGGCGGCACTTCGATCTTACCTGGGCCGAGCCGATCGCGGTCGGCGGGCGATAGTTCGGCCATGGCGAAGAAGGCGCCGGCCTCGAAACTGTGTCCGCCGCCGGATTGATTGCGCAGGGTCAGCGCGTAGGTCACGCCGCGGTGCAGGTGCACCACCGAGGGCGTGAACCGGTAGTTGGACATGGTGATATCGAGGCCGACGCCCGGCCGCTGAGCGAGCGCCCGTGCCCCTCCGAACAGGCTCATCCCCAGGATCAGAGCCAGGGCGCAAGCGCCGGCCGGCGCCCGGTCGTGGAGGCGCCGGCCCTTTTCAGCGGCTCGAAGTCCCTTCACTTCTGGTGTGAACAAGCGACGTCGTATTGCGACACGCTCTTTGGGTTGTTCGAGTTCTGCGGCTGCTGACCGGCGTATTTCGTGCCGGCGTTGCCGTCGGGGTTGAAGGCCGAACCGGGGGCCGAGGCGGCGTTGCCCGGGGTTTCCGGAGCGCTGGCGCTACCGCACGTCTGGTTCGGTTGGCCGGTGGTGTGGTTATTTTTCATCGCCCGCGGCGTGGGCGATGTGGGCGCGGCGGATGTGGGCGCGGCGTTCGAGTGGGATGAAGCCATCGGCATGGCCCCGCCCCCACCACCCCCGCCATGACCTGGCGCGGCGAACGCGGGGGCCGACAGGATCAGGCCGCCAAGGGCGGCGAAGGCAAGCATGGTTCTCATGGGAGAACTCCTTTCAGTCGATACAAAGCGCAACTGTGCGCGAGGCGCTTGCCACCCCCGACCTATGGGGTTGATTCCCGGCGGGGGCGGAAAAGTTCAACTCTCTTCCGCCCATGCCGCCGCCGCGGACGGCGATTTGAACCAATCGGCCGGCGGCGGGCATCAATGGATTGCCCAGGCGCGCGCCGGCCCGCTCCTCATGAGCACCCCCCAGCTCCGGAGAGGGGTTTCCCGTTGCGGCGCGCGTCTGGGCGTTTCTTTACTGGGGCAGGCGATTTGAACCATTCGGCCGGACGGGGGTATTAAGGCGCGGGGCGCGAAGGAGTGCCGATGCGCGGGCTGCGTGGCGCGGCGAGCATCGAGCCGGGATCGAGCGCGCGATCGGCCTCGCGCGACGATGCGCTTCTGCTTGCCCAAATCGCGGAGGGCGACCTTCGAGCCTTCGAGCGGCTTTACCGCGCCTATTACCCACGGCTCACCCGGTTCCTGATCAACATCCTGCGCCGCGCGCCGCTGGTCGAGGAAGTTCTGAACGACACCATGATGGTCGTGTGGACGCGCCCGGAGGCCTACAATGGCATGAGCCGGGTCTCGACGTGGATTTTCGCCATCGCCTACCGCAAGGCCCTCAAGGCCTTGAGCCGCCTGGATGATCCGATCGAGGACAAGGGCGAAAATTTCCGGGCGAGCGACGAGCCGGGTCCGGAACAGCGCCTTGAGCAGCGCGAGGTCCAGCGTGACCTGATCGAGGCGATGGGCGAGCTGTCCACGGTTCACCGAACGGTGATCGATCTCACCTATTTCCACGAGATCGGCTATCGCGAGATCGCCAAGATCATGGCTTGTCCGATCGATACGGTGAAGACCCGGATGTTTCATGCGCGCCGCCATCTCAAAGAACGGCTGGCCGGTCGGCTCGCCGACTGGCTGTGAGCGCGCCATGACGGGAAACATCATCCGCCTGGAAGGCGATCGCCACCGCGAAATCAAGATCCTCCTGCCATGGTATGTGACCGGGCAGCTCGATCCGGCCGAACAGGACCGCGTCACCGCCCACGTGCGGGGCTGCCGCGAATGCCAGGAAGAGGTTCGGCTCGAGCGCCGCCTCGAGCGCGAGGTGGCGAGCGCGTCCCTCGATGTTGAACATGGCTGGCGGCGGATGCGCTCCCGTCTGGAAGGGCGCGCATCACGGGAGAACCGGCTGGCCGGCCACGCCTGGCTCGCCGGCGCACTGGCCGCTCAGGCGGCCCTGCTGATCCTCGCCGGCGTGTGGCTGGCGCCGCACCTGGCGCCCGCGCCGGCCTATCACGCCCTGGCCTCGGCCCCTGTGGCGCCGAGTGGCAATGTCCTTGTCATGTTCCGTCCTGACGTCATTGAGCGGGCGTTGCGCGCGGACCTGACCGCCGCCAAGGCTCGGGTCACCGATGGGCCGACGACCGCGGGGGCCTGGGTGATCCAGGTTCCGGCCGGCGAACGGGCCCGCGCTCTCGCCGGCCTGCGCTCTCGCCGCGACGTCGCTCTGGCTGAACCCCTCGACTCTGGAGCCGCGCCGTGACGGCGCGACTGGGCCGGCGCCTATGGCTCATACTGGCGATTGGCGTGTCTATGTCCGGCCTCGCCCGAGCCGTGCCTGAGACTGCCCCTGCGACCGAGCCGTCCCAACAGGTGCTGGTGATGCTGCGTCTGCCGCCGTCGCATCTGCGCCCCGGCGCTGACTACGGCGGCGCCTATGGAGATGCGACGGACCGCGCCGCGAGGCGCCGGGTGGTCAGCGCCCTGGCCCGCGGCGAAGGCCTGAAGCTTCTCGACGACTGGCCCATGCCGCTGGTGGGCGTCGACTGTTTCGTCCTCTCCGTCCCCGTCGGGCGCTCGCCCGAGGCCGTGGCCGCCGCCCTTTCGCGCCAGCCGGCGGTCGCCTGGTCCCAGCCCATGAATCTCTACCGCGCCGAGGGCGCGGCGGCGGGCGCGACCCACAACGATCCCCTCTATGGCGCCCAGCCGGCGGCGCGCGAATGGCGCCTGGCCGAACTTCATCACGCCGCCACCGGGGCGGGGGTGCGCGTAGCGGTGATCGACAGCCGCGTCGACCGCGCTCACCCCGATCTTATCGGACAGGTTCCGATCAGCGAGAACTTCGTGGCTGATCGCGCCGCCGCACCGGAACAGCACGGCACCAACGTGGCCGGGATCATCGCCGCCCTGGCCGACAACGGCATCGGTATCGCCGGAGTGGCGCCGGGGGCCCGGTTGATGGCTCTGCGCGCTTGCTGGCCCACGGCGGCGACGGGCCGGCCGGCGGCCACGGTCTGCGACAGCTTGAGCCTCGCCAAGGCGCTCAGCTTCGCCATCGACCACGACGCCCAGGTGATCAATCTCAGCCTCGCCGGCCGGCCGGATCGCCTGCTGGGCGCCCTGCTGGACGTCGCCAGGGACCGCCACGCCACCGTCGTCGCCGCATATGACCGCGCCCTGCCCGGTGGCGGATTCCCCGCCTCCCATTCCGGTGTCGTGGCGGTGACCGACGAGGGGGCGGGTCAGCCCCCCCCCGGCGTCTATGGCGCGCCAGGCCACGATATTCCCACCACCGAGCCGGGCGGCCACTGGGGCCTGGTCAGCGGCGCCTCGTTCGCCGCCGCCCACGTGACCGGCCTGATGGCGCTGATGCGGCAGCGCCGCCGCCTAGGGGCCCTGACCCTCGTCGCGCTCAGGGCCGGCGACATCGACGCTTGCGCCAGCCTCGGACAGGTGATCGAGGCCGCCCCGCGCCCCTGCGCCGGGGCCCGCGGATACGCCTCCGTCGCTCGCCGCTAGTGTGAGGGGGCCGTGCGCCGCCTGGGCGAGCGCGGTCGCGGCTGCGGCGGTGATTGGCCATGCCGGCCCCGCCCGCGCCGAGGTTGGGGTGAGCCTCGCCATCGACAGCGACGATCGCCTGCGCGGCGTCTCGCTGAGCGACGGCCAGCCGGTCGCCAACCTCAATCTTTCCTACGACAGCCAGGGCGGGATCTATTTCGGCGCTTCCGCCACGGCCGTGGCCACCCGCCGGGCCGGCCTTCAGAACCTGGGCGAGACGGTCTGGCTTGGCTACGCGCGGCGCCTCGACGCCGATATCTCATGGGATGTCGGGGCCACGAATAGCGTCGTCACCGGCTATGCCGGCCGGCGGACGAGGATCGACTACAGCGAGGTTTATGCCGGGATGACGCGCAAGGACATCAGCGTCCACCTCTACTATTCGCCGAGCTACCTCGGCGCCGGCTCCCAGACCCTCTACGCCGAGGTCAACGGGGCTGTGCGCCCGGCCAGGGCCTGGCGCCTCTTCGGCCACGTCGGCGTCCTCGCTTCCCTGGGCGGCGCCAATGTTCCCTACGCCGGCCGCACCCGCTACGACGCCCGTGCCGGCGTCGCCCGCGAGTTCGGCGCCCTCGAGCTCAGCCTGGCGGCGACCACCACGACCCCCGGCGTCGAGTTCCCCGAAGGCCACAGCCAGTCGCGCACCGCCCTCATCCTCGCCGCCGCCTACGCCTTCTAAGCGCCGGGGGTTTCCCTGACCGACGGCGAGGGTTAGTCCTCGGTCTTCGCGACGGGGCTCACCGTGTTCGCAGGCTGGAACAACTTCTTCTTCATGGTCGGCTCGTCCGGCGGGGGCCTGATCGGCCTGCTGTTCGTGGTGGTCACCCTGACCTCCGGCGCCGAGCGGCCCCAGGCCCTGCACGGGGCGAGGATCTACCTCACGCCCACCGCGCTCCACTTCGCCGTGGTCCTGACCATGAGCGCGGTGGCCATCGCCCCGGCCCTGCCAGTGGTCATGAGCGCGGGCCTGTTCGGTGTCATCGCCGTAGTCGGCCTCGGCTACGCTATCCGTTCCTGCGTCGGCATGGCCACGGCCAAGGGGGGCACGACCCACTGGTCGGACTTCTGGATGTACGGGGCCGGCCCGGCGGCGATCTACCTCGGCCTCGTCGCCGCCGCCACGGCCATCGCGACGCGCACGCCGTGGGCGGTCCACGCCCTGGCCGCCCTCCTGCTGATCCTCCTCATCACCGCCATCCGCAACGCCTGGGACCTCATCACCTGGATGGCGCCCAAGCGGTCGAGCGACGGCGGCCTCTAAGCAGCCATCACCCGCCCGTCTTGCGATAGTCCACATCGTCCCAGGTCAGCGCCTCCATCGCCTTTCGCCGGGGGCCGAGGTAGCCGAAGAGGAAGGCGGCGACCTTGCGCATCTGGATTTCCTCGCTGCCTTCGGTGATCCGGTAGCGGCGGTGGTGGCGATAGATGTGCTCGAAGGGCTTGTGGCGCGAGTAGCCGATGCCGCCGTGCACCTGCATGGCCCGGTCGGCCGCCTCGCAGACCAGGCGGTTGGCCCAGTAGTTGCACATCGACACCTTGTCGCTGATCTGCCGCTCGACCTCCTTGTGCTCCATTCCGTCGATCTCCCAGGCGGTCTTACGGATCAGCAGGCGGAGCATCTCGGCCTGGGTGGCCAGTTCCACCAGCGGCCACTGGATGGCCTGGTTCTCGCTCAGCGCCTTGCCGAACGGCTTGCGCACCCTCGCGTACTTGACGCTCTCCTCGATGCAATAGACCGCCGCGCCCAGCGACGAGGCGGCCTGGCGGATGCGGTTCTGGTGCACGAAGCTCTGACCTAGGCCGAGGCCGCGCCCCTCGACGCCCCAGATGGCGTCATCGCTCACCCAAACGTCGGTCAGGCTCACCCTTGGATGGTCGGTGGGCATGTTGAAGGTCCACAGATACTCCTCGACCTTCACGCCGGGCGCATCGGCGGGGACCAGGAAGACGGTGATGCCGCTCGCATCGCCGTCCTCGCCGCTGGTGCGCGCGAAGACCATGATGTGAGTGGCCACGTGCATGCCGGTGGTCCACATCTTCTCGCCGTTGATCCGCCAGCCGGGAACGCCATCCTTCTCCTCGCGCACCGCTCGAGTCTCCATGAAGGTGGCGTCCGAGCCGTGATAGGGCTCGGTGAGGCCGAAGCCTGAGCGGATCTTCCCTTGCTGCAGGGCCTCGCCATAGCGCTCGTACTGGGCGTTGGTGGCGAAGGTCTTGAACATGATGATGAAGGGGTTGTTGCCGACAATCGAATGTTCGGTCTGCAGGTCGTTGTGCAGGCCCAGTCCCTTGGCCGCGAGATGCTCGCGGATCACCGCCATGGCGAGGTTGCTGCCCCCCTTGCCGCCCCACTCCACCGGCCAGGCATAGCGCAAATGGCCGGCGGCGTCGGCCCGCCGGCGAGCCTCGGCCAGCAGCGCCTCCCATTCCGGGCGCGGCAGGCCGTTGTTGTCCCAGTCGGTGCGGGCGTGCTCGCGGCGGTGGTCGAAGAAGCGGACGTTGTCGTCCGCCCGCTCCAGCGGTTTGATCTCGGCCTCGATGAAGGCGTCGAGCTCGGCGAGGTAGTCGATGAGGTCCTGCGGCAGAGAGAAATCCATCTAAGGGCTCCAGTTCATTCTTGCGGGAGCTCGGCCAAGGCGGCGCGGTAGCCCCAATAGGTCGGCTGGTCGACGGCGAGCTTGGCCAGCGTCGTCGCCCACAGGTGCTCGGCGACACCGGGCGTGGCGAGATCGAGCGCGCCGGCCGCCAGGCGCAGGGAAAGCTCGGCGTTGAGCTGCGCCAGGTCGCCGTCCTGGCCGAGCAGTTCGCGTAGGCGGGCGGCCTCCGCCTCGGCGGCGGGCGGATCGAGCTCGAGCTGCCGGCGGCTCATCTCCAGGGCGTTGGCGGCCACTTTCAGATTGAACGACAGGTGGCCGGTGGTGGCCGGGGCGGCGACCTCGCGCAGGAAGCGGGCGACGGCGGCGAGGATTTCGTCCGGCTTGGGCTCGTCCTGCATGGTCAGGCCGCCAGCAGCCGCATGAGATCGATCTCTGTCTCGCTGGCCCGCCGGGCGATCACCGCCCGCTCGACGTTGGGATCGACGGTGCGGAACGTCCCGGCCATGCCCGAGCACATGATCCCCCAGCGCAGGGAGCCGAAGACCTCCCACCACAGGGCGTGCTCGCGGCGCACCGGCGCACCGCCGGCCGCTTCGTAGCCGGCCCACAGGTCCTCACGCCGGCCAAAGCCGCCCACCGGCTTGTCGTCGACCCCGAACCGCCAGGAACCGACGCAGATCCAGCCAAGATCTTCCATCGGATCGGAGACGTGGGCGATCTCCCAGTCGAGCACCGCCCGCACCCCGTCGGGGCCGACCATCAGGTTGCCGTTGCGAAAATCGCCGTGCACCAGGCGCGGGACGGCCGGCGGCGGCGGACAGCGGTCGGAAAGCCAGCGCAGGGCCAGGTCGAAAACCGGACGCGGCCAGGCCGTGGCGCGGTAGATCTCGCCATACTGCGCCACCAGCTCGGCCGGGGAAGACCGGCGCAGCTGCGGGAAGGGGGTCGGATCCATGGCGTGGATGCGGGCGAGGATCTCGCCGCACTGGCGGGCCAGGAAGGTGCGGGTTTGCGCGAAGGCCTCGCCGCGGGCGATCCGCCCACCCAGGGTCTCGCCCTCGACAAAGCCCATGATGAAGCCGCGGCCGAGGCCATCGTCCGGCTGCAACACGTGGCGCACCGGCGGCACGGGCACGCCCGCCGCGGCGGCCGCCTCGATCAGGGCCGCCTCGTTCTCCAGCCCCACCGCGGTGGGTGAGACGCGCTCGCCGCCGGGTGCGCGGCGCAGGATGAGCGGGACCTCCGCGCCACCACCGATCATCTGGAAGCGCCAGATTTCCTGGGTGGCCCCGGCCGAGACCCGCGCCAGGCCGCCGACGCCCTCGGCGCCCAGCCGGCGGCGGACCACCCCTTCCAGCCCTGCGGTCAGCGCCTTTACGTCGGCCATCGCTCCTCCCGCCGGAGAGCCTAGCCCAGGCCACGGCAGGGCGGAACGCTCACGTGGGGGAAGTCCGTCTAGGTGACGGGATTGTACTTCTGAACGAAGGCCACCGATGCGTTCAGTATCTGCACCCGTGTCGCCTCATGCGACCAGAAATGGTCCTCGCCCTCGAGCTGGAGGAATTCCACCGACTTCCCGGCGCTGGCGAGCGCCGCGTTCATCGTCTGGCTGTGAAGGAACGGCACCCTGGTATCGTCTTTGCCGTGGATTAGCAGGATGGGCGCGTCGGCATCCTCGGCATGCCGCAAAGGAGAGATTTCGGCAATGGCGGACGCGCCTCCGAAGGATGCGCCGAACACGGCCTGAACGTAGCGGCCCGAAGCGGTGGAAGAACTATCCCCCTGCATGGTCATGATCGCGCCAACGTCCGTGACCGCCGAAACGGCGACCGCGCAGCGGTAAATGCCATGCTGGAAGGTGACGCCCGCCAGAGCGGCGTATCCACCGTAGCTGGCCCCGGCGATGCATACGCGCCGGGGGTCGATCACCTTAGCCGCCCCCAGCGCCGCGACGCCATCGCTGATGTCGGTGAGCATCTTGTGTCCCCACTGGCCGAATCCAGCCTCGCGGAAGGCGGCGCCATAGCCTCCCGAACCGCGATAGTTCGGCTGAAACACGGCATATCCGCGGGAGGCGAAGGCCTGCGCCCAGAAATCGAAATTGATCCAGTCGTAGATGCCAATCGGGCCGCCGTGGGGAATCACCACCAGCGGCAAATTCTTGCCGCTCGAACCCGGCGGCAGAGTCAGCACACCCTCCAGAGCCAGGCCGTCCGAGGCGCGATACTTGAAGATACTGGTGGGGGCGACATCCTTTTGGTCGATGGCGGGATAGGCGGACATCAGGTCCTCAGCCTTGCCGGTAGTCAGATCGACGAGCCAGTACGTACCCGGATCGTCGCCGCCGTCGGTCTTGATCACCACTCTCCCGAAATCCGAGGAGTGGGATTCGAGGGACACATGATAAGCTGAAAAGCCTTTTCGCACGGCGTCGAAACGCTGCTGGAACTTGGGATTGAAGAACAGCGCCCCGTTACCGCGAGGGAGCTTGGCGCCGATCAATAACTCGCTCGTGGGATCGTAGAACAACGAGTCCGGATCGAGCCCTTCGAACAGGGGCGTCGGCTTCGCCCCTGGCGCGAGCGGATATTCCTCGAAGCTGTCGTTCTGAGGTCCCCGTTCCTCAACCAAGGCGGCGGCGGGCGATCGACCGAGACCAACAAGCTCCAGCCGGTCGAGGTCCGAGTGGCGGCTGACCACGACGCCGACGCCGCTGGATCCTGACATGAGTTCCCACAGCCGGGTCGATTCCGAATAGTGAGCACGCGCGGCGATGCGGCCGTCGGTATCAATCAGATAGTCCAGATCTGCGCCCTGAAAGTGAGGCATGGTCTTCGCCGCGCCGGTTTCGAGGTCGACCTTGTAGATAAAGATACCCATTCGTAGGTTATCGGTAGCCAGATAGTCGTACCATCGACCATCGATTTGCCGCGCGCCGAGATTGATGGCTTCGCCGCCGAAAGTGTCACCCTGCTCCTTTGAAAGCAGTCGGGAGACCTGGCCGTTCTTGAGATTCGCTTCCAGCAGGACGCCGATCTCAGCGCGCGAACTCTGATTCCACTTGTCGATCATCGGGTATTTGAACGTGAAGCTGGCAGAGACGAGAACATAATCATCACCGGCCCAGGAGATGTTCCTGATCTTGGATGTCCCCACGGGGCTGACGAGTATAGGGTCGCCGTCCACCTTGCGGAGGAACAGTTTGCGGGTTTCGCCATCGACGGCGATGAAGGCGATCCGCTCCCCCGAAGGCGAAAGACGCACGAGATCGATCGCCGGCAGTTTGCCGTAGGCTTCCAGTGGCGGCGCTGCGTGGGCGGCACAGGCGCATGCCACCGCCGCCAGGATGAGTGTCGCCAGGAACCGCATCTGCCTCCCCCCCACGCTGCTACTTTAGCAGCCGCGCCAGACGGGGTCCCGTTTTTCCAGGAACGCGTCGATCCCTTCGCCAGCGTCGCCAGCCATCAAATTCTTGGTCATCACCGCCCCGGCGTAGGCGTAGGCTTCGCCGAGCGGCAGATCGAGCTGGGCTTGGAAGGCCGCTTTGCCGGCCGCCACGGTGAGTGGCGAGCGCTCGGCGATGGATGCGGCCAGCTCGGCCACCGCGGCGTCCAGGGCCCCGGCCGGAACGGCGCGGTTTATCAGGCCCAGGCGGGCGGCGTCTGCGGCGTCCACCGTCTCGCCGGTGAGCAGCATCTCCATCGCCGCCTTGCGGCTCACCGACCGGCTGAGGGCGACCATGGGCGTCGAGCAGAAGAGGCCGATCTTCACCCCCGGGGTGGCGAAGCGGGCCGTTTCGCCCGCGATGGCCAGGTCGCATGAGGCCACGAGCTGGCAGCCGGCGGCGGTGGCCATGCCCTGGACCTTGGCGATCACCGGCCTTGGCAAGGCGACGATGGTGGTCATCAGGGCGGAGCATTCATCGAACACCGCCGCGATCTCCCCCTCGTCATTGAGGCCGCGCAACTCCTTGAGGTCATGGCCCGAGGAGAACACCGGCCCGGCGGCGGCGATCACCACCACCCGCACGGCCGGATCGCCGCCGCAGCGGGCGAGCGCGCCATTCAGCTCGGCCATCAAGGCGCGGGAGAGGGCGTTGCGGGCGGCCGGACGGTTGAGCGTCAGGGTGGCGATGCCGGCTTCGAGTTCGAACGTCAGGTCCGCCATGGGCCCTCCTCTGGCGGCGACAGCATCGCCACTCTCGGATCGAGGGGCAAGTCGGCGCCGTGGCTCGCCTGCGCAGCCTCGTCGAGAGCCGCCCACACTGGGGCGCAATACACCGTCTGGCCGCTCGCCGCCGCCTCGTCTATGGCCATGACGGTGAGTCCGGCCTCCATGGACTCCAGCGGGGTGACGGGGAAGGGCCGGCCCTCGGTTAGCGTCGCCAGCAGGTCGGAGGCCATGGCCTGGTCGGCGCCGTTGTGAAGATCGTCGGTGCGGCCGGCGAAATTGATCCGCTCCGGCTTGCCCTTGTCCATGGCCCGACGGACCATCAGCTTGTTGCGCACCAGGTCGGCGATCAGGGTTCCGCCGGTCCCGGCCAGATACCAGCGCCGTTCCTGCAAGGCGACGTGGCTGTTGGAGTGAAACGACAGCACCGGCCCGCCGGCATAGCGGACGATGGCCACCTGATGGTCGTTGACGTCCATGTCGGAGTGGAAGGCGTCGGTGGCTCCGGCCCACCCGGGCTCACGCAGGGCGTAGGCCGCCTCGCCGTCGCTGTAGGCGCGCGCCGCCTCGCCGCGAGCGGCGTGGAAGATCCGCCGGCCGCCGAAGCTCGCCACGCTGGCCGCGCGCGAGCCGGCCACGCGAGCGAAGATATCGAAGTCGTGGCAAACCTTGTCGAGCATGAATGAGCCGCCCCAAGCCTCGCGCCGGCGCCAGTTGCGGGCGAGGTAGGCGCCATGCTCGGGATGCAGATGTTCGGTGGCGTCGATGGAAATCAGCTCGCCCAGTTCGCCGGCGTCGAGGCGGGCGATCACCTCGCGGACGATCGGCATCGAGCGCATGACCAGGCCGACATGGATCGGCGGGGCGCCGCCGGCGGCCAGGATCCGGGCCAGGGCCAGGGTCTCCGCTTGGGTACGGACGATCGGCTTTTCGACGAAGATTGGGCAGCCGGCGGCGAAGGCGGCGGTGAGGTGCTCGAGATGCAGATGATTGGGCGAGCCGATCATCAGAAGATCGAAAGGCCCCTCAACGACAAGGGATGCGACGTCAGGCCACGCGGACCCCGGGTCGATGCCGAATCCGGCAAGGATCGGGAGGCCCACCGGGGCCGGGTCGGCATAGCCGGTCACCTCCAGGCGCCAGCCGACCTCTTTCATGGCCCCGAGCACGTGGGCGATTCTTTGCCCAAGACCGATGATGGCGACGCGTTGGCGCTTCATGGCGCGATCCTTGACCGCCTGACCGGCGGCGATCAAGGGATGGGCGCATGGACGCCGCCGCCATCATCCGCAGCCTGGAGATCGCCGCCGCGCGGGGCGGCGACCTCACCGACGCAGTCTATGCACGCCTTTTCGCCGAGCATCCGGACATGGAGGCCCTCTTCGTGCGCGACACCAGCGGCGCGGTGAAGGCCGAGATGCTGGCCAAGGTCTTCGAGATGATCCTCGATCTCGTCGATCGCGGCGTCTACGCCGGCCATCTGGTCCAGTGCGAGGTGGTCACCCACGACGCTTATGGCGTGCCGCCCGACGTCTTCCCGGCGTTCTTCGATGTCGTCGCCGAGGTCCTCAAGCATATGGCGGGGGCGCAGTGGACGCCGGCCATGACCGACGCATGGGCCGAGGTGCTCGCCAAGTTGCGCTGGTATTCCACCCACCCTGACCAGAGCGCCACGGTTGGCTGAGGCGCCGCTTAGCCTCTCGGCGCGCCAGGCGAGACGCATCGCTCTCCACGCCCAGGGGCTCTCCCGCCCCCGCCGCCACGCCGCGCCCGGCGCGCGCCAGCTGCGCCGCCTCGCCGACGACCTGGCGGTGATCCAGATCGATTCGGTCAATGTGCTGACCCGCACCCACTACCTGCCGGCCTTTTCGCGCCTGGGGGCCTATCCGCGCGAGACCCTGGAACGCGAGGCGTGGGGCGCCAAGCCGTCCCTCTTCGAATACTGGGGCCACGAATGCTCCCTGCTGCCCATGGCCCTTCAGCCCCTCTTCCGCTGGCGAATGGAACGGGCGAGGGGCGGCGACACCTGGACCGGCCTGGCGAGATTCGCCCGCGAGCGGCGCGACTACATCGACGCCGTCCTCGAGCGGATCGAGCGCGAGGGGCCGCTCACCGGCGGCGACTTCTCCGAAGGGCCCCGCCAGGCCGGCTGGTGGGAGTGGAGCAACGGCAAACGGGCCCTCGAATGGCTGTTCTGGTGCGGCTTCATCGCCACGAAGACCCGGCGCAATTTCGAGCGCGTCTACGACCTCGCCGAGCGGGTCATCCCGGCGAAGGTGCTGAACGTCCCGGCCCCCAGCGAGGCCGGCGCCCACCGCCAGCTCCTGCGCATCGCGGCCGCGCGCCTAGGCGTGGCCACCGAGGGCGACCTGCGCGACTATTTCCGCATGCCAGTCGCCGAGACCAAGGCCCGCCTGGCCGAGCTCGTCGAGGCGGGCGAGCTGACGCCGGTGACCGTCAAGGGCTGGGGCAAGGCGGCCTGGCTTGCCCCAGGGGCCAAGTCGGCCCGGCCGACCGCGGGCGGCGTTCTGCTCTCGCCGTTCGACAACCTGATCTGGCGCCGCGAGCGGGCCGAGCGGCTGTTCGGGACCCGCATCCGCCTGGAGATTTACACCCCGGCCCACAAGCGCGAGCACGGCTACTATGTGCTGCCCTTCCTGCAGGGCGAGACGATCACGGCCCGCGTCGACCTCAAGGCCGACCGCGCCAGCGGCCTTCTCATGGTGCAGTCGGCTCATCTCGAACATCACGCAAGCGCGCACGACGTGGCCGGTCCGCTGGCCGCCGAGCTGCGATTGATGGCCGGCTGGCTGGGTCTGACCGACGTGACAGTCGCCGACCGAGGTGACCTGGCCAACGCGCTGTCCGCTCAGGTCCGGAAAAGTTGAACTTTCCTGGTCCCGCCCGCCTTCACAAGTCGCGCGCCTCGATCCAATCGACGTAAAGCCGGCGCTCCGCGAACAGCCACGCGCCGTTCACCTTGGCGAAAGAGTCGAGGTAGCGCAGCGTCGCGATCATCAGGCGGCGGCGGTCGCCGTCGACCGTGAGGTGGTGGGCGAGGCAGTAGGCTTTCCCCGTGGCGCGGGTCCTACTGAGCGACGAGATTGTGCTCTGCCCAATGAAGTGCATGGTGGCGTGATACCTGTTCAGGTCCGCGAACACCGGGGCAAGCGCCTGACGGGAGTGCAGTTCCTGCGACGGCGTCGGGTCCTTGGCGTCCATGTAGACGACGAAGTGAGCGTCTGGCGTGAACAGGGCCATCTGGCCTTCCGCGTCGCGTCGGTCGGCGCAGTAGGCGTAGGCTTCGACCAGTTCGCGGATCGCCAGTCTGTCGGCGGCCTCGGCAGGCGAAATCGCGGCGTGATAACTCATGATGGAAAGCCTTGCCGGGCATCGTTCGACCGTCTCTGAGGGAGCATGCTCTGCAGCACGCCGTCCTTCAACACGAAGCGATGGAAGAGGGCGGCCCCAGTATGAAGGCTGATCAGGCCGGCGAACGCCCAGCCGCCCAGCGCGTGAAGAGTGTGTGCGAGGCGATAGATGGCGCGAGACTTCGCCGCCAGGACCGGAACGGTCAGGCCGAAGACGGCGAAGGGATGGGCCCGGAAGATCGTGTCCGCCAACCCGGTGGCAGGCTGAGCCAACAGAAGCGCGTAGAGCGCGTATTCATTGGCTCTCGCCGCGAAGCGCTGTAGCGGAGGCGTCTGAGCGGGTGGCGCGGGAATACGCATGAAGGTCGCGCGCCAGACCAGCCTCGCGAAGACCAGTCCCCACAGCGCGAGCCCAGTCGAACGGTGAACGCTGAGAACCAGGTCGGCTTGCGTGGGATCGATGTGGTCGATCGACAACGCCGTGGCGAATTGGGCCAGCACCAGCACCGCCGCGATCCAATGCAGCCAAAGGGTCACCGCGTCGAAACGCGGCGCGGCGGGGGAAGGCATGGACATAAACTCCGGGTCGCTGAAACGGGCGGGGCCGCGATGGGCAAGACCGGTTTGGGCGTGACAATATTCCCCGCCTGCACGAAGAATTTTCGACTCATCGGCCTAAGGTGGCTGCGCTTCGGGAATAAACGCGGTCGCCGCGCGGTCTGTGGAGTGGATGTCCGATCACCGGCAAAGGTTTGAGGCCCTGGCGCTGCCTCATCTGGACGCCGCCTATAATTTGGCGCGGTGGCTGAGCCGTTCGCCGTCAGACGCCGAGGACATCGTGCAGGACGCGATGTTGCGCGCCTTTCGTGGGTTCGAGCGCCTGCGCGGTGAGGACGTGCGGCCCTGGTTGATGACCATCGTGCGCAACTGCTGGCGCGATTGCGCCGCGCAACGCCATCGCCGGGGACACGAAACCCTGCCGTCGGAACCAGACGGCGCGGAGCTTGTCTTCGAAGGCGCCGACGCCGAAACCGAGGTCATGCGAGCCAGCGACGCCCGGCAGCTCAGGGCGGCGATCGCCACCTTGCCGGAAGAGTATCGCGAGGTGTTGATCCTGCGGGAGATGGAGGACCTGAGCTATCGGGAGATCGCTGACGCCGTCGGCGCGCCGATCGGCACGGTGATGTCTCGCCTAGCGCGGGCCCGTGCGGCCTTGAGGGACAAGTGGCTGGCGGAGGATGACCATGCCTTGCGCTGAGACGCTGCACACCCAGGCCTTCATCGATGGGGAACTTACCGGTCGTGAGGCGGAAATCGCAGAGGCGCACATCGCCGGGTGCGCTGACTGCCAGGCTTTTTGCGCCGCAGCCGCCGCGCTGAGCGACGGGATCCGGCGGCATGCGCCGCGCTACGCGGCGCCCGATCGACTCAAAGCCCGCCTCGATCGCGCCCTGGCCAAGGCGGAGGGGCGGCCGACGCGAACCCGCGCCTCGCCCGGGGCGCGGGGGGCTTTCTGGCGAGGCGCGGTCGGAGGCGCGCTGGGCGGTGTGGGTCTGGGCGGACTGGCCGCGGCGCTCGCCGTTCTGGCGGTGATGCCACCGTCCCCGGCGAGCCTGGCAGACCGGGTCGTGGGTGCGCACACCCGGGCTCTGATCTCCGGCAAGGTCATCGAGGTGGCGTCGAACGATCACCACACCGTCAAGCCCTGGTTCGCTGGCCGCATCGACCTGTCGCCGCCCGTGGCCGATTTCGCGCAGCAAGGCTTCAAGCTGACCGGCGGGCGTCTGGACAAGGCGGCGAACGCCCCGGCGGCGGTGGTCGTCTACCGCCACGGCCTGCATGAGATCGACCTGTTCGTCTGGTCCGATCACGGTGGGCGCCTTCCCGGATCGGCGACCCGGCTCGGCTATCACGCGATATTCTGGAAGAAGGGTGACCTTGATTTCGCTGCGGTTTCCGACATGGAGCCCGGCGAACTGGCGACTTTCTCGAATTTAGTGCGCGGCCAGGCGGAATAAACCGCAACGCCGGCCGGTCTTGCCCTCCAGACGCTGCTGGAGGTTCTTCGACATGGCCCACCACACCACGCGCCGCGGCGCCCTAGCCTGTCTGGGCGTCGGGACCGGCACCCTATTCGCCTTGTCGGGTGGGGTGCTCACCGGCTTTGATCTGGCCCAGGCGGCCGAACTGGGCGCCACGGCGATCCCCGGGACGCCGCTGTTCGCGCAGATCAGCGACAGTCATATCGGCTTCAACAAGGCGGCCAACCCCGACGTCGCCGGCACCTTCGAGCGCGCCCTTGGCCTGATCAACGCCTTGCCACGGGCGCCCGACTTCGTGATCCACACCGGCGACATCACCCACCTCTCCAAGGCGGCCGAGTTCGACCAGGCGCAGGGCCTGATGCAACGGCTCAAGGTGAGCGAGATCCACACCACGCCCGGCGAGCATGACGTCACCGACGGCGTCGGCACGGAATATTTCAAGCGGTTCGGCAGGCCCTCGAACAACAGGGGTTACTACAGTTTCGACCACAAGGGGGTGCATCTGGTGGCCCTGGTCAACGTCATGCAGTTCAAGCCCGGCGGCCTGGCCTCGATCGGGGACGAGCAGATGGCCTGGCTGAAGAACGACTTGGCCGGCCGACCCGCCAGCCAGCCGATCGTGATCTTCGCCCACATGCCGATGTGGAGCATCTACGACTCGTGGGGCTGGGGCTCGAGCGACCACGATCAGCTGATGGCCCTGATCGGCCGTTTCGGCTCAGTGACCGTGCTCAACGGACACATCCACCAGATCGTCTCCAAGGTCGAAGGCCATGTGACCTTCCACACCGCGCGCGCCACCGCCTATCCGCAACCGGCGCCGGGCGTAGGTCCCGGGCCCGGCCCCCTGGTCGTGCCGGCGAGCCAACTGCCGTCGATGATCGGCGTCACCACCGTCTCGCGAGCCTCGCTGCACATGCCTCTGAGGCTGACCGACGCCAACCTGGCCTGATCCCCTTTCAGAGAGAAATGAATTCAATGCGCATGATGTCCACGAGGACGGCCCTCATCGCCGCCAATTTCGCCATGGTTGCCGCCGTTGGCCTGACGCTCGCCGCCCAGACGCACGCCGCCCCGGGCGCCGTCCAGGTCACGATCAAAAACTTCGATTTCAGTCCCATGGCCGTCACAGTGCCTGTCGGCAGCTCGGTGACCTGGAAGAACCTCGACGGCGAGCCCCACACGGTCACCAGCACGGATGGGACCTTCAAGTCCGAGGCGCTGGACGAGGACGACACCTACACGTTCAAATTCGCCAAGCCGGGCGTCTACAAATACCTGTGCACCATCCACCCGAAGATGCGCGCCACCGTCACCGTCAAATAGCGCCGATCACTTCCCGTCGGCCGCCGCCGCTCACGCCGGCCGACCGAGGAGGCAGGGGGCGCCCCAACCGCCCCCCGTGGGGCGTCCCCTGCACTTCCTTTGGCTCAGGCCCCGGCCGACTTCATCAGCGCCCTCAGCCGTCCGCGGCCATGGCCTTGACCCGCTCGCGGGTCTCCGCATCGGCCGGGAAGAAGCACTCGACCATCAGTTCCGACAGGGTCACGTCTTGGGGAGCGTCGAAGACCATGGTGGTGGTGAGGAAGCTCATCGGCCCGACCTCGGTCATCAGGCGGAAGGGGATGAGCGGCGTGGACGGGCTTTCCGCCGCCGCCGGCTCCTCGTCCGCGTACGAACGAAGCTCGGCGTAGAGCTCGGCCAAGCCCTTGTCGGCGGTGGCGGCGATCTGAGCCCTGAGGCGAGCGAGCACGTTGGCGCGCCATTCCTCGAGGTTGAGGACCCTGGGGGCCATGCCCTTGGGATGGAGGGTGAGGCGCAAGGCGTTGACCGGCGGGCTCAGCAACTCCTCCGCCACGCCCTCATAGATCTTCGGCAGGGAGCGGTTGGAGGAGAGGATGTTCCACTGGCGATCAATGGCGAAAGCCGGATAGGGCAGGTGGCCCTTGAGGACGAGGTCGATGACCTCGCGGGCCGGCCGCATCTCCGGCGCCGCCAGGTCCCGTTCGGGAAACACCGGGGCGTAGCCGCCGGCCACGAGTAGCACGTTGCGCTCGCGCATGGGGATCTCGAGCCGCTCCGCCAGGGTGAGGATCATCCGCCGGCTGGGGGCGGCGCGGCCGGTCTCCACGAAGCTCAGGTGGCGGGTGGAGATTTCCGCGTCCAGCGCCAGGTCGAGCTGGCTCATCCGCCGGCGCTGGCGCCAGACGCGGATGTGGTCGCCGACCTGCGGGGAAGGGTTGTGAGACAGGGTCATCATGAACCCAAGCTTAGCGCGTGAATTTCCGCCCTTCGATAACCTGCCAGGTAATGGACGACAGACGCACCGCTCCCCATATGAAAGATGAGCGACGGGAGACGATTTTGATGTGCCTGCTTGACAAGATCCAAGCCAGTCCGATGCCCCTGGCTGTCCATTTGGGTATCGAATTCCTGGAAGCCGAGCGCGACCAGGTCACGGCCTGGATGCAGGTGCGCCCGGAACACTGCACGGTGGGGCACAAGGTCCACGGCGGGGTGATCATGGCATTTGGCGACAGCCTGGGCGGGGCCACCGCGGCGATCAACCTTCCGGGCGACGCGCTTGGCACCGTGACGGTGGAGAGCAAGACCAACTTCATCGGAGCGGCCAGGGCCGGTTCGAGCCTGGTGGGGGTGGCCAACGTCCTCCATCGCGGCAAGCGGACTCAGGTCGTCCACACCCGCATCGAATCGGGCGAGGGGCGGGTGATCGCCTTCGTCACCCAGACCCAAATGAACCTCTTCGCGGACAGCGACGAGTCGCCGCGCTGCGGCGATGATTACCTGGCGGGTAATCGACTGGAGGGCGCGCCGTCCTGACAATCGCCGGGTCAGCAACCCGATCTTGAAAGGATCCGCCATGACCGACGCCAAGACGATCGCCCGCGATTACATCGATCTGTGGAACGAGACCGACGCAAAGCGGCGCGGGTCTCTCATGGCCAGCCAGTGGACGAACGAGGCGACCTACGTCGATCCCTTGGCCAGCGTCGCTGGCCCCGATGAGATTGGAGCCTATATCGGCGGCGTCCACCAGCGTTTCCCCGACTTTCGCTTCGCCTTGCTGGGCGAGCCGGACGGCCACGGCGACCATGTCCGGTTCTCCTGGTCTCTGGGCCCGGCAGGCGGCGAAGCCCCGATCGAGGGCAGCGACGTGGTGACGACCAGCGACGGCCGCATCGCTGCGGTCATCGGCTTCCTCGACAAGGTTCCGCAACCCGCCTGAGGCCGAATTCCAGGCCCTACGCCCCCTGCGTCACCGCGTGCAGGCGGGCGTAGGCGCCGCCCAGCGCCACCATGTCGCCCTGGCGGCCTTCCTCGATGAACTTGCCCTCGTCGAAGACCGGGATGCGGTCGGCGCGGCGCCACGGTGACGGCGAACAGCCACGGCCGGCGTCGCCAGTAGCCGGCGATGAACGCCAGCACCCGGGTGTTGCTCAGCACCCTCGCCCGGGTGGCCTCGTCCTCTACGTACTGTTCCTTGGCCCCCCGGCTTCCCAATAGGCTCCCGGTGGCGGCGAGGGGAGTGCGCTGGCGCCACAGCCATGTCATCCTCGGGCATGACCTCGGGCGCTCCCCTTCCCGACGCCGCGCCGGCCAACTGGGTGGATTCGCTCGCCCCGCCGGCCTGGCGGCCATGGCTGAAGCTCGGCCGCTTCGACCGGCCGACCGGCATCTGGCTCCTGATGCTGCCCGCCTGGCAAGGGATCGCCCTTTTCGACGCCGAGATGGGCCTGTGGCCAAGCCTGCGCCTCTTCGCCCTCTTCGCCCTCGGCGCCGCCCTGATGAGGGCCGCCGGCTGCGCGTTCAACGACATCGTCGACAAGAACATCGACGCCAAGGTGGCGCGCACCGCCGCCCGGCCGGTGGCCAGCGGCGCGATCAGCGTTCGCGCCGCCTGGAGCTTTGTCATCGCCTGCTCGCTGGCCGCCTGCGCGATTCTGCTCAGCCTCAATCTCCTTAGCCTCTTCCTGGGTGTCGCCTCGCTCGCCCTGATCGCCGCGTACCCGTTCATGAAGCGGATCACCTGGTGGCCCCAGGCGTGGCTGGGCCTCACCTTCAACTGGGGCGTGCTGCTGGGCTACGCGGCGGCCCAGCCTGGACCGTCCGGCGTGGCCACCCTCATCCTCGCCGTTCGGGTGTGGGCGGCTGGGATCCACCTGTCGCTATACACCGCGCCCCTGCCGGCCAGCGCCCTGCTGCTCTATGCGAGCGGGGTGTTCTGGACCCTCGGCTACGACACCATCTACGCCGTACAGGACCTCGAGGATGACGCCCTGGCCGGGGTGAAGTCCTCGGCGCGCCGCCTCGGCGCCGCAGCGCCCCTGGCGGTGCTGGGGTTCTACCTTTTCGCCGTGTGCCTCGCCCTGGCCGCCTGGCGCGCCGCAGGCCTCGGGCTGGCGTTCCTGCCGCTCGCCGCCGCTTTCGCCGCTCAGCTCCTGTGGCAGGCCCGGACCCTGCGGCTTGGCGAGCCCGCCCGCGCGCTGACTCTCTTCAAGTCCAATACCCTGGCCGGGCTCATTCTGACCGCCGCGATCATCGCCGGGCGATGGCCCGCCTGAGCGGCGAATCCCGCCGCGAACCCCCGCCGCGCCGCGGCTCGAAAAATTTTTTGCGTGGGCCCGGAACCGGTCACAAAGGATGGAGTTATCGCTGTGTCTTCTCGCTCAATGTTTCGCCCCCCCGACTGAAGGCGGGAAGCTTGGCCCGGTCAGCACGAAAGTGCAGACCGGGCCTTTCCATTTCCGGCCCCTCCCTCACAAATCCGGCCCCTCGCCTCACAAACGTCGCCCGACCGGCGCGCCGCGCGCCTCGGCCTGGCCGATCAGCGCGCCGCAGTCGGCGTCCTTGGCCAGAGGCGGACCGATGAAGGGCAGCACGGCGGCCAGCGGACTGACCAGCGCGCCCAGCGCCACGGCGATTCCGGCCTGGGGCGCGGCCTTGGCGATGTCGACGCCGATCTTGGGCGAGGCGAGCGAGCCCTTGACGGTGATCGGGGCCGCGATGCGGATCAGACGGAACTTCTTGTTCTTGCCGTAGAGGGCGAGGTTCATTGTCTCGTTACGTAGGTTGATCGCGCCGCGGCCCCTGGCCAGGACCACCCCGGTATCGACCACCATCGACTGCACGCCCAGCACCCCGTTCTGAGCCCGGAAGTTGGCCACCGCGCAGCGGATGGGCGTCTGGCCGTGATCCTTGGAGATCAACAGGAAGATGCCGTTGGCGGCGTCGATTCCCATCAGCTCGGCCAGGGCCTTGCGGATCTGGCCGCCGGGCATGGCGACGGTGAAGGTCCCGTTGGAGGTGGCCGCCGCCCGGCGCACCGAATTGCCGGCGCCGACCAGGGCGGCGTGGGCGAAAAGGCCGCCCTCGATCGGCGGCGCGCCGGCCCGGCGCCGGA
>DASXIE010000025.1:0-4041 GCA_036498165.1 Caulobacteraceae bacterium
GAGCGGCGGCAATGCCCGCATCGTCGGAACCGGGGTGCTGGAGGTCGATGGGGCCTTGGGCGAGAACGTCTTCTTCGCCGCCGGAAGCACCGGCGAGCTGGTCCTTGGCGAGGGGACCGGCTTCAGCGGCCGGGTCTATGGTTTCTCCCACACCAAGGCCAACAGCATCGATCTGAAGAACGTCCTCTTCGACGCCTCGGACACCCTCAACTATTCCGGGTCGAAGGCGGGCGGCACGCTGACGCTGAAGTCGAGCGCCAACGTGGTCCTGGCCACCATCCGGTTCAGCGGCGACTTCGGCGCCGGTTCCAGCTTCAGCATCGCCAGCGACGGGGCCAAAGGGACGGTGATCACCGATCCGACCACGGTCACCAAGCTCACCTCGGCCATCGCTTCCTTTGGAATGAGTGGCGTCACATCCGGAGGCGCGATCACCCCAAGATTCCACGCCCCTCCATTGCTAGCCGCGCCGGGCGGCTGACGGGGACGAGACCTGCCATCGGCTGATGCTCGTCCCTTGACGGCGAAGCGCGCGCAACGTCAGGCTCGGCAGGTTCCGCATTGAGGCCCACCAGGCCACGCAGGAGTCGATCGATGACCGTGTCGCATACCATCAGCACGTCGGGGGGCGCCTACACGATCACGGCTCCGGTGAGTGTGCTGACCATAACCTCCACGGGCTCGCTGTTGCCGTCCCAGGCCAGCTATCCGGCGGCCGGCGCGGCCGCGCTGAGCGACGCCGCCGACGTCGGCGTCATCGTCTACAACTCCGGACTCATCAGGGGCGGGCTGGGGAGTTCGGGAACGAACGGAGTCTATCCGACCTTCACTGCCGGACCGGCCACGGCGGGGGGCGCTGGGGCCTCGTTCGCGGTCACCGGAACCATCCACAACCTCGCGACGATCCAGGGCGGCGACGGCGGGGGCGGCGGCACGGGCCTCGGCGGCGGCCACGGCGGGGCCGGCGGCGACGGAGCCGTCGGGATTTCCCTGGCGGCGGGCGGGGTGATCACCAATCAGGGCGCAATCGGCGGCGGCGCCGGCGGGGCCGGAGGCGGGTCGGGAGCAACGGCCGGCGCGGGGGGCGGCGGCGGCGCGGGCGTGTCGCTCTCGGCCGGCGGGATCATCCGCAACGTCAGCGGCTCGATCACCGGCGGGGCGGGCGGTTCCGCGTCCACCGCCTCTTTTGCGGGCGCCGGGGGGTCCGGCGGGGCGGGCGTGGTCGCCCAGGGGACCATCGGATATGTCTACAACTACGCCCTTGTGAGCGGCGGCGACGGCGCCCCAGGCGGGGCGGCGACGGCCGTCGAGGCGAGCGGCGGCGCGGGCGGCGCGGGCCTGTCGCTGACCGGAGACGTCGGGTTCAAGAGCACCGGGGGGACCATCGAGGGTGGGGCCGGCGGCGCCGGCGGCTCCGGGGCGGACGGTCAGGGCAATGGCGGATCGGGCGGCGACGGCGCCGACTTGGCCGCCGGGCGCGGCGTCAACGGAGGCGTCATCACCGGCGGTACAGGCGCGAACGGCGCGGCGAGTTCGAGCGGTGGCGGCTTCGGCGGCGGCGGCGGGAGCGGGGTGAACATCACCGCCGCCGGCACGCTCAGCAACGCCGGAACCATCTCCGGCGGTGACGCCGGCAACGCTGGGGCTGTGACGGGGACCGGGGTCAGCGGGAGCGGCGGGAACGGCGGCGACGGCGTCGCCATGGCGGCCGGGGCGGTGGTCACGAGTTCGGGCACGATCACCGGCGGGGCCGGCGGGGCGGGCGGGGCCGGCTCGAGCCCTCTCGGAATCGGCAGCAACGGCGGGGCCGGCGGCGCCGGTGTCCACCTGTTGGGATTTGGAACCTTCACGAACACCGGGATCGTGTCCGGCGCGGCGGGCGGCGCCGGCGGCCCCGGCGACACGATCACGGGCGCGAACGGGGCGGGGGGCGACGGCGTGCTGCTCACCAAGGGCGGAACGGTCACCAACGGCGACAGCGCTCACGCGACGGCCATGATCCAAGGCGCCTATGGCGTCTACGCCGACTCCGGCGGTGCGGCGACAGTGGTCGACTTTGGAGTGATCGAAGGCAGCCAGCTGGCCGTGGCCTTCCACGCCGGCTCGACCGGCGATCGGCTGGTCCTGGAGTCCGGCTCGAAGCTTGTCGGCGGCGCCTTCGGCGGCGGCGGGACCCTGGAGCTGGCGAACGGGTCTGGGACGATAACCGGCCTAGGCGTGACCGGAACCCTCACCGGCGGGATCACCGCCACCTTCTCCGCCTTCGGCGCCTATGTCATCGACACCGGGGCCGACTGGACGCTCAGCGGCGCGAACAGCGTGGCCGCGGGAAAGACGCTCGACGTCGCAGGGACCCTGACCAATACCGGCAGCTTGAACCAAGCCGGTACCTTCCTCGCCGCAGGCATGGTGACCAACGACATCGGGGCGGCGATCACCGGCGCGGCTGGCGCGCCTGGATCGGGCGCCATCGGCGGCGTCGGCGTCGAAGGCGTCGACCAGATTGGCGGCTCCCTGATCAATCACGGGGCGATCACCGGCGGCACAGGCGGCGCGGGAGGAGGAAGCGGCGTCAACGGGCTGGCGGGCGGCGCGGGAGGCGCCGGCGTCGTCCAGGGCGCGAGCGCGCAATACGAAGTCAATTACAACCTGATTTCCGGCGGGACCGGCGGGCTTGGCGCGGGAGGCAGCTTTTCCACCGGAACCGGTGGCGCGGGCGGCGCCGGAGGCGCGGGCGTCAATCTGGGGGGCGGCGAGACGCTCCACAACCACGGCTCGATCATAGGAGGCCACGGCGGGGTCAGCGGCCCCGGCGCGGCCGCCGGCGCCGGCGGGGCTGGAGGCGCCGGGGTGCTCGCGTCCGGATCTACCGGCATGATGTTCAATTACGACCTGATTGTCGGCGGGGCCGGCGGCGCGGCCGCTTCCGGCGAAGGCGGGGCCGGGGCCGGCGGCGCGGGAGGCGATGGCGTCGATCTCCTGGGCGCCGGCGCCATCACCAACGGCGACAACATCTTCGGCGGAAGCGGCGGGGTCGGGTTCGCCGGCGGCGCGGACGGGCGGACGGGCGATGGCGTCGCGTTCTCGGCCGGAGGCAGCCTTCATAACTCCGGCCAGGTCACAGGTTTCAGAGGCGTCGTCGACGGCGGGGCCGGAGCCGTCACGGTGCAAAACTACGGGACGATCACCGGGACCGTCGATTCCGTGCTGTTCGCCGCGTCGTCCGACCGGCTTATCGTCGAAGCCGGTTCTACCCTCGGCGGCCTCGCCTCCGGCGGCGGCGGGACTTTGGAGCTGGCGGCGAGCGGGACGGTCACCGGCCTGGGCGGCTACGGGACACTCAGCGGGGGGACCTCGGCCGTCTTTGCCGATTTCGGAACCTACCTCATCGACGCCGCCACGGCATGGACCCTGCAAGGCCCCAACAGTCTGGGCGCGGCCCAGAGCTTGGTCAGCGCCGGGGACCTGACGATCGCGGCCAGCTCGGCGCTGACCGTCGCCGGGGCCCTGACCAACAGCGGGAAGATCGACGTCACGGGCGGGGCCGGCACGGTCTTCGCCGGGCTGGTGTTCTCCGGCGCCCAGACACTGAGCGGCGGCGGAACGATCTCCCTCAACGCCACCGGCTATATCAGTGGCCTTATCGCCGGCGACACCTTGACCAACCTCGACAACACCATCGAGGGCGGCGGCTTCATCAAGGGACCCTTGACCCTCATCAACGATGGAACGGTCGACGCCAATGTCGGGCGCATGGTGATCAACACTGCCGATACGGTGACGAACCACGGTCTCGTGGAGAGCTCGGGAGAAGGAATCCTCCTCATCCGCAACACGACCGTCGACAGCGCCGGCGGCGGGAGCGTGATCGATGGCAAGATCCTCCAGCTCGACAACGCCACCCTGGCCGGCGGGTCCCTGACCGTGAACGCCGGGGCGATGCTCAGATCGGTGTTCCATTCGGCGACGATCAACCTGGGCGGCGGGACGGTGAGCAACGCCGGCACGATCGAAGGCAGAGCCGGCGGCGGCCTGACCATC
>DASXIE010000026.1:0-7811 GCA_036498165.1 Caulobacteraceae bacterium
CGCCTTCCTCAAGAAGGGAGGGGTCATGGATGACGACTTCATCGACTCCTACATCGAACTGAAAACCGAGGAGGTCATGCGCCTGGCGCTCCACCCCCACCCGGTCGAGTTCGATATGTATTTCAAGTGCTGAGGGAGAGGCGAGGGGGCCCCGACCGCCCCCGCCCGCCCCGATCAAAATAACAATCGTTCAAGGGGATAGTCATGATCACTCGGTTCCGAGCCCTGTTGTGCGCCTCCGCCCTTGGCGTGGCGGCCGTCTCCCCGGTCCTGGCCGATCCCCTGGCGACGCCGGCCATGACGCCTCCGCTGGCGGCCAATCCCAGCCCGGCCGGGTCCGACGCCGGTTCGCTCGGCAAGATCTACCTGACCGGGGCGATCAGCGGCTTTGGGATGGTCCAGACCGATCCGGTCCCCGGCGATCACGACGGCAACATCGACGCGACCAACGCCCAGATCTTCATCCAGACCACGGCGGGGCCGGTGCAGTTCTTCGCTGAGCTGGGCGGCTATTCCTTCCCGGTGCTGGGGACGCCCTACACCCACATCGGCCCCACGACGGTGAACACCTACAGCGCCGTGCCGGTGGCGTTCGTGAAGTTCCAACCGACGCCCGAACTCTCCATCCAGGTCGGCAAGTTGCCGACGCTGATCGGCGCCGAATACGCCTTCACCTTCCAGAACATGAACATCGAGCGCGGCCTTCTGTGGAACCAGGAGCCGGTGGTAAGCGATGGGGTCCAGGTCAACTTCACCAAGGGCAAGGTGACAGCCTCGGCATCGCTCAACGACGGCTTCTACTCGGGCCGCTACAATTGGCTAAGCGGGCTTTTCACCTATGCCCTCTCGGCCAAGGACTCCTTCACCGTGGCCGGCGGCGGTGCCCTGTCGTCCTACGACCGGGCCAGCCCGACCACCCCTCTGCTGCAGAACAACGGGGCCATCCTCGATCTCATGTGGACCCACACCGAGGGCCCATGGATGGTGACGCCCTATTTCCAGTACACCCGCGCCTATCGGGTGAACGCCGGCGGCCTGCAGTACGCCGGGGCCAACACCTGGTCCGGCGCGGTGCTGGCCAAATACAGCTTCAACGCCCGCTTCAGCATCGCCGGCCGGGTCGAGTACATCGCCAGCGAAAGCGCCTCGTGTCCCACCGAGTCCGACGCCTGCGTGCAGTCCAACCTGCTCTATGGTCCCGGCAGCCGCGCCCTCTCGCTCACCGTCACGCCGACCTGGCAGAAGGGGGTGTTCTTCGTCCGCGCCGAGGGATCGTACGTGGACGTCATGCACGCCGCCGACGGGGCGAGCTTCGGCCAGACCGGAGACACCCACTCCCAATTCCGCGCCGCTCTGGAGACCGGAATTCTGTTCTGACGGCGGCCCCTCCCGCAAAGGAGTCGGAGAGCGTATGAGCCTTGGCCATGCGCAAGATCGTCATGGCCGCCAAGGCGGAGAAGGCCTCGCCGGAGACGGCGGAAGGTGAGTGCCTTTGCGGGGCGGTCAAAGTCGAGATCGGGGTGCCGGCCCGCTGGGCCTGGCATGACCACGGCCAGGCCAGTCGGCGGGCCCATGGGGCGGCCTACGCCACCTACGTCGGCAGCTACCGCAGCCGTTTTCGGGTGACCAGGGGCGGAGAGGCCATCACGCGTTTCAAGGAGCCGGGCAGCGGGGCGGTGCGCAGCTTCTGCGCCCGCTGCGGCACGCCGCTCACCTATGAGCGGGCCCGGGCTCCGACCATGGTCAATGTCTCGCGCGCCCTCTTCACCACCCGCACCGGCCGCGAGCCGCGCTATCACCTCAATCTCGGCGAGGCCGCCGACTGGGCCTGGACCGGCGAGGCGCTCGCCCCGTTGAAGGGATTTCCTGGCGTGATGTGGGAGCGCCCGCGCCGCCGCAAGCGGGCGCCGGGCTTGGCTTGACCTTGGTCATTCCGCGGGTGCATCGCCGCGGGGAGACATTTCACACGGAGATCCCATGGCCGTCGACATGCAGGCGTTGCTCGAGCGCCAGAAAACCGCCCAGCTTCGCGACGGCGCTCCCACCGCCGCCCAGCGCATCGAACGCCTCGACCGGTGCATAGGCCTCCTGGTCGACCATCGCGGCGAGATCGAAAAGGCCCTGAACGAGGATTTCGGGGCCCGCTCGCCCGAGGCGAGCGCCTTCACCGACGTGGCCGCCTCGATCGGCACGCTCAAGCACGCCAAGGCCAATCTTGCCGCCTGGATGAAGGCGGAGAAGCGCAAGACGACGCCGGCGTTGCTGGGGCTCTTTGGGGCCAAGGCCGAGGTCCGCTTCCAACCCAAGGGCGTGGTGGGGATCATCAGCCCATGGAACTTCCCGGTGAACCTCACCTTCACCCCGCTCGCCGGGGTGCTGGCGGCCGGCAACCGGGCGATGATCAAGCCCAGCGAATACACCCCGGCGACCTCGGCCCTGATGGAACGGATGATATCCTCCGTCTTCTCGCCCGAGGAGGTGGTGGTGGTGACCGGCGGGCCGGACGTAGGCCAGGCCTTTGCGGGCCTCGCCTTCGACCACCTGGTGTTCACCGGCGCCACCTCGATCGCCGCCCACGTGATGCGGGCGGCGGCGGAGAACCTGACCCCGCTCACCCTCGAGCTCGGCGGCAAGAGTCCGGTGATCCTTTCTCGATCGGCCGACATCAAGACCGCGGCGGCCAGGATAATGAACGGCAAGACCCTGAACGCCGGCCAGATCTGCCTGGCCCCCGATTATGTCCTCGCGCCATCCGAGCGGCTGGGCGAGTTCGTCGACGAGGCCAAGAAGGCGGTCAGCGCCATGTTCCCGACCATCAAGGACAATCCCGACTACACCGCCATCGTCTCCCAGAAGCATTACGAGCGCCTGACCGGCTACATCGAGGAAGCCCGGGCCGGCGGGGCCACGGTGGTCGAGCTGAAACCGGAGGGTGAGGATCTCAGCCAGCAGGAACACCGCCGCATCGCCCCGACCCTGATCATCGAGCCGGGCGACGACATGAAGGTCATGCGGGACGAGATCTTCGGTCCGGTCCTGCCGGTGAAGACCTACTCGAGCGTGGACGAGGCGATCGCCTATGTGAACGGCCACGCCCGCCCGCTCGGCCTCTATTATTTCGGGGCCGACACGGACGAACGCGAGGCGGTGCTGAGCAGAACGACCTCCGGCGGCGTGACCGTCAACGACGTTATCTTCCACGTCGCCCAGGAGGACCTGCCGTTCGGCGGCGTCGGACCTTCCGGCATGGGCAGCTATCACGGGCTCGATGGTTTTCGGGAATTCAGCCACCGCAAGGCGATCTACACCCAGGTGAAAAAAGACATGGGTCCGCTGAAAGCCCTGCGCCCGCCCTACGGGGCCGGCATCCGCAAATATCTGGCCGGCGCGATCGGGCGGTAGGGCTGCGCCCCCTAGTCCTCGGCGGGGGCCGGGGCCGGGAGGGGGCGGGCGAGGAAGGCCGGGGTGTCGGAGCCGAAGCCGACAACCTTGCCGCCGTCGGCGCTTTCATCGTTCCGGGACGGCGGCGCCGCGGCGCGGGGCCGTTCGTGGCGAGGTTCCCGACGCTCGCGGCGATGGCGGGCCCTTGGCTCGCGCTCTTCGGCCGGAGCCGCCTTGGCCTCGGGCTCGGGCTTGGCCTCAGGCGCGGCCTCGGGCTCAGGTTGGGCTGTCGGCGGAGGCGGGACTGGCGGCGCGGCCTTGGCGGGCATCGGGGTAAGGGGCGCCATGGACGCCACCGAGGTTTCGCTGGCCGGCCGGCCGCGGGACCGGTCGCGCCTGCCGCGCTCGGGACTTGGCCGGCGCGCGCCGCGCGACCCGCGGGTCTCGTCGCGGACCTCGCTGAAATCGATGTCGAGCTTGACTTCGTCGGGGGCGATGCCGGTGAGCTTGATCACCTTGTCCAGCGAGCGGCCGTCGGCGGGGCTGACCAGCATGAAGGTCTGGCCCGACTTGCCGGCCCGGCCGGTGCGGCCGATCCGGTGGACATAGTCGTCGGCGTGATGGGGAACGTCGTAGTTGAAGATGTGGCTGACGTCGGGAATGTCGAGACCGCGAGCCGCCACGTCGGATGCGACGAGGATCTTCAACTCGCCCTTGCGGAAGGCGTCGAGGGTTCGCATCCGCTGGCTCTGCTCGAGGTCCCCATGGATGGGGGCGGCGTCGAAGCCATGCTTTTTCAGGGATTTGGCGACGACATCGACCTCCGACTTGCGATTGCAGAAGACGATGCCGTTCTTGACGTCGTTGCGAGCGACGAGGGCGCGCAGGGCAGCCCGCTTCACCCCGTGGTCCGGAGAGGGGACGCGCACGACGTGCTGTGCGATGTTCTCCGCCGTGGTCGCCGGCCGCGAGGCCTCGATGCGCACCGGATCGTTCAGGAACTGCTTGGTGAGCCGAGTGATCTCCGGCGGCATGGTGGCCGAGAAGAAGAGGGTCTGCTTCTTGGCCGGGGTGAGCTTGAATATCCGCTCGATGTCCGGGATGAAGCCCATGTCAAGCATGCGATCGGCCTCGTCGACGACCATGATCTGGACGCCGGTGAGCAGGAGCTTGCCGCGCTCGAAATGGTCGAGCAGGCGCCCCGGCGTGGCGATGAGAACGTCGACCCCGCGGTCGAGCTTCATTTCCTGGTCGCCGAACGAGACCCCCCCGATCAGCAGGGCCCAGGATAGCTTCTGGCCCTTGGAATAGCGGTCGAAGGCCAGCGCCACCTGGTCGGCCAGCTCACGGGTGGGGGCGACCACCAGGGAGCGCGGCATGCGGGCCTTGGACCGGCCGGCGACCAGTCGGTCGATCATCGGCAAGGTGAAGGCGGCAGTCTTGCCTGTGCCAGTCTGGGCGATGCCCAGCACATCGCGGCCGGCGAGGGCGACGGGAATGGCCTGGGTCTGGATCGGGGTGGCGATTGTGTAGCCGGTGTCGGCCACCGCCTGAAGTGTCGGAGCGCTCAGCCCCAGTTGCGAAAAGTCGGTCATGCCTTGAAATGCGGCAAGCGACGGATCATCCGGCGCGAAACATGCGCGCTCGAAACCGCCGGCTCGGGCGAAGCGGAACATAGGGACGCACGGCCCCAAGTCAATCCGAGGCGCCCTGCGGCGTCTCAGCGCGGGCGGGCGGCGAATTCCCTCACGGCATCGGCGTATTCGCTCGAGGCGAGGAGGCGCGGCAGGTAGCGGATGGAGCGCCGGCTGGCGGCGGTGAAGTCGGCGGTTCCGCTGGACTTGAAACCATAGCCCCCGCGAGCCCCGCACGTGCCGCCTCGGCAGGCCCCGTTCTCGCCTTCCCATACATGGATGCCGTCGGCGCCCCGGCGAAGGTAGAGGGTGCAGCGACCTGCCACGGAGTCCGTAGGCCCCCGGTAGACGAGGCGGTCGTCGGCGGCCTCGGCGATACCCGAGATATTGCACTCGTGGCCGTTATAGAATTCGAGGTGAATGCGGAAGAAGGCCCAATTGTCTTTGTACGGAACAACTTCCAGGATGTCCTCGGACGTATACTTCTCGCCGTCGATGAGGCTGTTCTGGAAGCGGTTCTTGTAGACCCCGGCCATCAGGGCCGGCATGGCGCCGGCCGCGACTGCCGCCGCCGGGGCCAGGAGAACGGCGGCAATGGCGATCGCGAGGACCTTCATTACAGGTCCACGTCGGCAGCCGCGAACTCGGCGTGTTCCTGGATGAACCGGAAACGCAGTTCCGGCCGCCGCCCCATCAGGGTCTCGACCAGGGCGTCGACGGTCTCCTCGGCCCTGGGCAGGCTGACCCGCGCCAGGGTCCGGGTGCTGGGAGCCATGGTGGTCTCCTTGAGCTGGGCCGGCATCATCTCGCCGAGGCCCTTGAAGCGGCCGATCTCCGGCTTCTTACCCTTGTAAATCGTGGCCAGGAGCTCGTCTTTGTGGGCGTCGTCACGGGCGTAGGCGGTCTTGCCGCCATGGCTGAGGCGATAGAGCGGCGGCAGGGCGAGGTAGAGGCGCCCGTTGCGCACCAGATCGGGCATGGTCCGGTAGAAGAAGGTAATGAGCAGTGAGGCGATATGCGCCCCGTCGACGTCGGCGTCGGTCATGATGATCACCCGCTCGTAGCGCAGGTCTTCCTCGCGGTAGCGGCCATTGCCCTGGACGCCCAGGGCCAGCATCAGATCGGCGAGTTCCTTGTTGCCGCCAGTCTTGTCGACGCTGGCCTGGGCGACGTTGAGGATCTTGCCGCGCAGCGGAAGGATCGCCTGGGTGCGGCGGTCACGGGCCTGCTTTGCCGAGCCTCCGGCGCTGTCGCCCTCGACGATGAAGAGCTCGGTCCCATCGGCGGCCCCGCCGGAGCAGTCGGCGAGCTTGCCGGGCAGGCGCAGCTTGCGGGTCGCCGACGCGCGAGCGACCTCCTTTTCGCGACGCCGGCGCAGGCGCTCCTCGGCCCGCTCGGCGACAAACGAGAGCAGCGCGCTGGCCGCCTTGGGCTGGGCGGCGAGCCAGTGGTCGAAGGGATCGCGCAGGGTGGCCTCGACCAGCCTCTGGGCGTCGGAGGAGGAGAGGCGCTCCTTGGTCTGGCCCTGGAACTCGGGATTGCGCACGAAGACGCTGATCAGCGCTCCGGCCTGGGCGATGACGTCGTCGGCGGTGACGAGGGCCCCGCGCCTCTCGCCGGTTAGTTCGGCATAGGCCTTGAGGCCGCGGGTGAGGACGGCGCGCAGACCCGCTTCGTGGGTTCCGCCCTCCGGTGTCGGCACGGTGTTGCAGTACGAGCGCATGAAGCCGTCGGCGTCGCCGAAGCCGGCCGGCGTCCACGCCACCGCCCATTCCACCGCCCCCGCCTCGCCCTGGCGCTCTATCCGCCCGGCGAAGGGGGTCGGGGTGACTGTCTCCAGCCCTTGCGTGTTCTCAGCGAGGAAGTCGGCGAGGCCGCCGGGGAAATGGAAGACCGCTTCGGCCGGAGTCTCGTCGCCTATCCGCTCGCTCGAGCAGCGCCAGCGGATCTCCACGCCGCGGAAGAGATAGGCCTTCGAACGCGCCATGCGGTAGAGGCGGGCCGGGCGAAAAGCCGTGTCGGCGCCGAAGATCTCGGTGTCCGGCGCGAAAGTGACCGAAGTCCCGTGGCGGCGGGTGGGGCCGATGCGCTCCAGGGTCGAAACCGGCCGGCCGCGGGAAAAGGCCTGTCGCCACTCGAAGCCGTCCTTCCAGACGGTGATCTCCACCCGCTCGGAAAGGGCGTTGACCACCGAGACGCCCACCCCATGGAGGCCGCCCGAGGTCTCGTAGGCCTTGCCGGAGAACTTCCCGCCCGAGTGGAGGACGGTCATGATCACTTCCAGGGCCGACTTACCGGGGAACTTGGGGTGGGGGTCGACCGGCATGCCGCGGCCGTCGTCACGGACGGTGAGCGCCCCCTCGGCGTCGAGGCTCACCTCGATCGTCTTGGCGAAGCCGGCGACGGCCTCGTCCATGGCATTGTCGAGGACCTCGGCGAAGAGGTGATGCAGGGCCCGCTCGTCGACCCCGCCGATATACATGCCCGGCCGCTTGCGCACCGGCTCGAGGCCTTCGAGGACTTCGATGTCCTTGGCCGAATAGGCCGATACCGGATGGGCCGGCGCGAGGGCGTCGTCGAAGAGGGTTGCCTGGGCGACCTTTGCCATCCCCACAGTGTAGCGTCGATTCGCCCCCTTCAGACCGTGCGCCGGAACCTCTCCCTCAGCACTTGAAATACATATCGAACTCGACCGGGTGGGGGTGGAGCGCCAGGCGCATGACCTCCTCGGTTTTCAGTTCGATGTAGGAGTCGATGAAGTCGTCATCCATGACCCCTCCCTTCTTGAGGAAGGCG
>DASXIE010000027.1:0-2507 GCA_036498165.1 Caulobacteraceae bacterium
CTCGACCTCGATCCGGGCGGCCCGGCCCGGGTCAGCCTCGACGTCATCGCCGACAAGCCGGCGGATCTCGCCGCCACGCCCGGCCAGATCGCCGCCCACCGCGCCCTGGTGACCCAGGCCTACAGGACCTTCGCCTCCCACCACTACGACCACTACGACTTCCTGTTTTCCCTGAGCGACAAGATGGGCGGCATCGGCCTGGAGCATCACCGCTCCAGCGAGGACGGGACGCGGGCCAAGTATTTCGTCGACTGGGACAAGTCGCCGGCCGGCCGCGACCTCCTGGCCCACGAATTCACCCACTCGTGGAACGGCAAGTTCCGCCGCCCGGCCGATCTGTGGACGCCGAACTTCAACGTCCCCATGGGCGACAGCCTGTTGTGGGTCTACGAGGGCCAGACCCAGTACTGGGGCTATGTGCTGGCCGCGCGCTCGGGCCTCTTGACCCGCCAGCAGGCGCTCGACGCCATCGCCCTGGTGGCGGCCACCTACGATCACCGCATCGGCCGCGTCTGGCGCGACCTCGAGGACACCACGCTCGATCCGATCATCGCCCAGCGCCGGCCCCTGCCCTGGCTCTCCTGGCAGCGGAGCGAGGACTACTATTCCGAGGGCCAGCTCATCTGGCTCGACGCCGACACCCTGATCCGCGAGAAGACCGGCGGGGCCAAATCGTTGGACGACTTTGCCGCCGCCTTCTTCGGCATCGACAACGGCTCCTACGTCACCCACACCTACACCTTCGAGGACATCGTCGCGGCCCTCAACGCGGTCGTCCCCTACGACTGGGCCGGCTTCCTGCACGCCCGCCTGCACGGCCATGGCCCCGGCGCCCCGCTCGATGGCCTGGCGCGCGGCGGCTGGCGTCTCGCCTACGATGAGACCGAGAGCGCCTACCTCAAGAGCGTCGAGATGGTCCGCAAGGTCACCGATTTCTCCTTCTCCCTGGGGATGAGCGTCTCCGCCGACGGGGCCGCCGCCGGGTCCCTCACCGGCGTCGATTGGGACGGCCCGGCGTTTCGGGCGGGCCTGGCGGCCGGGACCCAGATCGTGGCCGTGAACGGCGAGGCCTACGACGCCGATGGCCTGAAGGACGCGGTCACCGCCGCCAAGGCGAGCGGCGCCCCCATCGAGCTCCTGGTCAAGGACGAGGGCCATTTCCGCACCGTGGCGATCGACTACCACGGCGGCCTGCGCTACCCCCACCTCGTCCCCATCCCCGCCGCCCCCGACCGCCTGGGCGCCATCTTGCGCGCGAGATGATCTCTCCCCTGTAAGAACAACCGCGTCATCCCGGCCGGCGGGGAGCGGAGCGACCAGAGAGCCGGGACCCAGGCGAGACGTCAACGGTCGGCGGCGCCGCGGGACAGGTGTCGCAACCCTCGGCGCTTGATCACCTAGGTCCCGGATCTCCGGCCTGCTGCGCAGGCCTGCGTCCGGGATGACGCAGGGGTTGTGCTGCGCGGGAAGAGAGGGGCGCGCCTCACTCCTCCGGCCGGTAGGTCCGCTCGGTGTGGCCGACGAGCTGGTCGGGCCAGAAGTAGACTTCGCGCAGGGCCCCGGACGCGTACCGCCCCGCCTCGTCGGCGAAGTGGGGCGAGGCCGGATCGCCGCTTTCCCCGCCGGCGGTCACCGCCACCGCCCGCACCCGGGGGCCGAACTCGACCACGGCGACGAAGCTGTTGCCGCTGTCGCCGTAGCGCTTCACCGTCCCCGGGTAGCGGCGGGCCGCGAAGGAGGCCAGCGAGCCCCACCGCGAATAGGTGAACGGCACGGCAAGGCTCGGCGCGGCGTCGCTGAAGCGCGGCGCGATGGAGTCGTCGAGGCGCTGGAAGCGGTTGATCTGGCCCCACGGCGTGCGCCAGGTCCCAAAGCCGGCGGTCAGCTCGTCGCAGGCGCCGGCGAGGGCGGCGAGCTTGTCCTCGTCGCTGGTCGCGCCGGCCATGCGCTCGATGCGGGCGAGCTGCGAGGGATCGGACCCGGCCCCGGCCTTGTCCCACAGCCGCTCGCCCCACAGCACGGCCAGCGAGGTGGCCACCGAGTCCGCCCCCCAGCGGCGGTCCCAGGCCCGCAGCACGGCGATCGGCCCGGCCAGGCGGGCGCGGCGCGGATCGTCCGCCCCCAGACGGTCGTAGGCGGCGGCGAGCGTCGGGATCAGGCGGGTGAAGGCCGGTAGCCAGGAGTCGAAGCCGGCGGCCCTGAGGCTTTGCAAGGTCCAGCCGCGCGCGCCGGTGAGCAGGCGCAGTTCGTGCACGCCGCGGGCGTTCTCCCCGGCGGTGTCCATGTAGCGCGGGAAGTCGGCGCGCCGGGGGCTCTGCGATCCGGCCGCGTTCCACGGGGCGTCGTTGGAGTTGAACACCCAGCCCACGGCCGGATCGATGACGTGCGGGGTCTCGCCGAGCGGGGTGAGGCCCTTCCAGTCGGTCGCCGGGTCGGATCCGTCCACCGGCCGGGTGTAGTCGAAACGATCGTCGCGCCTGGGGATGAAGCTTGGGTGGAGGTAGGCG
>DASXIE010000028.1:0-3955 GCA_036498165.1 Caulobacteraceae bacterium
GACGACGCGGCCCCAGTTGGCGTCCTCGCCGGCCAGGGCGGTCTTGACCAGGGGACTCTCGGCGATGGTGCGGGCGATCTTGCGCGCGGCGGCTTCGTTGCGCGCCCCGCTGACCGTGACCTTGACGTATTTCGACGCCCCCTCGCCGTCGCGGACGAGTTGCTGGGCGAGGTCCAGCATCACCTCCTCGAGCTTGGCGCTGAAGTCGGCCAGGCGCGGATCGTCGGCCTTGGCGATCAGAGGCGCGCCGCTCTGGCCGGTGGCGAAGACCAGCAGGGTGTCGTTGGTCGATCGGTCGCCATCGACGGTGACCGAATTGAACGTCCTGGCCACATGCAGCCTGACGAGGGAATTGAGCGCGCGCGGCTCGACGGCCGCGTCCGTGGCGATGAAGGCCAGCATGGTGGCCATGTTGGGGGCGATCATCCCCGAGCCCTTGGCGATGCCGGCGATGCGCACCGCGTGGCCCTCGATGTAGGCGGTGGCCTGCGCCCCCTTGGGGAAGGTGTCGGTGGTGACGATGGCCCCGGCGGCGCGGGGCCACGCCATGGGCGACAGGAACTCCACCGCCTCGGGGATCACGGCGGTGACGGCCTGGTCGTCGAGGAGGACGCCGATCACCCCGGTGCTGGCCAGCATGACTTCCCGCGGCTTCAGGTCCATGGCCTTGGCGGCGGCCGTCGCGACGCGCTTGGCGGCGCGGGCCCCGGCCTTGCCGGTGAAGGAATTGGCGCAGCCAGCGTTGACCACCAGGGCGCGCACGCCGCGCCCGCCGGTCATTCTGAGCCGGCTCTTCGACCAGTCCACCGGCGCGGCGCCGACGCCATGGCGTGTGAAGACCCCGGCGCAGGTCGTCCCGGGGGCGAAGCGCATGATCATCACGTCGTCGCGCTGGCGGCGATAGAGACCGGCCCGGCCGCTGGCCAGCTCGACCCCGGCGATCGGCTCGATAAGGGGAAAATCGACCGCCAGCGGCGAGCGGACTTGCGTTGCTGTCATCGCCATGGCCTTAGCAAACGGACGGAGGATCGGCTTATGAAACTATACAATTCCATCGGACCCAACCCGCGCGTGGTCAAAATGTTCCTGGCCGAGAAGGGCCTGGAAGTCGACAAGATCGAGGTCGATCTGATGGGCGGCGAGAACCGCAAGGAGACCTACGGCAAGGTCAATCCATCCGGCACGCTGCCCGCCCTCGAGCTCGATGAGGGGGAGATCATCGCCGAGATCACCGCGATCTGCGAATATCTCGAGGAGCTGCACCCCCAGCCGCCGCTGATCGGCTCGACGCCCATGCAGCGCGCCGAGACCCGGATGTGGACGCGGCGGATCGATCTTGGGATCGTCGAGCCGATGACCAACGGTTTCCGCTATTCCCAGGGCCTGCGGCTCTTCGAGAACCGCATGCACTGCATTCCCCAGGCCGCCGATGACCTGAAGGCCATCGCCCAGAAGAAGCTCGCCTGGCTCGACGGCCTGATCGGGGGGCGCCAATGGATCGTCGGCGACCGCTTCACCCTGGCCGACATCCTGCTCTTCTGCTTCCTCGAATTCGGGGCCCAGGTCGGCCAGCCGCTCAGCCCCGACAACAAGAACCTCACCGTCTGGTTCGAGCGCGCCAAGGCCCGTCCCAGCGCCGCCGCGAGCGCCTGAAAGGGGCAGAGCTCGCGTACCTCCCGCATTCCCAAATCCGCTCATCCCTGCGAAAGCAGGGACCCAGGTTTTTTGTTTTTTCAATGCGTTGGAAGAGCGCCAAGCTGGACAATACTGGGTCCTGGCGTTCGCCAGGATGAGCGGTTTTTTAGCTACGGCGCGGGTGTCGGCCTGAGCTTGCGGTCGAAGAAGTCCAGCACGGTCTGCGTGCGGTGTTTCAGATCGTTCTGGGTCCAGCCGGCGCGGTGGCGCAGGCCCGGATAGACCATGGTCTCGAACGGGATGGCCTCGGCCTGCAGGGCGAACATCACCCGCGTGGAATTGTCGAAGCTGACGTTGTCGTCGGCCATGCCGTGCATCAGCATCAAGGCTCCGCCCTTGAGGCGCGGCAGGCGGGGCAAGACTTCGGCCGCGGCGTAGCCGGCGGGGTTCTCCGCCGGCGTGCCCATGTATTGCTCGGTGTAGTGGGTGTCGTAGAGCGACCAGTCGGTCACCGGCGCCCCCGCCACGCCGGCCGCATAGGGTGAGTTGGGCGCGGTGAGCAGCATCAGGGTCATGTAGCCGCCGTTGGACCAGCCGGTGACTCCGATCCTGGCCGGATCGACATAGGGCAGGGTCTTCAGGTGGGCGACGCCGGCGAGCTGATCGGCGACCTCGACTGTCCCCATATGGCGGTCGAGGGCGGTCTTGAAGGCGACCGAGCGGTTCGGCGTGCCGCGATTGTCGATGCTGAAGAGAATGTAGCCGGCCTCGAGGGTGAGCAGGTCGGCGGGATTGGCCCAGCGCCGGGCGACGAGGGCCCCGGCCGGACCGCCGTAGACCTGGACGATCACCGGATAGCGCCGGGCCGGATCGAACCCGGGCGGCGTGCGCATTTCCCACCACAGGTCCTCACCGTCCGATGCCCTTATCGTACCGTAGGTCGGCGTCGGCAGGCGCGAGGCGTAGGGGAAGAACGGATGGCTGGAATCCAGCCTGTTCTCCTCGATCCAGCGCACCAAGGTTCCGTCCTCGCGGTAGAGAGCCGTGCGCGGCGGCGTCCTGGGGTCGTCGTAGGTGGCGGCGAAGGCCTGGCCGGACCTGGCGACATCGGCGCTCCACCAGCCGCCGGCCGGCGTCAGAGCCGTCGGCTCGCCGGGCGTGCGATAGGAAACCTCGAAGATGCGCCGCTCGATCGGCGTCTCCCGGCTGGCGGCGAAGAAGGCGAGGCCCCTGCCCTCGTCGACGCCGAGAAGCTCGGCCACCGGCCAGTCGCCATGGGTCACCTGGCGGATCAGGACGCCATCGGCGCCGTAGAGATAGAGGTGGCGATATCCGGACGACTCCGACGACCACAGGAAGGCGCCGTCCTTCAGCGGCTTGAAATCCTTGCTGAGTTCGACCCAATGGGGGCTGGTCTGGGTCAAAAGCAGCCGCGTCTTGCCCGTCGCCGGGTCGGCGGCCAGCAGTTCGAGACGCTTCTGATCGCGCGATTGCCGCTGGACGTAGAGCGTCTTGCCGTCCTTGGACCAGTCGACGCGGGCCAGGTAGATGTCCGGATTGGCCCCGAGGTCGACCTTCACCCGCCCGCCGCCGGCGACATCTTCCACATAGAGATCGACCCGGGCGTTGGGCCGGCCGGCGCGCGGATAGCGCTGGTCGACGACCGTGGCTCCTTCGGCGCCGATGTCGAAGCGCGGCACGATGTCGACGCCGCTGATGTCCACATGAGTGAGGGCGATGCGGCTATCGTCGGGCGACCACCAGTAGCCGGTCTCGCGGGCCATCTCCTCCTCGGCGATGAACTCGGCCACGGCCCAGGCCCTGATCTCGCCGCCGCCTTGGGTGAGCGCCCGCTCCGGCCCGCCGGCCGCCGGCCTGACATAGAGATTGCCCCCGCGCACATAGGAGACGAAGGCGCCCTTCGGTGAAATCTTGGCGTCGATGTCGTCGGCCGGCTTCTCGGTCAGCTTGGCAAGCTTGCCGCTGGACCGGTCGTAGAGCCAAAGATCGCCCTCGACCGGAACGAGGATCTGCCGGCCCGCCTCGTCCCAGCTGTAGTCGACCACCCCGTGGGTCTGGATGCCTTGGCGTTCGCGACGGCTCTTCTCGTCTTCTGACAGCACCGCGCCCTTGGGCGTGAGCGCCGCCCCGTCGATGAGCATGCGCGGCGGGCCGCCGTCCACGCCGGCGATCCACAGGTCGGTCTGGCGCTGGTCGCCGGCCTTGGCCCGCAGGAAGGTCACCGCCGAGCCGTCGGGAGCCAGCTTGACCAGCCGCGCGCGCGGACCAGAAAGGTCCGGATCGGCGAACACCCGATCGA
>DASXIE010000029.1:0-4069 GCA_036498165.1 Caulobacteraceae bacterium
GTCCCCTTCCGCGATCCGGTCAAGGCGGCGGCCGGCAAGACCAAGGTGGTCGGCGATGTGGCCTTCAAGGAGGCCGTCGAGGTCGCCGGCTGGATCACCCCGGTCCCAGGCGGGGTCGGCCCCATGACCGTCGCCTGCCTCCTCGCCAACACCCTCACCGCCGCCAAACGCCAGGCCGGAATAGAGTAATCAGCTCTCCCCCCTCCGGGGGGAGTACCGGCGAAGCCGGGGAGGGGGGTCGTGGGGAAGCGCGCCGGCGCCCTTGCACCCGCACCCCCTCCACCGCTTCGCGGTTCCCCTCCCCCGGAGGGGGAGAAGAGGCTAACCCATCCCCTTGGTGTCGACCCATCGGGCCAGTTGGCTCAGCGTCTGGGTGACGGCGCGGTCGTAGGCGGCGGTGATGGCCCCGACGCGGTTCTCGGACGCCGGCACGCTGGCCGTGAAGACGTGATCGGCCGAGATCGCCCGATCGCCGTTTCGGCTCAGGGCCGCATAGACCGTGACCACCGCCGTCGGCGCCGCCCCCTGGCCAGCCAGATAGCGGGCCTCGAAGGTGCGGACCTCCAGCTTGAGCACATAGTCCGGCCGGGTCTGCTCGCCGCGGGCGATGAGGCGAGCCGGGCCGGCGTCGGCGGCGAAGGCGTTGGTGAGGGCCGACTCGAACAGGTACTGCGCCCCGGTGTCCCAGCGCGCCCCCTTGATGTAGGCCGCCTCGTTGCCGGTCATGGTGAGGATGCGGTCGCCCGCCGCCGCACGGTCGAAATCGATCGACAGGGCCTCGACCGCGAAGCGCGGCTGGCCGGTGGGCGTTGTGGCCGCCGGCATGGCCTCGCCGAAGGTGTAGAGCTGGGCCGGGGTGGTCTTGGGAAACAGCGAGATGCAGCCGGCGAGGGCGGCGGCCATTCCCGCCGCCGCCAGGATGTTCAGGGCTCTCATGGTTTCACCTCGACTTCCTTGGCCGGCGGCTTGCTCAGCAGGCCGCGCGGATTGTTCTGGATCTCGCCGATCGCCTGGTCGAGATGGTCGGTGGCCCGCTGCAGGCTGGAGATCGCCCCGCTGAGCTTGGGCAGGCCGTTGTTGGCGAAGTCGGCGGTCGGCCCCTTCATATTGTCGATCATCGTGTGGACCCCCTTGGCCGAGGCCTCGATCTCGGTGGCGGCGTCGGCCAGCTTGGAGATCGCCCGCTTGCCGTCGCCGTTGACCAGGGTGTTGCCGGAGCTGGCGAGCTGGCGGAACTGGACCACCGCCTTGTCGGCGTCCTGCACCGTTTTCTGGAGATCGGCGAACAGGGCCTTGCGGCGGTTCATCTCGGCGGTCGTGTCGCGAATATTGCTCAGGGTGTCGGTCAGCGACTTGATGTTCTGGTCGCTCAGCACCCGGTTCATTCGGTCGAGGGCCTCGACCGCGCGCTGCATGACGTCGCCGCCGCCGGCGAGCAGGCCCGAGAGGGCGTCCTTCTTGGTATGGATCACTGGGATGACGCCGGCCGGCACGATGTCCTTTAGCAGCGGCTTGGAGGGGGTGCCGGCGCTGATCTGGATGTAGCTCACCCCCGTGATCCCCTGGGGCTCCAGATTGGCGATGCTGTCGGACCGGATCGGGATGTCGGAGGTGACCTCGGCTTCGGCGACGACCAGGGTGGCGTTCTTGGGATCGAGATAGATCTTCTTCACGTCGCCGACCTTGATGCCGTTGAAATGCACTTCGGCGCCTTGCGAGAGGCCGCGGACCGGGCCGTGGAACACGATGTTGTACTTGTCGTAGTTGTGGTTGAGGCCGTGGCCGGCCAGCCAGACGACGAACACGACAAGGCCCATGGATATGATCGCCGAGATCAGTCCCACCAGGGCGTAGTTGGCATTGCGCTCCATCAGTGTGCTCTTTCCTCGCCCCGTTCGCCGCTTTCAGAGGCGGCGGTGCGGCCTCTCTCGCCATGGAAATAGGATTTGATCCACGGGTGATCCGACCTTTCCAGGTCCTTGACCGGGGCCATGGCGACCACCTTCTTGTCGGCGATCACCGCCACCTGGTCGGTGATCTTGTAGAGGCTGTCGAGATCGTGGGTGATCATGAACACGGTCAGCTTCAGGCTGTCGGAGAGATCGTCGATGAGATCGTCGAAGGCCGCGGCGCTGATCGGATCAAGCCCAGAGGTCGGCTCGTCGAGGAAGAGCAGCTCCGGGTCCAGGGCCAGGGCGCGGGCCAGGCCGGCGCGCTTGATCATCCCGCCCGACAGCTCCGAGGGCTTCAGCGCCCCGGCCTCGATCGGCAGGCCGGCCAGGGCGATCTTCAGGTCGGAGAGCTGGCCGATCTCGTCCCGGCCCATGTCGGTGTGTTCGAACATCGGGGCGGCGACGTTCTCCTTGACCGTGAGGTTCGACCACAGGGCCCCCTGCTGGAAGAGGACCCCCCAGCGCCGCTCGATCGCCGTCCACGTCCGCCGGCGCGCATAGCGGATATCCTGGCCGAAGATCTTCACCGAGCCGCCGTCGGGGGCCTTCAGCCCGATGATGGTGTTGAGCAGCACCGACTTGCCGGCCCCCGAGCCGCCGACCACGCCCACCACCTGGCCGCGCGGCACGGTGATGTTGAGATCCTCGTGGATCACCTGGTCGCCGAAGCGCGAGGTGAGGTCGCGCACCTCGATGGGCGGGGCCTCGAGGTCCAGGCCGCCGTCGCTCTGGCTCTCGGCGCTCAAATGTCGAGCTCCATGTAGATCAGGGCGAAGATCGCGTCGATGAGGATGGCCGCGAAGATGGCGTGGACCACCGCCGCCGTCACCCGCCGGCCCAGCGACTCGACGTCGCCGCCGACATCCATGCCCTGGCGGCAGCCGATGCCGGCGATCACCACCGCCATCACCGGGGCCTTCGACATCCCTACCCAGAAGCTGGTCGGCCCGACGTTGTCGGTCAGGCGCTGGAAGAAGGCGGCGGGCGCGAGGCCGAGGACGGTCCACGACACGGTGAAGCCCCCGGCCAGGCCCGCCAGGGTGGCGACGAAGGTCAGAAGGGGAATGGTCAGCAACAGGGCCATGAACCTTGGGAAGACCAGGGCGTCGAAGGGATCGACGCCCAGCACCTGCATGGCGTCGATCTCCTGGTTCATCTTCATCGCCCCGATCTCGGCGGCGAAGGACGAGGCCGATCGGCCGGCCAGCAGGAGGGCGGTGATGAGGACGTTGAACTCGCGCAGCACCGATATGCCGATCAGTTCCACGGCGAAGACCTGGGCCCCGAACTTGGAGAGCATGTTGGCGCCCAGGAGCCCGACCACCGCGCCGATGAAAAAAGTCGTCACCGCGACGATGGGCATGGCGTCCAGCCCGGCCCGCTCGGCCAGGGAAAACACCGCCGCCCAGCGGATCTTTTGCGGCGCGCGGATCGCCCGCCCCGTCGCCACCAGCAGGTGACCGTTGAAGATCAGGGTGTCGACGACATTGACCCCGACGTCGACCACCCCGTGCCCCAGGCGGTCGAAGAGGTCGTAGAACGAGCGCTTGCGCGGCGGCGTGGCCTTGGGGGTCTCCACCGCGCGGCGGACAAGGTCGATCAGCTTCTGGGTCGCCGGCGGGGCGATGATACGGCCCGGGCGCCGGCTCTGGTCGACGGCCCGCACGACGCCCCACACCCCGGAGGTGTCGCATCGTCCGACTCCGGAGAGATCGACGTCCACTCCGCTCTCGCGCTTCAGCGCATCGCCCAGGCGATCGTTGGCCGCGCCCATGTCGACGGCCGTCCAGTCGCCGGTCAGCAAGGCGACCTTGCCGTGCTCCTTCTCCTCGAGGCGAAAGTCAGCGGGTTGGTTCATGGGTCCCGGCAGCCTGATCCAGCAAACTCAACCCTAGCAGACGATTCCACAACCGCCATGGCAAGCGGAACTGCCCCCGGATTAAGCGGCGCCATCGGCCATTTTGTTCCCAGTCGCTCTCTCCCCCCGCCGGGGGGAGTACGGCCGAAGGGGGGGGTCGTCGGGCCACGCGCCGGCGCCCTTGCCCTGACGCCCCCTCCACCCCTTCGGGGTCCCCCTCCCCCAGAGGGGGAGGAGAGTGTTACCCTTCGGCTCCGCC
>DASXIE010000030.1:0-15781 GCA_036498165.1 Caulobacteraceae bacterium
CAACGGCTTTAACATCAACGACGAGTCCGGCTCGACCCATCCGGCGGCCATCGTCGCGGCGGTCAAGGAATATCGGGCCGATATCGGTATCGCCCTCGACGGCGACGCCGACCGCCTGGTGATCTGCGACGAACGCGGCCAAGTGGTCGATGGCGACCAGATCATGGCCCTGATCGCCTCGGCGTGGGCGGCGCGCGGCCAGCTCGAAGGCGGCGGGGTGGTGGCCACGGTGATGTCCAACCTCGGCCTGGAGCGCTTCCTGGCCGGCAAGGGCCTGTGCCTCGAGCGCACCAATGTCGGCGACCGCTATGTCATGGCCCGGATGCGCGAGGGCCGCTTCAATCTCGGCGGCGAGGCCTCCGGCCACATCATCATGAGCGACTATTCGACCACCGGCGACGGTCTCATCGCCGCCCTGCAGGTGCTGGCCGAGCTCGTCCGCTCCAACAAGAAGATGAGCGCCCTGGCTCGGCAGTTCGAGCCCGTGCCGCAGAAACTGGAGAATGTCCGCTTCGCCGACGGCAAGCCCCTGGAGAGCAGCCTTGTCCAACAGGCCATCGCCGAGGCCGAGTCTCGCCTGAACGGGGCCGGCCGCATCCTCGTCCGCGCCTCGGGGACCGAACCCCTGATCCGGATCATGGCCGAGGGCGACGACGAGAAGCTGGTCGGCCAGCTCGTCCGCGAAATCGCCGGCGCAGTCCGCACCGCGACACAGTAGGGCGCGGAAGAGAAGATTACCGCCGCCCCACGCTGACGTAAGTGAAGCCTCGGGACCGCAGGTCGTCGGGGCGATAAATGTTGCGCAGATCGATGACCAGGGGGGCGGCCATCAACTTGGCCAGGCGGTCGAGATCGAGGGCCCGGAACTGATCCCATTCGGTGAGGATGACCAGAGCGTCGGCCCCTTCCACCGCCTCGTAGGGACCGGCCTTGAAGTCGGCGCCAGGGAGCAGCGGGCGCGCCTCGTGGCCCTCGGGGTCGAAGGCCTGGACCTTGGCCCCGGCGGCGATCAGGGCCGGGACGATGTCCAGTGATGGGGCGTCGCGCATGTCGTCGGTATTGGGCTTGAAGGTGAGGCCAAGCACGGCGATGGTCTTGCCGGCGACCTCGCCCCCCATCGCGGCGGCGATCTTGCCGGCCATGGCCCGCTTGCGGCGGTTGTTGGACTCGATGGTGGTTTCGACCAGCTTCAGCGGAGCGCCGGCGTCCACCGCAGTGCGGGCCAGGGCCTGGGCGTCCTTGGGAAAGCACGATCCGCCATAGCCCGGCCCCGGGTGCAGGAACTTTGCCCCGATCCGCTTGTCGAGGCCGATGCCGCGGGCCACCTGCTGGACGTCGGCCCCCACCTGCTCGCACAGGTCGGCCACCTCGTTGATGAAGGTCACCTTCATCGCCAGGAAGGCGTTGGCGGCGTACTTGATCAGCTCCGAGGTGCGCCGGTCGGTCACGATCATCGGCGTCTCGTTGAGGCTGAGCGGGCGATAAAGCTCGTGCATCACCGCCCTCGCCCGCTCGTCGTCGAGGCCCACCACCACCCGGTCCGGCCGCTTGAAGTCTTCGATCGCCGAGCCTTCGCGCAGGAACTCGGGGTTGGAGACCACCGCGACGTTGGCGGCCGGATTCGCCGCGCGGATGATCGTCTCAATCTCGTCGCCCGTCCCCACTGGCACGGTGGACTTGGTGACGACCACGGTGAATCCGTCGACCAAGGCCGCGACCTCGCGGGCCGCGTCATGGACGAAGCTGAGGTCGGCGTAGCCGTCGCCGCGCCGCGAGGGCGTGCCCACCGCGATGAACACCGCGTCGGCCCCGATCACTGCCGGGCCGGCCTCGCTGGCGAAACTCAAGCGTCCCTCGCGCACATTGCGCTCGACGAGGTCTTCCAGGCCCGGCTCGAAGATCGGCATCTTCCCGGCCCGCAGGCGCTCGATCTTGCCGCCGTCCTTGTCGACGCAGGTGACGATGTGACCGAAGTCGGCGAAGCAGGCTCCCGACACCAGGCCGACATATCCGGTCCCGATCATCGCCACCCGCATGACTCTCAGATCTCCTGGTTGTAGGCGCCGACTTCGGCGTGGGCGGCCAGCCGCGGCTTGACCTCTTCATGGAACAGGGCCCGCATGTCGTCGGCGGAGCGGGTGCTCTCCACCACCACCACGATCTCCGGCTTGTTCGACGAGGCCCGGACCAGCAGCCACGAGCCGTCATCGAGCGCCACCCGCGCCCCGTTGACGGTGATCACCTCGGCGATCGATCGCCCGAGAATCCTGCCGCCTTTCGCCGCCAGGGCCTGGTATTCGACCACGATCTCATCGACCACGGCGTACTTCGCCTCGTCGGCGCAATGCGGACTCATCGTGAGCGAAGTGTAGGCCACCGGCAGAGCCGCCTTGAGATCGCTGAGCGTCTTGTCCGGATTGCGGTCGAGCATGGCGAGGATCGCCGCCGCCGCCGTCAGGGCGCAGTCGTAACCGCGGCCGAGCGGGGAATTGAAAAAGAAGTGACCAGACTTCTCGAACCCGGCCAGGGCTCCAATTTCGGCTGTCTTGCGCTTGATGTAGCTGTGGCCGGTCTTCCAGTAGAGCGTGGTCGCGCCGTGGGCGGCGAGAATGGGATCGGTGGCGAAGAGGCCGGTGGATTTCACGTCGACTACGAACTTCGCGCTGGGATAGAGCGGGGCGAGATCGCGGGCCAGCATCAGGCCGATCTTGTCGGCGAAGATCTCTTCGCCGGTGTCGTCCACCACGCCGCAGCGATCGCCGTCGCCGTCGAAGCCGAGGGCCAGGTCGGCCCCGTGCTCGCGCACGGCGGCGGCCATGGCGTGCAGCATCTCCAGGTCCTCGGGATTGGGATTGTAGCGCGGGAAGGTCCAGTCGAGCTCGCAATCCATCTCTATGACCTCCGCGCCCATGGCCCTGAGCGCGCCGGGCGCGAAGGCCCCGGCCGTGCCGTTGCCGCAGGCGCACACGACCTTCAGCGGCCTCTTCAGCGTGCAGTGCGACACCACGTCGGCGAGGTAGCGTTCGGCCACGCCCTCGAGGTGGGTGAGCGAGCCGCCGGGCCGCCCCTGGAAGGCGCCGCCAAGGACGATCTCCTTCAGCCGGCCGATCTCCTCGGGCCCGAAGGTCACTGGTGGGTTCGCCCCCATCTTCACGCCCGTCCAGCCGTTCTCGTTGTGGCTGGCGGTGACCATGGCCACGCACGGGGCCGGCAGGTCGAACTGGGCGAAATAGGCGATCGGCGAGAGGGCGAGGCCGATATCCAACACCTCGCAGCCGGCGGCGACGAGGCCCAGGCTCAGGGCCTGCTTCACCGACAGGGAATAGGACCGATAATCGTGGCCGACCACGATCCGCCGCTCACCCTGCTCCTGGAGGTAGGTTCCCAGCCCGAGACCAAGCGCCTCGACGCCCATCAGGTTGAGATCGGGACCCAGGAGCCAGCGGGCGTCGTACTCGCGAAATCCGGTCGCCTTTATGAGCGGCGTCGTCTCATATGACGCGGTGTTGGCGGCAAGGTCGGAACGCGGCTTGGGAAACATTCTTGGGTCCATCAATCCTTGGTCGTATTCACCGGGCCCTGGCCGCCGGGGGCGGGGCATGGCCGAACGGGGCCGGCGACCGCCTGCCCGACCCCTGCGGCCAAACCAGCGCCAGAGCGATCATGGCCACGGCGGCGAGGGCCATCAGGGGCAGGATCAGGCGGCCGGGCACGCGGCGAGCCTATAGCGGGCCAAACGCCACGACGCCAACTCGCCGCGCTTGACGATGGGGCGCGCGGCCAATAGCCCCCTTCAGCGCGCAAGGGGCCCTTTGAATGCCGACGTTGGTTCTGCTTCGCCATGGCCAAAGCCTGTGGAACCTTGAGGGCCGTTTCACCGGCTGGGTGGACGTCGACCTCTCGCCGCAGGGCGAGGCCGAAGCGCTGCGGGCCGGCGAACTGATCAGCCAGGAGGGCCTGGAGTTCGACCGCGCCTTCGCCTCGGTCCTCACCCGCGCCATCCGCACCGCCGAGCTCGCCCTGGGGGTCGCCGACCAGCTGTGGATTCCGGTCCTCAAGGACTGGCGTCTCAATGAGCGCCACTACGGCGGCCTGACGGGCTTGAGCAAGGCCGAGACCGCCGAACAACACGGCGCGGCTCAGGTGATGATCTGGCGGCGCTCCTACGACGTCGCCCCGCCGCCGCTCGTCCCCGGCGGAGAGTTCGATTTCGCCGCCGACCGCCGCTACGCCGGCGTCACCCCGCCGGCCACCGAGAGCCTCAAGACCACCCTCGAGCGGGTGCTCCCTTACTGGGACGGCGCCATCGCCCCGGCGCTCGCCGTCGGCGAGCGGGTGATCGTCGTCGCCCACGGCAATTCGATCAGGGCCATCGTCAAGCACCTGTTCGCGATGAGCGAGGAAGCCATCGTTCGCCTGGAGATCCCCACCGGCAATCCCCTGGTTGTCGAGCTCTCCCCCAACCTTCGCACCTTGAGCGCCCGCTACCTCGATCCGGAACGCGCCGAGGCCCTGCCGCCGGCGCAATGAAAAAGGGCGGCGCCGGAGCGCCGCCCTGATCGTTCGCTGAGAAGCGAGGCTTACGCCGCCTTGCTGGCGCTGCCTTCGATGAGAGTGTCGGCGTTGCCGGTCGAGATCTCGATCTTGCGCGGCTTCAGCGCCTCGGGGAGTTCGCGGCGCAGCGACACCGACAGCAGGCCGTCGGAGAGCTGGGCGTCGGTCACCACCACATAGTCGGCGAGCTGGAAGCGACGCTCGAAATTGCGCTCGGCGAGGCCGCGGTGAAGGTAGCGCCGAGCTTCCTCGTTGGACGTCTTGCGACCCTGCACGGTGAGCAGGTTTTCCTTCACCTCGATCGCCAGTTCGTCGGGCTTGAACCCGGCGACGGCGATGTCGATGCGGTAGGCGTTCTCGTCGGTCCGCTCGATGTTGTAGGGCGGATAGCCGTTGGCGGTCTCGTGGGTGGCGGCGTCCAGCAGGTCGGCCAGCCGGTCGAATCCGACGACGGAACGATAAAGGGGGGAGAAGTCGAGAGTACGCATGATCAAGGTCCTTCTTTTGGCTCTAAGCAAGGTTCGATGCGGATCGTCGGCAGGCCGCGGAGGGCCCTGCCATTGACCCGGGAAGCCCGGAAATCCGGCGCCTCCGGGCCTTGAGATAGGGGAGCTGTCCAAGGGTTCAAGGACTTGGCCGCTTGCCACCCGCCCGGGGCCGCGTTAGGCGAGCGGGACCATAAATCCGGAGATCCCCGCCATGGCCACCCTCGAAGAGACCACCGATCGCATCCGCGCCGCCGTAGGGGCCGATTCCGGCCTCGGCAAGACCTTGAAGTTCAATCTCAAGGGCGATGGCTTCATCTACATCGACGGCGGCTCGGTCACCAACGAGGACAAGCCGGCCGACCTCACGATCACAATCTCGCTCGCCGACCTCGAGGCCATGGGGGCCGGCAAGCTCGACGCCATGACCGCTGTGATGACCGGCCGCATGCAGCTTTCCGACATGGGCCTGGCCATGGCCCTGCAGGGTAAGATGCAGGCCCTCTTCTCCAAGATGGCCTGAACGCCAGGCGGGGTGGCGGAGGCGGCGCCCCTCTATTCCACCGACGCCGCCCCGGTCCCGACCGGGGGCGCCGCCGAGTGGTTCGCCGGAGCCGGGGGGGCGCGGCTGCGCGCCGCTCTCTTTCCCGCCGGAGGGCCGCCGCGCGGCTCGGTGGTGGTCAGCCCCGGGCGCACCGAGCCGATCGAGAAGTACTTCGAGGTCGCCCGCCGCCTGGCGGGGCGCGGTTTCGTCGTCCTCGTCCATGATTGGCGCGGCCACGGCCTTTCCCTGCGCCAGGCGGGCGACACCCGCGGCCACGCCAGCGGCTGGCGCGACTTCATCGCCGACTACGCGGCCCTCATTGCCGCCTATGAGGCCCGCCTGCCTCGCCCGTGGATCGCCCTGGGCCACTCCATGGGCGGCTGCCTCACCCTCCTGGCCCTGGCGCAAGGCGAAGGGCGGTTTTCCGCCGCCATCCTTTCGGCCCCCATGCTGGGCCTGCAGACCGGAACCATACCCAGGCCCGCGGCCCGGATCCTCGCCGCCCTCATGACCGCCGTCGGCAGGGGGGCCGACCTCGCCTCGCGCGCACCGCTGGCCCCTGACACATTCGAGAGCAACATCCTCACCCACGACCGGGCCCGCTATGAGCGCAACTTGGAGCAGGTCGTGGTTCACCCCGACCTGATGGTCGGACCGCCGACCTGGGGCTGGCTCGACTTCGCCTTTTCCGCCATCGCCGAGCTCGAGCATGGAGCGGGCCCGGCGCGCATCGCCATCCCGCTCACCGTCGCCGCCGCCGGCGAGGAGCGCCTGGTCGACAATGCCGGCCTGCGGCGCGTCACCGCCCGCGTTCCGGGGGCCCGGTTCGTCACCATCCAAGGCGCCTACCACGAGATCCTCCAGGAGGCCGACCCCATCCAGGACCGCTTCTGGGCCGAGTTCGACGCCCTCGCGGCTCGGCTGACCTAGCGCCCGGCCTTCTCGCCGGCCGGGCGTTCGCGGGTTCCCAGCGCGTCGGCGAGGCGCATGCGCGCCGAGCCGCGCGCCGCCGGCCGCTGCTGATCGGGATGGGGCGCCCAGCCGGTGAGGGTGATGATCTCGAAGGTGGCGGTGACCCGCCCGTCGGCCTCGCCGAACCGTTGCATGTAAAGCTCGCTCGCCCTGGCCAGGACGGGGCGGCCGAGCGGGGCGCGCGGGCGCTGCGCCAAGACGCTCGTCTCGCCCATGGCCCTGAGGTCGGCGATCAGCTTCAGGGGATGGTCGTAGCGGGCCCGCACGGTGTCGACGTCGACCACTGGCAGGGCGAATCCCGCCCTCTGCATCAGGCTCCCACCGTCGTAGGGATCGAGGAAGGGCGAGACCCTGGGCCCCGCGCCGCCGGTCAGTTCGAGCTCGGCCTCCATCAGGGCGGCGCGAAGTTCGGTGAGGGTGGCGCCGCCCAGCACGGCCCCGAGGAAGAGACCGTCCGGCTTCAGGACCCGACGGATCTGGATCAAGGCGCCCACCAGATCGTCGACCCAGTGGAGGGCGAGACTGGAGAGAATGAGGTCGGCGCTCGCCGCCGCGAACGGCAGGCGCGCCTCGTCGGCGGCGACCCGCAGGCCCCTCCCCCGCCCCAGCATGGCCGCGCTGAGATCGGCCTGGACTAGGCGATCGATCTTGCCGGCCGCCTCGCTGCCGGCCAGGACGCCGGCGAATAACCCGGTGCGCGCCCCCAGCTCGATCGCCACCTCGAACCGGCGGTTGATCGCCGCCAGGCGCTGGGCGAGGTCCTCGGCGGCGCGGCGCTTGAGGAAATCCGCCCCGGCGAAGCGCCCCGCCGCCCGGTCCAGGCGGACGCGGTGCAGGGCGCGGTCGAAGAGAGGCGGCGGCTGGGTCATCTTCCCTGACGGTTCGGCCTACCCCATGGCGGCGCCGCGTGCAAAGATCGCCCGGCAAAGGGGACCTGGCGTGCGGCCATTGGGGGCATCTGTTCTGAGACCGGTGCGCGGCGCGGCGGCCGGGGCGCTCGATCTCATCCTGCCGCCCCGGGCCCTCGACGAGGCGACCCATGGCGCGGCGGTGCAGTCGCTGGGCCTCGGCGCGGCGGCGTGGAGCCGGATCCGTTTTATAGAGGCGCCGTTCTGCCAGACCTGCGGCGCGCCGTTCGATTTCGATCCCGGCCTCGCCGCGCCTTGCGTGGCCTGCCAGGCGCGCAGGGCCGCCGTCGACCACGTCCGCGCCGCCTGCCTCTATGACGAGCATTCCCGAGACGTGATCCTCAAGCTCAAGCATGCAGATCGCACTGACCTGGCCGCCCTCTTCGCCCGCTGGCTGGCCCGCGCCGCCGCCGATATCCTGCCCGACATCGACGCCGTGGCCCCCGTGCCCCTGCATCGCTGGCGCCTGCTCGGCCGCCGCTTCAACCAGGCCGCCGAGATCGCCCGCCCCCTGGCCCTGGCCGCCGGCCGCGCCTATTGGCCCGACGCCCTCACGCGCCCCCGGCGCACCGCCAGCCAGGCCGGCAAGTCGGGATCGGGACGGCGGCGCAACGTCGCCGGGGCCTTCGAGGTCGCCCCCCGCTGGCGGGCCCGCGTCGCCGGCGCCCGCATCCTCCTGATCGACGATGTGCTGACCACCGGGGCGACGGTGGAGGGCTGCGCCCGCGCCTTGAAGACCGCCGGAGCGGCCCGCGTCGACGTGGCCGTCGTCGCCCGCGTGAAAGAGCGTCCGTCCCGCGCTATATGACGCTCTGGCGACGCCCCGTCCCTTGGCGAAGAGTTGAATGGCCCAGGTCACCATCTACACCCGCCCGTTCTGCGGCTATTGCTCACGCGCGCTGGCGGTGCTGCGCCACAAGGGCGTGGAAGTGACGGAGATCGAGGCAGGCTTCGACCCTGCGATGCGGCGCGAGATGATCGCCCGCTCCGGGCGGCAGACCTTCCCACAGATCTTCGTCGGCGAGACCCACATCGGCGGCTGCGACGAGTTGATGGCCCTGGAGCACGACGGCGAGCTGGACACCTTGCTGCAACGCTGATGGTCGAGATCGCCCTCATCCAGCTGCGCACCCCCGCCGACCAGGCCGCCGCCCTGGCCCACGCCGCGCCCCTGATCCGCCAGGCGGCTGCGAGCGGAGCGGAGCTGATCGCGACCCCCGAGGGCAGCAACCTGCTGCAGCGCGATCGGAGCAAGCTCTTCGCGGCCCTGAAGCCCCTTGAGGGCGATCCCTTCGTGGCCGGGGCCCGGGCCCTGGCCGCCGAGCTGGCCGTATGGCTGCTGATCGGCTCGGCCATGGTGGCGCGCGAGGACGGCAGGGCGGCCAATCGCTCGGTCCTGATCGGTCCCGACGGGGCGCTGACCGCGACCTATGACAAGCTGCACATGTTCGATGTCGACCTGGCCGGCGGCGAGCGCTATCGCGAATCGGCCGTCTTCGCGCCGGGCGAAAGGGCCGTGGTCGCCGAGGCGGCGGGCCTGAGGCTGGGCCTTTCGGTGTGCTACGATCTTCGCTTCCCGGCCCTCTATCGCGCCCTGGCCAGGTCTGGAGCCGAGGTGCTGACCATTCCCGCCGCCTTTACCCGCCCCACCGGCGCCGCTCACTGGGAGATCCTGCTGCGGGCCAGGGCCATCGAGACCGGATGTTTCGTGCTGGCCCCCGCCCAGGGCGGGACGCACCAGGACGGCCGGGCCACCTGGGGCCGCTCCATGGCCGTCTCGCCGTGGGGCGAGGTGATCGCCGCCGCGGCGGACGACGAGCCGGGCGTGATACGCGCCGCCATCGATCCGGCCGAGGTGGCCGCCGCCCGCGCCCAGGTGCCGGCCCTCGCCAACGAGCGGGCCTTCACCGGGCCATGATCCGCTATTCCCTCGTCTGCGAGGCCGGCCACGAATTCGAGAGCTGGTTCGCCGCCTCGGGCGATTTCGACGGCCAGAGCGCCGCCGGCCAACTGGCCTGCCCGGTGTGCGCCACGGCGGCCGTGGCCAAGCAGATCATGGCCCCGGCCGTCGCCGGGACCCGCAGGCAGGGCCGCTCGATGATCGAGGTGATGAGCCAGGTGCGCGCCCACGTGGAGGAGAATTTCGACTATGTGGGCGACCGCTTCGCCGCCGAGGCGCGCCAGATCCACGCCGGCGAGGCCGAGACCCGCGGCATCTATGGCGAGGCCTCGCCCGCCGAGGTCAAGGCGCTGGTGGCCGACGGCGTGCCCGTGGCCCCGCTCCCCCCGGCGGCGCCGAAGAAGAGCGAGGTGAACTAGGGGTAAGAGGAGCGGTCGCGCTCAGCTCACCCACTTGAGCAGGCGGATCACCCCCATCTTGGCGGCTTGGCGATGGGCGGAGACATCTTTGCGCCCGGCGATCTCACCGCGGTGGCGCTGGTAATAGTCATAGGCCCGCCACAGCATCTCGGCGTTCGACAGGCTCGGGCGCCACTGCAGCGTCTCCTTGATCCGGGTCGTGTCGAAGACGAAGTCCTCGGCGATCATCCGGTATTGGTACGGGCCGAGTGGCGAAATCCCCAAGGCGTGGGCGGCGCGCATGGCGAAAAGCGTCAGGGCCTTGGGCAGGGAAGCGATCCGCGCCCGCGTGCCGGCCTTGTCGATGACGTGCTGATAAGTCTCGCGGAACGTTCCCACCTCGTCCGAGCCGATGTTGAAGAGGTCCGAGCGCCCGGCGGCGGCGGCGGCGATGCATGCCGCCACGAGGTCCTTGGCATAGATGAACTGGTAGCGGTTGCGCCCGCCGCCCACCACCCACACGCGGCGCCCCTCGGCGATGAACTCGAAGAGGATGGCCAGCAACCCTAAGCGCCCCTCGTCGATGATCGTGGGGCAGCGGATGGAAACCACGTTCAGCCGATCCCGATAGGCCTCCAGGATCTTCTCGCCTTCCCATTTCGAGCGGCCGTAGATCTCCACCGGAGCCGGAGTGTCGTCCTCTCGGACCGGCCGGCCGAGGTTTTCCGCCCACAGGCAGTTGGACGAGAGGAAGACGATCGTATCGGTCCCCCAGCGCGCTGCCGCCGACGCGATGTTGGCCGTGCCGTCGACGTTGGATTCCCACAGGAAAGCCTTGTCCTTGACGGCGTGGGCGAGGATGGCGGCGCAGTGATAGACCGTGCGGAACCGCCAGGCCGCGAAGAGTTCGTCGACGAGGCGGGCGTCGCGGATGTCGCCCTTGACCGTGGTCAGGCCCGGATGGATGAACTCCGGCGTCTCCAGATCGAGGATGACGCACTTCACGCCGTCGGCCAGCAGGCGCTGGCTGAGGATCGAGCCGAAAAACCCGGCCCCGCCGGTGATCAGGACGGCGGACATGGCCCTATCCCGGCCCGCCGCCTCGGCGCAGGTCGGCGCATGAATAGCGATAGAAGGTCGCCACCTTCGTCACGGCGCCGGTGCTTTCATAATATGCCTGCGCCGCGGGAGCCCGCCAGACGCGCGCCGCCGCTCCGGGCACGGGCCGGTCGAGGATGAAGGTGTCGAGATCCGGCAGCGCCCGACAGGCGATCGCCAGCTGGGCCCGCGACGTGGGGCCAAAAGCTTTGGGACGGATTTTCGATTCGCACATGCCTTTTTCGTCGTCGGCGAAGTCGCGCGTATTGAGCGTGCGCAGAATGCGACCGCGCCGGTCGTAGTCCGCCGCCGTACCAGAATAGAACATCGCGCCGGTGCCTTGCAGGCAGGAATAGTAGTTGGGCGCGCCGACCCTGAACCATAGCAGCTCCAGCCCCAGTTCCCCTTCCCAGTAGGTGGTCCCGGCCCCGGCGAGGAAGGCCCGCAATCCATCGTCCCTGGGCGGGGAAAACACATAGGCCTGCCAGGGGTCGATGCGATCGGCCCCGGCCAAGCCGACGACGAGCAGTCCGGCTGCGACCGCCAGGGCCGCGCGCCGGGCGCGTCGCAGGATGACGCCGATCAGCAGGCCGGCGGCGGCGAAGGCCGCGGTCAATTCGAAAAGCCACCACAGCAGGTGGGGCGAAACCTTGGCGCTGAAATAGACGATTACCAGGATGAGGCCGGCGGCGACCGAAAAAAGCGCGACGGCGATGAGGCGCGGCGCGGGCGGCAAGGCGCGGCCGCGCACCTCCTCCATGGCGAACACGGCGCAGGCGATGAGCGCCATGACGTTTCCGACCAGGCCGATCCCCACGAAGACACGGGTGGCGGCCAAGGCGAGGGCGACGACGAGGAAAAGATTGCGAGAGAACCGGTCGGCCGGCGCGCGCAGGATGACGACCGCCAGCAAGGCATTGCTCGACACCGCGGTCAGCCACAGGATCCGCCACGGTTGAAGGTTGGTGATCAGGACATTGTGGAGGACGTCGGAACCCACCAGGGTGGCCGCCAAGCCAAGGCCGGTGACCGCCCCAAGCGCGAGGATCATCCGCCTTTCGCGCCCGTCGCCAAGGCGGTGGGCGACCGCCAGAACGGCGACAGATGCAGCCACCTGGGCCAGTTCCCACCAGCGCCACTCCATCAGGAAGGCGAAGTCGCAACGCCGCAAGACGACACGAAGCCACTCGCCATTGAACTGCTGAAGGGCGCGGCCGAACGGGCCCACGCCAAGCCAGGTCATGGCCAGCGCCGCGGCGAGGCCGGCGGCGATCGCCAGCCAGACGCGGCGATCGCTGAGCGCGGCGTGGAAGACGACCACTCCGATAGGCCCCAGGGCCATCAGCGGATGGATTGCCGCGGCGGCCAGCAACGGCGGCCAACCAGCCACGCGGCGCCCACGAAGGGCCAGGCCCAATCCGAGCATGCAAAGGCCCTCGGCGAAGAGTCTCGGCGTCGGGAAAATCTCGCCATAGGCGAAGGTGTCCATGCCGCCGTAGCCTGGATAGAAGAGGACCACCGCCGCGGCCGCCAGCAGCCACTCTCGCCGCCGCCGCAATATGGCCCTCAGCAGGACGACGAGGCCGCCCAGCCACAGGGCCTGGCCGACGACCTCGCTGAGCAGCGTGGCGGCGGCCATGCCGATGAGGCCCACCACATTTTTGTAGAGCGGCGTGAAGAGGGTGAACTGGTCCTGCGAGCCGTACTTGAAGAACAGGTCGGCGCCGAAGCGGCCGGGCTCGAGGGCGTTCAGGGCCTGGATCGCGTAGAGCCGGGCGTCGTGAACGAGACCCACGTACGGGTGGGTGATGACCCACAGGGCCAGCAACAGGACAATCTGGCTGGCGGCGGCAAGGCGCGATGCCGTGGGCAGCGCGGTGGCGATGGGTGGGTTGTCAGGAGCTCCCCGGCGGCTCGGGGCGGTATCCGCCCAAGCCTCGCCGGTCACGAGATCGAGCGGCCCACGGAGAAGAGCAGGGCCCGACGGGCCGCGAAGTTGACCACGAAGCTCACCCCGGTGGCCGCCACCTTGGCGATCACGTAGCTGAGGCCCAGCACCGCCACGGCCACGCCCATCACGGCCTGGGTCGCCGCCAGGCCGATGAGCCCCAGGGCGAGGAAGGCCACGAATTCGAACCGCGCGTCATGCATCCGATGCTGGCGGAAGACGAAGCGCGTGGAGAGCACATATTGCAGGCAGCCGCCGGCCAGGTAGCTGATCGCCGAGGCCAGGAGGTAGTTCAGGCGGAGAAACTCCTTCAGCGCCACCAGCAGGCCGAAATCGACGCCCAGGGCCAGGAGGCTGACGATGAAATAGAGGCTGAATTCGGCGCTCAGGGCCGGCAGGGCGTCGGCGAGGCGGCGGATGAGGCCGGAGGGGAGGGGAAGGGCGATGGTCATCTTGAGGGATCTGCCCCTTCAGTTCGAGACGATCGTAACAGTCCGGCTGGGATGGCCGGGGAAGGCGGCGCGCAGTCTCTGCAAGACGCGCACCGCCCGTGCCCCCCGGTCCCGGCCGCCGTTTAAGCCCCCGCCAAGCTTGTGGTCCAGGCGCGATTTGTCACACCCGCGCCGTTGCGGGAGGGCGTGATCCGCAAGAGGTTAAAGCGCCTCGCCTCTCAGCAATCGCGGCAGGTCGCCCAGGGCCCCGCCGGCCTCGGTCATGAACAGGCGCCGGGCCGGGCCGATGCGGCCCACCAGGCTCATGCCGATATCGCGCACCGCGCGAACGAGGGGGTTGTCGTTGGTGAACAGGCGGTTGAAGGCGTCGGTGGCGGCGGCGACGGCGATGTTGTCGAGGCGCCGCCAGCGCTCGTAGCGGGCCAGCACGCTCGCCGCCCCCAGGTCCTCGCCGAGGCGCGCCGCCTCGACGATCACCTCAGCCAAGGCCGCGCAGTCCTTGAGGCCCATGTTCAGCCCCTGGCCGGCGATGGGGTGGATGGCGTGGCCGCTATCGCCCACCAGGGCCAGGCGCGGGGCGGTGAGCTTCAGGGCCATCTGCAGCGCCAGGGGGTAGGTGAAGCGCGGCCCGTCGAGGGCCAGGGCGCCCAGGAAGGGGCCGAAACGGCGGGCGAGATGGGCCTCGAAAGCCTCCGCTGCGCAGGCCTCGAGGGCGGCGGCCCTGGCCGGGGTCTCGGTCCACACCAGGCTGACCCGCCGCCCGGTGAGCGGCAGGATGGCGAAGGGGCCGCTGGGGAGGAAGTGCTCATAGGCGACGCCTTGGTGGTCGCGCTCGACGGCGATGGTGGCGACGACGGCGGTGTGGGGATAGCTCCAGCCGAAGGTGTCGATGCCGGCCGCGCGGCGGACCAGGGAGCCGCGACCGTCGGCCCCCACCACCAGGGGGGCGGCGAGGGTGCGGCCATCGTCGAGGGTGACGTTCGCGCCGGCGCCCTGGACCTCGACCCTCGTCACCTTGGCGGGGGCGAGGACCTCGATGCCGGCGGCGGCGACCGCCTGGGCGAGGCCGGCGCGGATGTGGCGGTTCTCAAGCATGTAGCCGAGGGGCTCGCCACCGGTCCGCGCGGCGATCTCGCCGGCGTCGAAGCGCAGGAAGGCCCCCGAGGGCGCGGCGGCGGCCGCCCCCGGGGCGCGGCCGTCGGTGACCAGGATCTGCTCGATGCGCTGGGCGTGGGGCTCGAGGAAGGGGGCGGCGAGGAGGGCCCGCCACTGGCGGAAGGCGGAAAAGGAGATGGCGCTGGCCCGCCCGTCGAAGGTCTCGGCGCACTGGACCTCGAAGGGCAGGGGATCGACGAGGACGGGCTTCAGCCCGCCGGCAGCCAGGCCCAGGGCCAGGGTCGCGCCGGGCATGCCGGCCCCGACGATGATGACGTCGGGGGTCATGGGGCGCCGCTTCTTCTCTCGTCATCCCGCACGGAGGACGCCGAGGGCGTCCGCGGATGCGGGACCCAGGGGCGGCTTCCGCAAGCGCCTGGACCCCCCTGGGTCCCGGGTCTCACCCGCGGTACGCCCGGGATGACGAAACAGGGGATGGGGCGGGCACTAGCCCTCTTCCTCGCCGGCCAGGCCCATCATGTGGAAGCCGGCGTCGACGTGGACCACCTCGCCGGTGGTCGAGCGGCCGAGATCGGAGAGAAGCCACAGGGCGCAGCCGGCCACACCCTCCATAGAGGTGTCTTCCTTCAGGGCGCTGAGCGCCCGGCCCTGGGCCAGCATGGTCCGGCCACCGGAGATGCCGGCCAGCGAAAGAGTGCGCATGGCCCCGGCCGAGAGGGCGTTGACCCGGATGCCCTTGGGACCGAGATCACGGGCGATGTAGCGCATGGCCGCCTCCAGGGCCGCCTTGGCCACCCCCATGGTGTTGTAGTTGGGGATCGCCCGCTCGGAGCCGAGGTAGGTGAGGGTGAGGATAGAACCGCCATCCGGCATCAGGGCCGCCGCCCGGCGCGAGGCGTCGACGAAGCTGTAGGCGGAGATGTCCAGGGCCTGGGCGAAGGCCTCGCGGGTGGCGTTTTCGACGAACGAGCCCTTGATCTGGTCGCGGCCGGCGTAGGCGATGGCGTGGACCAGGAAGTCGATCTGGCCCCAGGCGTCTTCGACGGTCTTGAACGCCGCTTCCATGGAGGCGTCGCTGGCGGCGTCGAAGGTGGCCCACACCTTCACCCCGATGCTTTCGCCGAGCGGCCGCACGCGCTTCTCGTTGGCTTCCATATAGGCCAGGGCGACCTCGGCCCCCTGGGCGGCGAGCTGGGCGGCGATGCCCCAGGCGATGGAGTTGTGGTTGGCCACCCCCATCACCACCCCGCGCTTGCCGGCCATCAGGGCGCCCGTGGGCATGTCGAAGTCGTCGGCCATGGGCGCTCTCCGGAGGGACGGTCCGCTATTTGAACGGTCCGGCGCTCCCCGGCAACCGCCCCCCCTCTCCTCCCCCACTGGGGGAGGGGGACCGCGAAGCGGTGGAG
>DASXIE010000031.1:0-10084 GCA_036498165.1 Caulobacteraceae bacterium
GCTTGGTCTGCGCCTTCTACCTCGCCCGCGCCGGCCTGAAGGTGAAGGTGCTCGAACGCCGCGCGGTGGTCGGCGGAGCGGCTGTGACCGAGGAGTTCCATCCCGGCTTCCGCAACTCCGTGGCCAGCTATACCGTGAGCCTCCTACAGCCCAAGATCATCGCCGACATGGGCCTCGCGCGGCGAGGCCTTCGCATCGTCGAGCGGCCGATCGCCAACTTCCTCCCCCAGAGCGACGGCGGTTACCTCAAGCTGGGCGGCGGCCTGGAGCGCACCCAGGCCGAATTCCGCAAGTTCTCCATCCGCGACGCCGAGGCGCTTCCCCGCTACTACGAGACCTTGGACGGTGTGGCCGATGTGCTGCGCGATCTTGCGCTGCGCACTCCGCCCAACGCCGGCGGGGGCCTTAAGGCCATCATCGCCGCGGCGGCTCAGGGCTGGCCCCTTGCCCGCCTGCCATTGGCCAGGCAGCGCGACGTCCTCGATCTCTTCGCCAAGAGCGCCCGCACCTTCCTAGACGCCTGGTTCGAGAGCGAGGCGGTCAAGGCCGGCTTCGGCTTCGACGCCGTCGTAGGCAATTTCGCCAGCCCCGATACGCCCGGATCTGCTTATGTCCTGCTGCACCACGTCTTCGGCGAGGTGAACGGCAAGAAGGGGGCCTGGGGCCACGCTATTGGCGGCATGGGAGCGATCACGACCGCGATGCGCGCCGCCTGCGAGGACGCCGGCGTCTTGATCGAACTCGAGGCGCCGGTCGCCAAGGTGCTCACCGATGGCGGCAAGGCCGTGGGAGTGAGGCTGGAGTCGGGCGCGGAGGTGATGGCGGCCGCGGTCATCGCCAACGTCGGCCCGCGAATCCTCTACGACCGCCTGATGGATCAGGCCGACCTGGGCGAGGAATTCCGCCGCCGCGTGGCCGGCTTCAAGGTCGGCTCGGGCACCTTTCGAATGAACGTGGCGCTCTCTGAACTGCCGAGGTTCGCCTGCCTGCCGGAAGAGGGCGAGCACCACCGCAGCGGCATCATCCTCGCCCCCACGCTCGACTACATGGACCGCGCCTTCATCGACGCCAAGCTCACCGGCTGGTCGAAGGCCCCGATCGTCGAGATGCTTATCCCCAGCACTGTGGATGACAGCCTCGCGCCGCCCGGCGCCCACGTCGCCAGCCTTTTCTGCCAGCAGTTCGCTCCCGTCCTGCCGGACGGGCGCAACTGGGATGACGCGCGTGAGGCGGCCGCCGACCTCATCATCGACACGGTGGAAAACTGGGCGCCCGGCTTCAGGGCCTCGGTGGTCGGCCGGATGGTCCTCTCGCCGCTCGATCTGGAGCGCAAGTTCGGCCTGGCCGGCGGCGACATCATGCACGGGGCCATGACGCTCGATCAGCTGTGGGCGGCCCGGCCCTTCCTTGGCCAGGGCGATTATCGCGGCGCGGCGAAGGGCCTCTACCTCTGTGGCGCGGGTACCCACCCCGGCGGCGGAGTGACCGGCGCGCCGGGCCACAACGCGGCCAGGGAAATCCTCGCCGATCGTGGTCTGAAGCTGAGGGCGTGATCGCCGGCGATCGACGCGGCGGCGTGCTCGAGGGCCTTGAAGGCGTGGCCGGCGGCGCGGGCGATGCTGACCATCGACGGCAGTTCATGAGGGCGGCGAACCAGGGCGCCGAGCACCGCGGCGACATCGACGACGCCGTCGGCCTTGAACCCCGCCTTGGCGGCGTGGGGCAGCTCATGATGAGCCGGGTCGGAAACCGTGCGCACGATGGCGAAGGGAATGCCGGCCTTCTCGGCCGCTTGGGCTACTAGGTGCGATTCCATGTCGACCGCCCCGGCTCCGGTCTGGGCCCGCAGGGCGGCCTTTTCGCCGGAGGAGCCGACGATGGTGTCGCTGGCGGCGAAGTGAACGTGAGTGGCGTGGGGGAGCGCTGAGGCGATTTGCCGCGTCCAGGCCGAGCCCGCCTCGTAACGATCCTCACCGGAAACCACGCCGGTCCCGATGACCGTGTCGCCGACTTTGAGGTTCGGATCGAGGCCGCCGCACAGGCCGAAGCTCATCACCCCGGTCGCGCCGTCGGCAAGGGCCGCGTCGAGGCCCTTGGCGCCGATCACCACTCGCGCTCTGCGGCGCAGCACGCGAGCCTCGCGCGCGAGGCCCACGACGACCACTAGGGTCATAGATACGTTCTCCCCCGACGCGAGAACTGACCCCGCACGGCGCGGGCAATCTAACGGCTACATTCCAAAAGCCAACTCCCTCGTGTTGCCGCGGACGAGATTGCGGTAGCGGGCCAGGGCCCACAGGGGGAAGAATTTCGCATAGCCGTGATAGCGCAGGTAGAAGACGCGGGGGAATCCGCCGCCGGTATAGCCGGGTTCCGGCCACTCGCCGGCCTCGTCCTGGCGCTCGCGCAGCCAGGCCACGCCGCGAGCCACGGCGGAATCGCCGGTCCGCCCGGCGGCCATGAGGCCCATGAGGGCCCAGGCGGTCTGCGACGCTGCCGATGGGGCCGTCTCGTACCCGCGGTAGTCGAGCCTGTAGCTGTCGCAGCCTTCGCCCCAGCCGCCGTCGGGGTTCTGGATGGCGGTGAGCCAGTCCGCCGCCTTGCGCATCATCTCCGAGGACGCCGGGACCTTGGCCGCCGCCAGGGCGCACAGCACCGACCATGTTCCATAGACATAGTTGACGCCCCAGCGGCCGAACCAGCTGCCGTCGGCCATCTGCTCCTTTTCCAGCCACGCCAGCGCCGCCTTCATCCGTGGGCTGTCGTTTGCCTCGCCCAGTTGGGCCAGCATGCTCACGCAGCGGGCGGCCACGTCAGCGGTAGGCGGATCCAGCAGGGCGCCATGGTCCGCGAACGGAATATTATTGAGGTAGTGATAGGTGTTGTCGGCGTCGAACGCGCCCCAGCCACCGTTCCGGCTCTGCAGCCCCTCGACCCATTCGCGGCCGCGGCGGATCGCCTCGTCGAAGGTCCCGTCCTGGGCCCCGGCAAAGTCGCCAGCCCGGTTCATGGCCATGACCACCACGGCGGTGTCGTCGAGGTCCGGGTAGTGGTCGTTGTGATACTGGAAGGCCCAGCCGCCTGGCCGCACCCCCGGCCGCCACACCGCCCAGTCGCCGGTCGTCTCAAGCACCTGCAGGGGTTTCAGCCATGCCAATGCGGCCAGGGCGGCGACCTCGCTTTCGGCGTCGCCCGTCTCCAGTAGGGTGTGGGCGGCCAGCGCCGTGTCCCACACCGGCGACAGACACGGCTGGCAGTAGGCTTCGCCCTCGCGCACAATCAGCAGCTTTTCGATCGAGGCGCGGGCGATCGATCGGTTGGGATCGGTCTCGCCATGGCCCAAGGCGGCGTACATCATCACTGAATTGGCCATGGCCGGGAAGATGGCCCCCAGGCCATCTTCGCCGTTCAGCCGCTCGTCCACGAAGGCCTTGGCCTTGGCGATGGCGCTCTCATGCGAGCGCCTGGGAAACCACGGCCGAATCACGCGCAGGATCTTGTCGAGGGCGAAGAAGCCGCTCGCCCATGGCTCCTTCTGGTGCGCGCCGCGGGCCAGGCCGCGCATCTCGCTGGGGGGCCTCACGAAGAGCTCGTCGACGGTGACGCCGCGTGGATTGCGGGCCAGCGGCTGCAGGTCGCGCAGGACCAGCAGGGGGACGATCACCGTCCGCGCCCAGTAGGAGATCTTGGCGAGGTGGATCGGAAACCAGCGCGGCAGGTGCATGATCTCCACCGGCATTTCCGGCACCGCCCGCCAGGAAATGATCCCGAAAAGGGCGAGCAGGATGCGGGTGAAGACGTTGCAGCGCTCGGCCCCGCCGTGGGCTAGCAGGGCTTGGCGGGCCGCGGCCATGTGCGGCGCGGCCGGGTCCTCGCCGATCATCTTAAGGGCGAAATAGGCCTTGACCGTGGCGCTGACGTCCAGCGCGCCGCCATAGTAGAGCGGCCAGCCGCCGTGCGGGCCCTGGACCCGGCGCAGATAGGCCCCGATCTTGCCTTCGAGCTCGGGCGCGTCCGGCTCACCGAGATAGGCTCTGAGCAGGATGTATTCGGCCGGGATGGTGGCGTCAGCCTCCAGCTCGAAGAGCCAGTGGCCGTCGGCTTTCTGGCGCCCGCGCAGGGCGGCGGCGGCGCGGGCGATGGCGGCGTCGAGGTCGAGGGCGGAGCCGGAAGCATCGTCCATGGCCGCCACCTTAGCTGAAACCGCCGCCGCGAGGCGAGACTTGGCCTATCGACGTCGCGGGAGAAGCCCTACATCCAAGAGCGTCGTCGCGGCGCTAAGGCCGCGAGGCCGGGAGCTTGGCTCATGAACGGCAAGAGCGTCGTCATTACCGGCGCGACTTCTGGGATCGGCGAGGCGGCGGCCCTAGCCCTGGCCGGCATGGGCGCGCGGATCGTCTTCATGGCCCGCGACGGCGCCAAGGGTCGCTCAACGCTGGATCGCCTGACGAGGGCCAATCCCGACGCCGCCCATGATTTCATCGAGGGCGAGCTCTCGACGCTCGCCGGCATGAAGGCGGCGGCTGGCGCCCTCGCCGCAAAGGCGCCGACCATCGATGTCCTGGCCAACAACGCCGGGGCCATTTTCGACCACCGCGAAGTCACCGCTGACGACCTGGAAAAGACCTTCGCGGTCAATCACATGGCCTATTTCGTCGTCACCGAGGTCCTGCGTCCCCAACTCAATCCGGCTGGGGCGCGCATCGTCAGCACGGCGTCCGGCGCCCATCATGCCGGCCGGCTCGACCTCGCCGACTTGCAATCGGCGCGCGGCTACTCGGCCATGCGCGCCTACGGAACCTCGAAGCTGTGCAACATCCTGTGGACCCGCGAACTGGCCCGCCGCGTGACCGGGAGCGGGGTGACAGCCAATTGTTTCCACCCTGGTGGCGTCAACACCGGCTTTGGATCCAACACCAAAGGCGTGCTCAAGACGGTATTCGCCTTGCTCGGCCCCGTGCTGCTCACCCCAGAAAAAGGCGCCGAGACGCTCGTCTGGTTGGCCTCCGCCCCCGACGTCGAGGGCAAGACCGGCGGCTACTATGCCAAGCGTCGCCTGACTCAGCCTTCGGCCGCCGCCCGCGATGACGCCGCCGCCGCCCGACTGTGGGCCGAGAGCGAGAGGATCGCGGGGTTGCCTGAGACCATGCCTGACTAGGGCCTCTGACTCACCACTTTCGCCGCCGTCTCGCCCGAGCGCAGCGCGCCTTCGATGGTGGCGGGAAGGCCGGTGGCCGTCCAGTCGCCGGCCAGGGCGAGGTTGGTCCACCGCGTTCGTGCGCCCGGGCGGCGGGCGTTCTGCTCGGGGGTGGCGACGAAGGTGGCGCGGCGCTCCTTGACGATCCGCCAGGGCGGCAGCTCGGCGGGCAGGGCGTGGGCGGCGGCGACATCGGCCCACAACGCGCGGGCCAGACCTTCGCGATCCTGGTCGGCGAGGTCGTCGGCGGCGCTCACCGTCACCGACAGGCGGTCGGCGAAGGCGAACACCCACTGGGCGGTCCCGCCGATCACCCCCACGATGGGGGCGAGGCTGAGGGGCGGAGCGAAGCGGAAATGGCCGTTGACGATGGCGTTGAAGGCATTAGGGGCCTCGAGGTCAGGAATGAGGTCCGCCGCGATCCACGGCGGCACGGCCAGCACCACCGCCTCGTCCGCCCTCACCGCGATGTCCCCCTCGGCGGTGACGAGACCACTCACCCGCTCGCCGTCGAAGGCGAGGCCCTTTATCGGCGTCTGCAGCCTCACCTCGCCGCCGCGCCCGGCCAGCCAGGCCAGGGCGGGGTCGATGAAGGCGGCCGAGAGGTTGGGATGGGCGATGCGCGGCCGATAGGCCCGCCCGCCGCGCGCCAGGGACTGGCGGATCACCGAGCCGGCCAGCACCGCCGAGCCGGTCCGCGCCTCCGTATTGAGGGCGGCCAGCAGGAAGGGTTCGATGAGCCGGTCCCAGAGGGGTCCGCGGCAGGCGATGATGTCCTCCACCGGTTGGTCCTTCCGGGTCGCGGCCAGGGCGGCGAGGGCCAGGTAATCGGCGGCCCGCGTTCCTGGAACCCGCCGAAGCGGCGAGGCCAACCACCAGGGCGCTGGCCCGTCGTTTGGTCGAATCGTCCACCGCGACCCCGACCCCACGTCGACGAAATCGAGGCGGGCGTCGGCCGGGCCGGCTAGGCGGTCCCGCGCCCCGATCCTCACCAGGTAGTCCATCACTGCCCGATTGCCGGAAAGGACGAGGTGGTTGCCGTTATCGAGGACCATCTCCAGCACCGGGTCGAGGTAGGAGCGGCAGCGCCCGCCGACCTGCGCCGAGGCCTCGATGAGGCTGACCTTCGCGCCCCGCTCGGCCAGGAGTGTGGCGGCCGACAGTCCGGCCAGACCCGCGCCGATTACGTAGACTCTCAAGGCGTCGCGCTCACCGCCCCAGGCCGCGGGTGGCCATGATCCAGGCCAGGCGACCCTTGCCGAGTTTCACCCGCTCGCGCGGCGCATCCCAGCCTGCCTTCTCCATGCGCATGAGGATGGCGCGATAGACCGCGCTCATCAGGCGTGGGGCGCGCAGGCGCCCGGCCGGGCGGGCGGCCAGAACGGCGTTGGCGGCGCGGTAGTGCTCGTGGGCCTTGGCCGCCAGCCAGCGGCAGGCGACGCTGACGGCCGCGTCGCCAAGCACCTGATGGGGATCGTCACCTTGAATCCCGGCCGCGGCCAGAGCCTCGCCGGGCAGGTAGAGCCGGCCCATGTCGGCGTCCTCGTCGAGATCGCGCAGGATGTTGGTGAACTGCAGCGCGCGGCCGAGGTGATGGGCCAGAGTCCGGCCGGGTTCGTCGTCCATGCCGAACACCTTGACCGACAGGCGACCCACGGCGCTGGCCACCCGGTCACAGTAGAGATCCAAATCGCCAAAGCTCGGCCGGCGGATTGGGTCCCCGACGTCCATTTCCATGCCGTCGATCACGGCCAGGAAATCCTCGCGGGCGAGGGCGAAGCGGAGCACCGGCCCGGCCAAGTCGCGCACCCGGGGCCCCGGGCCGCCGGCATAGAGGCTGTCGATGGCCCGGCGCCAGACATCGAGCTGCGCGCGGCGCTCCTCGTCGCTGGGGCCTGGCTCGTCGGCGACATCGTCGACTTCGCGGCAGAAGGCATAGATGGCGAACATCGCCGCCCGCTCGGGCTTCGGCAGCAGGCGCATGGCGCTATAGAACGAGCTGCCAGAGGCCTGGGTCTGGGCGGTGTTGGCGATCTTGGCGGCGGCGCCGGCGGTCATGGCCTTCCTATGGCGCCGCTTTGAGGCTTTGCCGAGCCCCCCAAGGACTCACCAGGGCGCGCCAGGCGCCGGCGGCGGCGAGGATGGCGGCCTCGTGGGGCCGGTGGTGAACCCTCTGCGAGAGGGGATCGCGGCGGATGAGGCGGCCGGCGAGGTCTTCGGCTAGGGCGTGAATCACCCCAATCTCCAGGCGCAGGCGGGTATCGTGCACCTGGCCGGCCAAGGGCCGGGCCGACCGCAACAAGACCTGGGTTCGCCGCGCAAGGCCGGCAATCACGCCGCGCAGGGCCGGGGAGCCGCGGGTCTCGGCGATCGCCTCGACGCCGATCGCCGCCGCGGCCAGGGAATCGGCGGGCAGGTAGACGCGGTCGAGGTCGCGATAGTCCTTGGCGCAGTCCTGCAGATGATTGATCACCTGCAACGCGGCGCACAGGGCGTCCGATGCCGGCCAGGTCGCCTCGCTCTCGCCGTGGACCTCCAGGACGAAGCGGCCCACCGGGGCGGCGGAATAACGGCAATAGTCCATCAGCTCGTCCCAATTGGCGTAGCGCCGCTTGGTCACGTCACGGCGGAAGGCCCCGAGGAGGTCGAGGATATGCCGCGGAGACAGTTCTCGCTCGGCCATCAGCGCGCGCAGACGGGCGGCCGCGCGCACAGTGTCACCCTCGCCGGTGAGGCTGGCATCGATCGCCGCCAGGCGGGCGAGCTTTTCCTCCGCCGGGGCAGTGGGATGATCGGCGATGTCATCGGCCATCCGCGCCACGGCGTAGAAGGCCATGACCGCCGGGCGGTGACGCGGCGCGATGAGGACCGAGGCGACCGGGAAGTTCTCGTCCTGGTGGCCCTTGCCGGAGGAAAGCTCGCCGCTCATCCGATTGATCCCTGAAGGCGGCCTTTCCACTCGCCGCCCCGGCCGCGCCAGGTGAGGAACGCCGACCACAGGGTGAAAGCCCCATAGAGGCTCCCGGCCAGGGGCAGGGCCGCGCCCCATAGGCCCCACAGGCGATAGAGCTTGAGGATCGGCTGGAAGGCCAGGGCCATGATCAGCCAGGTCGCCAGAGCCAGCCACCGCGCCGGGCCGTGGGCGAAGAGCGCGAGCAGCGGCGGGACGGCGAAGAGAATCGCCATGCCGATCACAGTTTCGGACAGCGCCAGCGGTGAATAGCCGAGCTGGGCATAAGCCGAGCGGGCGACCATGCGGGCGATCTCGCCGAGGCTCGCATAGGGCCTCAGACTCTGGCTCCGCTTGGTGAGGCCAAGCCAGATCGGTCCCTGGCGCTTCATCAGCCGGCCAAGGGCGCAGTCGTCGATGATCTCGCCGCGGATGGCCATGAGGCCGCCGGCCGCCTCCAGAGCCTCGCGGCGGACGAGCATGCAGCCTCCGGCCGCCGCGGCGGGGCGGCGAGCCGGATCGTTCACCCACGCGAAGGGAAACAGCATCTGGAAGAAGAACACGAAGGCCGGGATCAACAGACGTTCGGCCCCAGTGCGAACGGTGAGCCGGACCATCAGGGAGGTCAGCATCAGTCCGCCGCCCTCCGCCCGCGCCACCAAAGCGCGCAGGGCGCCGCTCCGGTGGAAGACGTCGGCGTCGGTGAACCACAGATACTCCGGGGCGCCCGCGGCTCGGACGCCCTGGCTCTGGGCCCACAGCTTGCCGGTCCAGCCCTCGGCGAGCGACGCCCCGGCGATGACCTCGAGCGGATGGACCCCGCGGGCCGCCCCCGCCACCTCGGCGGTGCCGTCGTCGCTGGCATCGTCCACGAGGATGATGCGCAAGGCGCCTGGATAGTCCTGGTTGCGCAGGGAGGTGATGGCCGCAGCGACCACGTCGGCCTCGTTGCGGGCCGGGACGACAGCGACGACTTCCGGCCACTCGGCGGGATCGGGCGGCGCGCCGGCGTCATCGCGTTCGCTCGCCCGCCAGAAGCCGCCGCGTCCGAAGAGCAGGTAGATCCAGGCCGCGAGGGCCGCTGAGGCGAGGGCAAGGCTCACGCGACGGCGCCCGCCGCCCTGAACCAGGCCAGGGCGTCGGCGATCGCTTCGCGGTAGGGCCGCGCCTGGTAGCCGAGCTCTCGCTCGGCCTTGGCCGAGGTGAAGAACATCCGGTGCGCCGCCATGTCGAGGGCGTCGCGGGTGACCATCGGCTCGCGGCCGGTGAGGCGGGCCACGGCCTCGGCGGCGAAGGCGAGCGGATAGAGGGGCGCGCGCGGCAGACCGAGCGTCGGGGCCCGGCGGCCGGTCAGGGCGGCGATTTCGGCGAGAAGCTGGCGCAGGCTGACGTCCTGGCCGCCAAGAATGTAGCGCTCGCCGAGCCGGCCGCGTTCCAGGGCCAGGAGATGTCCGGCGGCGACATCGTCGACATGGACGAGATTGAGCCCGGTATCGAGAAAGGCCGGGATGCGCCCGGCCGCTGCCTCGACCAGGATCCGTCCCGTTGGCGTCGGCTTGATGTCGCGGGGACCGATTGGGGTGGAGGGGAGGACGATGGTCACCGGTAGGCCGCTCGCCGCCATGCGCTCGACCAGCCGCTCGGCGGCAACCTTGCTGCGTTTGTAGACTCCAATGCCCTCGCCGTCGGGTAGCGGGCAGGTCTCGTCGATCGCCTCGCGGCCGGCGTTCAGCGTCGCCACCGAGGAGGTGTAGACAATCTTCTCCACCCCGACGGCGCGCGCCGCCTCCATGATCACGCGGGTCCCCTCGCGGTTGGCGCGCATGATCTCGTCGGGGTCGCGGGCCCACAGGCGATAGTCGGCGGCGACGTGGAAGACGAACCGCATCCCGGCCATGGCCTCGCCAACCGCGGACGGGTTGGTCATGTCGCCGACG
>DASXIE010000032.1:0-7563 GCA_036498165.1 Caulobacteraceae bacterium
GAAGTTGGTCCCGGTCTTGGCCAGGGCGGCGGTCTCGAAAGCGTCGACGTCGGTCGGCGTCGCCCCCTTCGCCTGTTCGTGCCACTGCATGTCCAGTTCGGCGGCGGCGATCAGCTCGCCCATCTCATAGCCCTTGTTGAACCGGGCCGCCTTCTTGATCTTGTCCACCAGGGCCGCCGGCATGGGCGCGCCGGTCTTGTAGTGGACCGCGTAGTGGGCGAGCACCTTGGGGTCGAGCGCCCAGTGTTCGTTGAACTGAGAGGGGAACTCGACGAAGTCCCGCGCCACGCTGGTCCCCGACAGCGAGGGATAGGTCTCGTCGGCGAAGAGGCCATGCAGGGCGTGGCCGAACTCGTGGAACATGGTGGTGACGTCGTCGAAGCTGATCAGGGCCGGGGCGCCGGGGGCCGGCTTGGTGAAGTTGGCGACGTTGGCGACCACCGGCTTGGTCCCCAGAAGCCTCGATTGGCCGACGAAACTCTCCATCCACGCGCCGCCGGATTTGTTGTCGCGCTTGAAGTAGTCGAAATACATCAGGCCCAGGGTCTTGCCGTTCTTGTCGAAGACCTCGAACACCATCATGTCGGGCTGGTAGACTGGCAGGTCGTGGCGTGGCTTGAAGGTGACGCCATAGAGCTGGTTGGCGGCGTATAAGACCCCGTCGGTGAGCACCTTGTGGAGCTCGAAGTAGGGTTTGACCTCGTTCTCGTCGAGATCGTACTTCGCCTTGCGGACCTGCTCGGAATAGTGGTCCCAGTCCCATGGCTGGAGCTGGAACGACGGGCCGTCCTTGGCGATCATCGCCTGGATGTCGGCCGACTCAGCCGCCGCCCGCGCTCGCGTCGGTCCGGTGAGCTGGCTCACGAAGGCCTCCACCGCCGCCGGCGTCCTGGCCATCTGATTCTCGAGCTTGTAGGCGGCGAAGTCGTGGTAGCCCAGGAGCGCCGCCTTATCGGCCCTCAAGCGGGCGATCTCCAGCACCGTGGCTCGAGTGTCGTTGGCGTCGCCCTTCTCGCTCCGCGTCCATGAATGGCTGAACAGGGTCTCGCGGGTGGCGCGATTGTCGAGCGAGGCCAGGGCGGGCTGCTGGGTGGTGTTCTGCAGGGGCAAGAGCCACTTGCCTTTCAGGCCGCGGGCGTCGGCGTCGCGGGCGGCGGCGGCAATGGAGTCGGGCGAGAGGCCGGCCAGGGCCGCTTTGTCGTCGACCACCAGGGCGCCTGCCTTGGTCGCCGCCAGCAGCTTTTGCTGGAAGGTGGTCGACAGCCCCGCGAGCTTCTCGTTGATCGCCTTGAGGCGGGCCTTGTCGGTCTCGGAGAGCCGCGCCCCGGCGTGAACGAAGTCCTCGTAGGTCACCTTGATGAGCTGCAGGGATTCCGCATCCAGGCGCAGGCTTGCGCGGCGGTCATAGACCGCCTTCACGCGCTTGAAGAGACGGGGATCGAGGTAGATGGCGTCCTGATGGGCCGAGAGTTTGGGCGCCTCCGCGGCCTCGACCTTCTGGAGCGCGTCGTCGGTATTGGCCCCCGAAAGGGCGAAGAAGACTTCGGTGACGCGGTCGAGTTCGCGGCCCGAGCGCTCCATGGCCACGAAGGTGTTGGCGAAGGTCGGGGGGGCCGGATTGGCGGCGATCTTTTCGATCTCCGCCCGCTGGATGCGCATCCCTTCGTCCATGGCCGGCTGGAAGTCGGCGTCGGTGATCTTGTCGAACTGCGGGGCTTGCAGAGGCAGGGGACTCGGCGCGGCGAAAACGGCCCCGCTCTGGGCCGCGGCCGGCGACGCCACCAGGGCCACGCCCACGGCGGCGCACGAGAACAGGCGTTGCGGGGATTTCATGTAACGGCCTCGAAAGGTGAGCGATCCTCGTTGCTTGGTTGCAACTCCCGGCCCGCGATTGTCAAATGCCTTGATCCAGTCTCGCTTCTCGGCGACGAACGGAGCCTGGCCATTTCGAGGACACCATGCCGATCATCAGCCGACGCCTGGCGCTCCTGGGAATGCTGACGCCGGCCCTGGCGGCGTGCGGAAACGGGGGAGGGGGGAAGAGCGCACCGCTCCCGGACGACATGAGCCTCGGCAATCCGGCCGCCAAGGTGACGGTGGTCGAATACGCCTCGGTGGCCTGTCCGGTGTGCGGGCGCTGGTACAAGGAGGTCTTTCCGGCCTTCAAGGCCAAGTACATCGACAGCGGCAAGATCCACTACATCGCCCGCGAGATGCTGGTCGGCGACGCCAATGAGGTGGCCATCGCCGCCTCCGGCTTCCTGCTCGCCCGCTGCGCCGGCAAGGACAAGTATTTCGCCGTCGTCGGCGCCATCTACGCCAGCCAGCCGGGCATCTACGACGATCCCAACAACACCCTTATGGGCATCGCCAAGACCGTCGGTCTGAGTGAGGATCAATACAGCGCCTGCATCCGCGACCAAGCGGCGCTCAACGCCCTCAGCGCCAGGGTGGCCGCCAACGTCAAGCGCGACAACGTCAACGCCACGCCGACATTCGTGGTCAATGGCAAGGCGCTGGAGGCGGGTTACCAACCGCTCACCGCCCTCGACGCCGCGATCGCCGCCGCCGGGGCCGGCAAATAGCCGTTCCGACGATCGCCATGACCCCCCTCGTGGTCGGGGCGGTCCTCTTCGCCGCCTTGCTGCACGCCACCTGGAACGCGGTCCTGCGCGCCCGCGCCGACCGCCTGTGGTCGATCACCGTGATGAGCCTGATGTCCGGCGTTCTGGGCGCGGCGGCGGCGATCTTCCTGCCCGCGCCCGCCGCGTCGAGTTGGCCTTTCATCGCCCTCTCAGCGAGCTTGCAGATCGCCTACTGCCTGGCCCTCGTCCGTGCCTATCGCCATGGTCTGCTGGGCGAAATCTACCCCATCGCCCGCGGCGCCTCGCCCCTGCTTGTCACTCTTGGCGCCTGGCTGCTGGCCGGCGAGCGCCTTCCGCCGGTGGCTCTGGCCGGCATCGCTCTGGTGTCGGCCGGCATCGTCGGCATCGCATTTGGTCGCGCCCGCCTGGACGGCCGCTCGCTCCTGGCCGCCCTGGCCACCGGCCTGCTGATCGCCGCCTATACGGTAACCGATGGCCTGGGTTCGCGGCTCTCCGGCGCGGCGCCCTCCTACGCGGCTTGGCTCTTCCTGGCCCAGGGCCTTCCCATGCCCCTGGTCTATTTCGCCATCCGGCGCGCCTTCCCGCCTCTGGCCCTCGACGGTGACACCCTGAAGTCCCTGGCCGGAGGGGCCTTCTCGCTCGTCGCCTACGGGGTCGTCATCTGGGCCCTCAGCCGCTCGCCCATGGGCCAGGTCTCGGCGCTGCGCGAGACTGGCATCCTCTTCGCCCTCGTCATCGGCGTGCTGTTCCTCAAGGAGCGCCCGCGCCCGCGCCAGATCGTCTCCGGGGCGATGATCGCCGGCGGCGCCTTTCTCCTCGCCTCGGCCGGCGCATGAGCGACACCGAGCTCACCGAGGAGGGCCTGCGGGTCGCCATCGGCCTGCCGAGCGCGGTCATGCTGGTCATGGGCGGGATCATCGGGGTAGGGATCTTCGTCAATCCCGCCGTCGTGGCCCGCTCCCTGCATTCGCCCGAGCTCGTCCTGGCCGCCTGGGGAGCCGGCGGCCTCGTCGCCCTGCTGGGAGCCTTCGTCTACGCCGAGCTCGCCGCTCACATCCCCGCCACGGGCGGCGAATACGTCTATCTGCGCAGCGTCTATGGCCCACTCGTCGCCTTCCTATTCGGCTGGACGACCCTGCTGGTGGTCCAGGCCGGCGGCCTGGCGGCGGTCTCCATCGTCTTCGCCAAGAACCTCGCGGTCCTCAGCGGCGGCGTGCTGAACGAAAAGGCTGTGATCGTCGCGACCCTGGCGGCGCTGGCCGGCGTCAACTGCCTGGGGGTGAAGGCGGGCGACCGAACCCAGGCGGTCCTGGGCGTGCTCAAGGTGGTGGTGATCGCCGCGCTCATCGGGGCCGGTTTCGCCATCGTGGCGCCCGCCGCGCCGGCCCCGTCGGCCGCCCCCGCCGCCGGCGGGCCGATCAAGGCCTTCGGCGCCGCCCTGATCCCGGTGGTGTTCAGCTACGGCGGCTGGCAGACCGCCAATTACGTGGCCGGCGAAGTGCGCCAGGCCGGGCGCAATCTCGCCCGCGCCCTCCTCATCGGGGTCGCTGCGGTGATCGCCCTCTACCTCCTGGTCAATCTCGCCTGCCTGCATGGCCTGGGGGTGAGCGGGCTCGCCGCCACCCTCACCCCGGCGTCCGACGTGCTCGAGAGGGCGGTCGGCCCGGCGGGGGCCAGACTCGCCGCCGCGGCGGTGGCCCTCTCGGCCCTGGCCTTCATCTCCCAGGGCATGCTCACGGGGCCCAGGGTCACCTTCGCCATGGCCAGGGACGGCCTCTTCTTCCGCGCCGCCGGCCAGGTGAGCGCGCGCGCCCGGGTCCCGGTGATCGCCATCCTCCTACAGGCCGCCTGGACCGCCGTGCTGGCCCTCAGCGGGACCTACGAGCGCATCCTCTCTTATGTCATCGCCATGAATTTCCTCTTCTTCGGCCTTTCCGCGTCGTGCCTGTTTTTCCTGCGCCGGCGGGCGGGGCCGGAGGGGTTCCGCGCCCCCTTCCATCCCTTCACCACCGGCGCTTTCATCGCCGCTTGCGTTGTGGTGGTCGGCGCCTCGTTCTGGGCCTATCCGGTCGACAGCCTGATCGGCTACGCCATCCTCGCCGCCGGCGTCCCGCCTTATCTCTACTGGCGCGGCAAGCTGCGGAGGACGTGATGGAGGGACATCCGGCGCAGCGGCGGGTCCTGGCCAGCGACTACATGGCCTTCGCCAAGCTCGACACCGCCGCGCGGTTCAACCTCGCCTCGAGCGGCATAGCCAACTGCGACTTTTCCGATCTCGGCGCCGAACTTAGCGATCTGGTTCTCCACAGCGACCAGCCCTACGGCTACGGCCCGCTCGCGGCGAGGATCGCGGCGCGGTTTGGCGTCGATCCAGCCTGCGTGGCGATCCCAGGCGGCGGCTGTTCCTTCGCCAACCACCTGGCCATGGCCGCGCTCGTCTCCCCAGGGGATGAAGTGCTCGTCGAAACCCCGACCTACGAGCTGCTCATCGCGACCCTGGGATATCTCCGGGCCCGGATCAGGCGCTTCGAGCGGCCCGCCGGCCGGCTCGATCCGGACGCCGCCATCGCCGCCATGGGCGAGGCCACCCGCCTCATCATCCTCACCGATCTGCACAATCCCACCAGCGCCCCGGCGGCGGAGGCCGACGTGGCCGCGGTGGCCCGTGCGGCCGACCGCATCGGAGCCGGCGTCCTGGTGGACGAGGTCTATCTCGAACTGACCTTCGCCGCCGGCGGGGCGCGAACCGCCTTCCGCGAGGACGCGAACGTCATCGTCACCAGCAGTCTCACCAAGGCCTACGGCCTCAGCGGTTTGCGCTGCGGCTGGATCATCGCCCCCCGGGCCCTGGCGGCGCGCATGCGGCGCCTCAACGATCTCTATGGCGTCCAGCCCCCCCACCTCACCGAGCGCCTGGCCATGAAGGCCTTCGATAATCTAGCCAACCTGCGGGCCCGGGCGAGCGCCCTGACGACCGCCAATCGCGCCGCCTACCGCGAAATCCTCGCCGGCCATCCCGGCCTCGACCAGACCGTGTTCGACCAGGGAACGACTGTCTTCCCGCGCCTCGTCGGGGGCGACGGCGACGCCTTCTTCCGCCTGCTGATGGACCGCTACGAGACGAGCGTCGTTCCCGGACGATTTTTCGGCGCGCCGGATCACCTGCGCATCGGCTTAGGCGGCGATCCCGCCGCTTCGCGCGAGGGCTATGCCCGCATCGCCGAGGCGCTGGAGGGCCCGCGCGCATGAACTCGCCGCACGCCTAACCAAGGAGGCTTCCATGCCCGTCCTGCGCCAGGTTCCCCGCTCTGAGGTCGCCTCCGAGACGATCCGTCTCTACTACAACCGCCTGTTCGGGCCCGAGCGGGATCCGGTCGCCGAGCCCGGGACCGCAACCGGCACGCCCGGCGACTGGTGGACGGTGTTCGCCCTCGTCCCGGACATCTTCCAGCACGCCGTCGACGGCTTCGCGCTGTATCGGCATCCCGAGCGAAAGATCGACCCGGTGTTGCGCGAACTCGGCCAGACCCGGGCCGGCTGGGTCAAGTCCAGCCAGTTCGTCTTCTCGCAGCACTGCAAGTCCCTGCGCGGCCTCGGCGTTGCCGAGGAGAAGATCGCCGCCGTGCCGCACTGGCAGGTCGCCACTGTCTTCAGCGATCAGGAGCGGGCGGTCCTGGCCTTCGCCGATTGCCTCTGCCAGTGCGGCGGGCGCACGCCGCGGGCGGTCATCGAGACGCTGAAGACCTTCTGGAGCGACGAGCAGATCCTCGAATTCACCTACATTACTTGTCTCTACGACATGCACGCGGTGATCGCCCGCGCCCTGGCTCTGGAATACGACGACCGCCCCGACCCGATCGTCGAGGTGGCCGCGCCGGCCGAATTCAGCGCCGCCGACTTTCTCGGCGCCCCGCGGAGTCCCCGCCATGGTTGAATTCGCCACTCTTTCCCACCGCCCGAGGCTGCGCTTCTGGGGCTGGGGCTATGTCGACGACGGCCCCACCCCCGAGGAGGAGGCCCGGGTCCGCGCGTCGGCGGCGAGGCTGGGCGCGGTGGGACCCCAGGTTCCGGCCCCGCGCGAGGGTGATTTCGACCTGCGCCGGCCGCGCATCGACCCGCCGGCCTCGCTGGCCCACAGGGTCTCGGTCACGCCCTACGACCGGCTGACCCACAGTTTCGGCAAGTCGTTCGCCGACGTCGCCCGCATGTTCCTGCGCGCCATCCCGGAGCCGCCAGACCTCGTCGCCTTTCCAAGATCTGAAGACGAGGTGATCGCCCTTCTCGACTGGGCCTCGCGCGCCAACGTGGCGGCGATCCCGTTTGGCGGCGGCTCGAGTGTGGCCGGCGGCGTCGAGCCTGACGTCGGCGACTCCTACGCCGGGACGCTCTCCATCGACCTGCAATACCTCAACGAGGTGGCGGAGATCGATGGCGCCAGCCGCGCCGCCCGGATCCAAGCCGGTTCCTTGGGCCCGGAACTCGAGGCGCAGCTGAAGCCCCATGGCCTGACCCTGCGCCATTTCCCCCAGAGCCTGCAGCACTCAACCCTGGGCGGCTGGATCGCCACCCGCAGCGGCGGCCATTACGCCTCGCTCTATACCCACATCGACGATTTCGTGGAGCATACGAGGACGGTCACCCCGGCCGGGGTGATGGAGACCCGCCGCCTGCCGGGCTCGGGAGCCGGACCTTCTCCTGACCGCATGATCATCGGCTCGGAAGGGGTCCTGGGCGTTGTCGTCGAGGCGTGGATGCGCCTGCAGGACCGACCGCTTCACCAGGTCTCGGCCAGCATCGCCTTCCCCGCCATGGGGCCGGCCGTCGCCGCCGTGCGGGCCCTCTCGCAATCGGCGCTCTTCCCCTCGAATCGCCGCCTCCTCGATCCCGCCGAGGCCCGCAACAATGGCGTGGGCGATGGGACTTCGGCTGTCCTGGTCCTCGGCTTCGAGTCCGCCGA
>DASXIE010000033.1:0-14029 GCA_036498165.1 Caulobacteraceae bacterium
TTGATCGCCAGCAGGGAGATCTCGCCCAGGTCGTTGTTGGTGGCGCTCTTATAGGTCAGGTCGCCGCCGACGAAGCCGTTCAGAGCGTTGTTCACCGGCCAGGTGTAGTTGACGTCGGCGGCCGCCTGCCAGGTCGGCGAGGTCGGGAAGGGCTCGCCTCCGAAATCCTGGGTCGCGCCGAGCGCATTGATGCCGGTGAAGTCGTCGAGGATCTTCGAGTCGGTGTAGGCCCCGTTGGCGCTGAACGTCAGACCCCGGACGGGCGCCCAGACGGCCTGCAGCTCGGCCCCGATCACCCGGGACTTGGGGATGTTGACCAGTTGCAGCACCGTGCCGAACACCGGATCGGTGACGACGCTGAGAACCTGCTTGTCGCGATAGTCATAGTAGAAGCCGGCGCCGTTCAGCTGCAGGGTGTCGAACAGCCTGGTCTTGAAGCCGGCCTCGAAGGCCAGCACCGATTCCTGCGTCGCCGGATTGAACTGGCTGGTCTTGGTGGCGCCCAGATCGGGATAGCCGCCGGCCTTGTAGCCCTTGCTGACGTTCACATAGAGCATGGTGTGCTCGAGCGCCTGCCATTGGGCGCCGACCCGCCAGGAGACATTGTCCTCGTCAAGCTTGCTGACCACCAGTGTCGGGGCGAACTGGTCGTTGGCGGTGACGCAGCCGCCCGGCGGGATCGGCGGGAGCGGCGGCAGGCCGGAGAGGCCCCGGATGAAATTCTCGAACGGCCCGAAGATCGAGGCGGCGTTGCCGTCGCCGGTGTCGGCCGAGCAGCCGGTGAAGTTGTCGATGGCGCGCGTATAACGCACCCCGGCGTCGAGCTTGATGGTCGGGGTGAGACTGTAGTCCACGTTGCCGAACACGGCGTAGGTCTGGCTGTCCTGGTTGTCGATGTCGCGGAAGGTGTCGAACAGCGGCAATCCCAGGGCGACGAACGAGAACGCTTCGGTGCCGCCGCTGACGTTGACGTAGTTGGTCTCCCGGACCTTGTCGGAGGCGTAGTTGGCGCCCACCACGAAGTAGCCGTGGTCGAAGATGTTTCCGGCCAGTCGAACCTCCTGGTACCAGGAATTGATCGACCCCTTGGTGAGCTGCTGGAGGACCGACTGAGACGTTCCATCGATGTCGACCGGCTGGTTCGCGTCGTAGTGGCTGAACGAGCTCAGCGACGTCAGGGTCAGGCCGTGCGGCAGCTCATAATCGCCCCTCAGGTTGGCCTGAAAGAAGTCGTTCTGACGCCGGTAGCTCTGGCCCGGGTTCCAGTCGGCGGCGGTGTCGGTCTGCGGCGCCGTCGGATAGTTGAAGAGGGTCGGGACGAGCGAAGCCTCAGAGGAGGGGACCAGCACCTTATCGAGCTGCGCCGCCGGGGTGTCGGAGTGGTCGACGTAGCCGTTGAGATTCAGCTCCACCTTGAATCGGCTGGTCGGCCGCCAATCCACGACCGCCCGGCCGCTGGTCAGGTCGGTGGCGCCGTTGGTTTCGCCTGAGGTGTAGCTCTTCTGCCAGGCGTCGTTCTGGACGTGCTGCACGGCGAGGCGAGCCTCGAGGGTGTCGCTGAGCGGGCCGCTGACGAATCCCTCCAGGGTGACGGCGTTGTAGTTGCCGTATCCGGCCTGCAGCCCCGCCTGGAAGTCGGCGGTCGGCTTGGCGGCGATGAGGTTGATGGCCCCGCCGGTGGAGTTCTGGCCGTAGAGGGTGCCTTGCGGGCCCTTTAGCACCTCGATCCGCTCGAGGTCGAAGTTGCCGCCCAGCGTCTCGATAATGAAGGGGATCGGGGCCTGGTCGGCATAGACGCTGACGGTCGGCCGGCCGCCCATGCTGATGTCGACGAACCCCACCCCGCGCAGGGTGTAGATCGGCGTGCCGACCTGCGAGGTGGTGTAGGTAAAGCCGGGCACGACGCGGGCGAGGTCGCTGGTCCGCTCTATGCCCTTGGACGCGACCTGGGCCCCGCTGACGGCGTTGATCGACATCGGTACGGTGTTGATCGCTTCCTCGCGCTTGCGGGCGGTGACGATCACCTCGCCTACGCTGACTGCCTGGGTGGACGCGGCGGTTTCCGCCCGCGCCGTGGCCGGCTGCATCGCCAGCACCGAAGTCCCCGCCAACAACACCGCCAATCGCGGCGCCCAATCCCCAAACCGATCCCGCCTCATCGAGCCCTCCCTCCGCGTGGTCCATGCCGGCCCTCGTCGGGGTTGCGGCACGCCACGCGGCGAAGATCGCGAAAGCGTTGGAAATGCACAAATGCAATTCTATTATGGCCTGGCATTCGCCTGGCGAATGATCCTTGGCACTGGGGAGCGCTGAATGAATCTCTCCCGCATCGACCTCAACCTGCTCGTCATTCTCGACGCCCTCATCGAAACCCAGAGCGTGTCGGGGGCCGGCGAACGAGTGGGGCTAAGCCAGCCGGCGGTGAGCCACGCTTTGGGGCGCCTGAGGGACCTGCTCAAGGACCCGCTGCTGGAGCGTGAGGGCCGCAAGATGCGGCTGACCCAGAGAGCCAAGGATCTGCGCGAACCCATCCGCACCGCCTTGCAGGTCATCAAGTCGGCGGTCGACGAGCCGGCGCCGTTCGACTCCCAGAACGCCCACGCCGACCTGACCCTGTTCGCCTCCGACTTCATGTCGGCCACGATCGGAGCGCCGTTACAGCGCAAGCTGTTCAAGCGCGCGCCCAGCCTCAACCTCATCATCAAGTGGGGGGACCGCAAGATCGTGCCGGAGCTTCTCGAAAGCGAGGCCATCGACGTCGCCATCGGCCACTACGAGAACGCCCCCCATTTCGTGCGCCGCACGCCGCTGTGCGTGGAGAAGGTGGCCGTTCAGGCCAGGCGCGATCACCCGGCCTTCGAGCGCTGGTCAGCGCAGACGCTGCGCGAATATCCGCTTCTCAACATTTCCTTCGACGGCGCGCGGTCGGGCTGGATCGATCAGGCCACCGGTCGCGCCAACCTCGACGTGCGCGGCAAGCTGATCATGCCGCATTTCCTGGCCGCGCCCCTGATGCTGCTGGACTCCGACTTCCTGGCCATCACGAGTGAGCGGCTCTCACGCATCTATTCCGAAATCCTGCCGCTGGCCTGGCGACCGGCTCCCTTTCCGGTCGATGATCTGCTGATCGAGATGGTCTGGCATGCCCGCTCAGACCGCGACCCGATGCTGACCTGGTTCCGCGAGCTTATCCTGGAGACGGCGGCTGAGCTCGACGTGGCGACGAGTGTCTCCCATCAGACCAGTCGTGAGGATCGCCCGGCCCAATAGCGGTCGCGCAATCGGCGCTTGTAGAGCTTGCCGTTTTCGCCGCGCGGCACGGCGGGATCGAAGTCGATGGCCCGTGGGCACTTGATCGGCGAGAGGTGCTGGCGGCAGTAGGCGATCAGTTCCGCCGCCAACTCATGGGTGGGCGTGTCCCAACTGGCCGGCTGCACGACGGCCCGCACCTCCTCGCCGAACTCTTCGTTCGGCACGCCGATCACCGCCGCCTCGGCCACCTTGGGATGGGTGACCAGCAGGTTCTCCGTCTCTTGCGGATAGATGTTGACCCCGCCCGAAATGATCAGGTTCGAAGCCCTATCGGTCAGGTAGAGGTATCCCTCGGCATCGACGCGGCCGACATCGCCGAACGTCCGCCAGCCGTCCGCCTGTTCGATCTCCCGGGTCTTCGCCTCATCGTTCAGGTATTCGAACCTCGGACCGCCGTCCGAGAAGTAGACAAGGCCCTCCTCGCCCGCCGGCAACTCGGCGCCATCCGTTCCGACGAGGTGGATCTTGCCCACCATCGGCCGACCCACCGAACCTTGATGCCGCAGCCACTCGTCGCTGTTGATGGCGCACGAGCCGATCGCCTCGGTTCCTCCGTAGTATTCGAACAGGATCGGTCCCCACCAGGCGATCATCTCCCGCTTGACGCTGATCGGGCACGGGGCGGCGCCATGGATGGCGGCTTTGTGCGAGCCGAGGTCGAACCGGCGGCGCATCGCCTCCGGCAGTTTGAGCAGGCGCACGAACATCGTCGGCACCCACTGGCTGTGCGTGACCCGATGGCGCTCGATGAGCCCGAGCGCGCTTTCGGCGTCGAAATGCTCCATGATCACCGCCGACCCGCCCTGGGCCATCACCCCCATGAGGAAGCGCAAGGGCGCGGCGTGATAGAGCGGGGCCGGCGACAGATAGACCGTGTCGTCGCCCATGCCCCACAGCGAGGCATAGGCCTGGGTCGACGCGTCCGGCGCATCGAGCGGGCGATCCGTCAGGGGACGCAGGATGCCCTTGGGGCGGCCGGTGGTTCCGGACGAATAAAGCAGGTCGAGCCCTTCGCTCTCATCGGCTATGGGCGTCGTCGGCAATCCCGCCACGGCGTCGTCGAGCTTTTCGAACCCGGCGATCTCGCCGCCCAGGCTGTAACGGCCGGCAAGGCCCACCGCGGCGCCGGCCGCCTCGCGCGCCTTGTCGGCCATCGCCACGCCGGCGAACATCGCCCTGGCCTCGCTGTCGGTCACGATGTGGCCGATCTCACCGGGCGTCAGGCTTGTGCCGATCGGGGCGTAGTAGAGGCCGGCCCGGGCCGCCGCGCAGCAGACCAGCACGAACTCGGCGCTGTTCTCGCCCAGGAGGCTGATCCGGTCTCCGCGCCGCAACCCGATCCCGCGCAGGAGATGGGCGATCTGGTTGGACCGTTCATCCAGCTCCCGGAAGGTCACCGCGCGACCCGATCCCGCCATGGTGAAGGCGGTCTTCTCGGGCTCCGTGCGCGCGCGAACGGCCGGGTGCATGGTCAGACTGCCGCCGTTTCGAACGGCGGAAAGGCCGGCACGCCGTCTTCCAGGGGAACGCCGAATACGTTCAAGGCCGTGGAGATCATGGCGTAGGCGCCGACCGTGAAGACCAGGTCGATGAGCTGGTGGTCATCGAAATGGCGCGACAGCGCCGCATAGGTCGCATCAGTCAGGTTGGCGTCGGCTTTCAGCTCGTCGACCGCCTCGAGGACCAGGCGGTCGACCTCCGACCAGCCGCTCGCCTCCGGCCCCTCGGCCAGGCGCGAAAGCTCCGCCGAGGTCAGGCCGGCCTCCAGGCCGAGGCGATGGTGATGGGCGCACTCGTAGGGCGAGCGGTTCAGCCAGCCGATGCGGATGATCGCCATCTCGCGATGCCGCGCCGACAACGACGAGCGGCGCATGATATAATCGCTGAACGGGCCGTGCCGCCTGAACATCTTCAGATTGCGGATGAACACGCGGTGGACGTTGTGAAGCGCGCCTCCTTCGCCATACGGCCGCAGTTCTTCCTGTTGTTCGGCCGAGAGTTCCCCCCACGCCAGGGGCGGCAACCTGGGTGTCGCCGCGTTCATTTCACGCTCCTCTGGCGGTGGACGTCCGCCTCGCCGGCGATGGACCATTGCCGCTCGAGGTAGCGTCCGGCTCGGCGCAAGGCATCGGCCGCCTCCGGCAGGACCTTCAGGAAGGCGTGCCAGACGTGCACCATCTCGGGCCAGACCTCGAGGGTCGTATCGACGCCCGACTGGCGCGCGTTGCGCTCCAGGTCGACGATCTCGTCGAGCAGCACCTCGTCCGCGCCCGCCTGGATCAGCAGCGGCGGCAGGCCGCGCAGAACCGCGAACAGTGGCGAGGCGCGCGGGTCCCTCGGGTCGGCGCCGTTCAGGTAGAGCGTGGCCATCGCCCCGACGACGTCCGGCTTCACGATCGGATCCGCTTTCGCCTTAGAGGTCATCGAGTGCGATCCGCCGGACAGGTCGACCCATGGGCTGAACAGCACGCCGGCGTCCGGCGACGGCAGGCCGGCGTCCCGCGCCTGGGTGAGGATCACGACCGCCAGACCGCCGCCGGCGGAATCGCCCGCCACCGCGGTCCTACCCTCCCCGTGCGTCGCCATGAAAGCGCGATAGGCGGCGAGCCCGTCCTCCACGGCGGCCGGGAACGGATGCTCGGGGGCCAGGCGATAGTCCACGGCCAGCACGCGGGCGCGGGCGTGCCGCGACAGCTCACCCAGAATCGCCCGATGGGTGAACGGGGATCCGGCGACATAGGCGCCGCCATGGGTGTAGAAGATCGCCCGATCAGGCAGCGCTCCCGGCGCCTCGACGCAGGCGGCCGGTCGGCCGCCGAGAGAGGTCTCGACATAGGAAACATCCGGCGCCGGCGGATTGGCGGCGGCGATCTGCTCTATGCCGGCGCGTCGTTGGTCGAGCGTCAGAGTGGTCGGATCAGGGCCGCCTTGGTTGGCGGCCCGCAACCGGGCGATCGGCCTGGGTTCGCCATCGTAGTCCCCGTAGACCGACATGCGCCCCTCCTGGCAGGTCCGGCCGCGTCCGCAGCCCCTCCCAAGGAGAACATCGCCCCCGAGCGATAAATTCAGAAATGAAAAGTCATGATGAGTTGATATTCACAGCGTGCATTTCTCGGCGCGTCCGCCTATCCGCCCACCGCCTGCTCCACCGCTAGCGCCAGGTCGAGCGCCCGCGCCCCGTCGGCGGCGTCGGCGAGCGGAGCGCCCTCGCCGCGGACGGCGGCAACGAACGCGGCGAGACTGGCGCCGAGGCGATCACGGCTGCGCGGGTCATCCTCGAAGGCGGCGTTGAGGGGGTAAGGCGTGGTGTTCTCGAAGGCGTGGCTCAGCAGATCAAGGCGCACTTCGCCGTCGGGATACACCAGTGTGAGGGTCCGCTCGCGATCGGCGGCGACGCGCGAGGCCCGGAACCGCGCCGTGAAACCATCCTCGAAGCTCACCTCCGCCTGCGCTTCGTCGATGAGGGAATTGGCGAGGCAGGCGCCCTCGGCCTCCACGGCCAGGGGTTCGGCCGATGTCAGGGCCAAGGCGAGATCGAGATCGTGGATCATCAAATCGATGACCACCGAAACGTCGAGATTGCGCGGCGAGGGCGGCCCTAGGCGCGCGCATTCCATGCGCAGAGGGGCGAGGGGAATCTCGAAGAGGCCCATGGCTTCGAAGGCGGCGCGCTCGAGGAAGCCGCAGGCGGCGACAAGGCCGAGGCGTTGGGCGGCGGCGACGATCGCGTCGGCGTCCTTCAGGGTCACGGCGATAGGCTTTTCGACATAGACACTCTTGCCGGCGTTCAGGACGCCAAGCGCCAGCGCGCCGTGATGGATGGCCGGGGCGGCGATGGAGGCGACGTCCACGCTCTCCAGAAAGGCCGGAAGATCGGCGCACGCCTTGCCGCCATGACGCTGCGCGAGGGCGGCGGCGCGTTCGGGGTGGGGATCGAGCACTGCGGTCAGGGCGACGCCCGGCAGCTCGGCGTATTTGCCCGCGTGATAGCCGCCGAACACCCCGGCGCCGATCACCCCGGCGCGCAAGGTCGAGGTCATGGGGCCGCCCCTATCAGGCATGGCCCGACTTAGCCACTAGAGCGGAGCCGGACTAAGGGCTAGGACGGCGAGGAAAACAGGGAAAGCCGCCATGACCACATCCAGGGAAATCCGCCTCAAGAGCCGGCCGTCGGGGATGCCGAACGCCTCCAACTTCGAGCTGGCGAGCGTCGAGCTCCCCGATCCCGGGCCCGGCGAGGTGCAGGTGCGCAACACCTGGATGACGGTCGACCCCTACATGCGCGGGCGGATGAACGATGTGCGCAGCTACGCCCCGCCGTTCCAGATCGGCGAGGCGATGCAGGGCGGGGCGGTGGGAGAGGTGATCGCCTCCAACGATCCGTCTTTCAAGGCCGGCGACGCGGTGCAGAGCTTCCTCGGCTGGCGCGAGGCCTTCAACGCCCCGGCCGGGGCGGTGCAGAAGCTCGATACCCACGGCCTGCCGCCCCAGGCGTTTCTGGGCGTCGCCGGCATGCCGGGGCTGACCGCCTATGTGGGCCTGCTGAAGATCGCGGCGCTCAAGGAGGGCGACGTGGTGTTCGTGTCGGCGGCGGCCGGGGCCGTTGGCCAGGTGGTCTGCCAGATCGCCAAGCTCAAGGGCCATACGGTCATCGGCTCAGCGGGGGGCGCCGAGAAGTCGGCGTACCTTAGTGGGCTCGGGGTCGACCATGTGATCGACTACAAGGCCGAGACCGATCTCACCGCCGCCCTGATGCGGGCGGCGCCGGACGGCATCGACGTCTATTTCGAGAATGTCGGTGGAGCTCACATGGAGGCGGCCCTGATGGCGGCCCGGCCGTTCGGCCGCTTCGCCTTGTGCGGGATGATCTCGCAATACAACGCCACCGACATTGGCGAGGGGGTGCGGGGGCTGATCATGGCGGTGGGCAAGCAGCTGCGCCTGGAAGGCTTCATCGTCTCCAGCCACGTCGACATGCAGGCCGACTTCATCCGCGACATGTCCGGCTGGATCGCCTCGGGCAAGGTGAAGTGGCGCGAGACGGTGGAGGAGGGCATCGAAAACGCCCCCACCGCCTTCCTCAAGCTCTTCAAGGGCGAGAACCTTGGCAAGATGCTGGTGAAGCTGAGCTGAGATCTCTTCTCCTCCCCTCTTAGGAGAGGGGACCGCGAAGCGGTGGAGGAGGCGCCCGTGCAAGGGCGTCGGCGCATTTCCCCGCGACCCCCTCCCCGGCTTCACCGGTACTCCCCCCAGGGTGGGGAGAGAGGTTTTGAGGACTCGCCAGGATGGGCGGGAATAGATAGCACTTCCTCAGGCTCAGTAGGGCGGGACCGACCCATGGACTGGACGAGCGGCTACCTGGCCGAGATCGATTACACGCACGGCTACTATCGCGAGCTGGCGCCGGGCCTGATGGACTTCGCCCTGCTGCTCAGCGGCCACGAGCCGCCCAACCGCTCGGCCATGCGCTACCTGGAGCTGGGCTACGGCCAGGGGCTCAGCGTCAACATCCACGCCGCCGCCGTGCCCGGGGAGTTCTGGGGGGCCGATTTCAACCCGGTGCACGCCGCCAACGCCCAGGCCCTGGCCGAGGCCGCGCAGTCGGACGGCAGGTTCTTCGACGACAGCTTCGCCGACCTGGCGGGGCGCGACGACGTGCCGGGGTTCGACTACATCGGCCTGCACGGGGTGTGGAGCTGGGTCAACGACGACAACCGCCGGGCCATCGTCGAGATCCTGCGCCACAGGCTGAAGGTCGGAGGCGCCCTCTACATCAGCTACAACACCCTGCCCGGCTGGGCGGTGGCCATGCCGCTGCGCCACATGCTGACCTTGCATGCCGAGACCGCCGGCAGCTACGCCCAGGGCGTGGTCGGGCGGATCGACAGCTCGATCGGTTTCGGAACCAAGCTGGCCGAGGCCGGGGCGCGCTACTTCGCGGCCAATCCGGTGGCCAAGACGCGGCTGGACGCCATCGCCGGCCAGAACCGCAACTACGTGGCCCACGAGTATTTCAACCGCGACTGGACGCCGATGTATTTCTCCGACGTCCACGCCTGGCTGTCGGACGCCAAGCTGGCCTACGTCTGCCCGGCCGCCCTGCTGGAGCAGATGGACGCCTTCAACCTCACCCAGCCGCAGCAGGAGCTGATGAACGAGATCCCCTACAGCGTGCTGCGCGAGACGGTGCGCGACTACATCCTCAACCAGCAGTTCCGGCGCGACATCTTCGCCCGCGGGGCCCGCCGCCTCTCCCCCCTCGAGCGCCAGGAACGCCTGCACGACATGAGCATGGTGCTGAACGTCGACCCCGAGGACGTCGCCTTCGAGGCCGACGCCGGCCTGGGCAAGGTCAACCTGAAGCCGGAGATCTACCGGCCGATCATCGAGGCGCTGGCGGACGACGGTGGCAAGCCCAAGCGGATCGGCGACCTCGCCGCTTCGCCCGCCCTGTCCGGTTTCGTGCCCGGCACCCTGATGGAGGGCCTGGCGGTGCTGGTCGGCTCGGGCCGGGCCCATCCGGCCCAATCGGAAGCGGACAGCGAGATCGCCACGCCGCGCTGCCGCAAGCTCAACGCCGCTCTCATCGACCGGGCCCGCACGACCGGCGATGTCACCTGCCTCGCCTCGCCGGTGCTGGGGGCGGGGGTCAACGTCGGACGCTTCGAGCAGATGTTCCTGGGCGCCTTCCTGCGCGGCAAGAAGAAGCCGGCCGAGTGGGCGGCGGACGCCTGGGAGACGCTGGCCAGGCAGAACCAGGCCATCGTCAAGGACGCCGTGGTGCTGCAGAGCGCCGAGCAGAACCTCGAAGAGCTGGGCATCCAGGCGACCCACTTCCACGACAAGCGGCTCGGCCTGCTCAAGCGGCTGGGCATCGTCGACTAGCCGTGGCCCGCCTGTTCCAAGCCTACGTGATCGTTCATTGGAGCGCGGCGGCCAAGCCGACCACGGGGACGGACTCGGTGTGGATCGGCGTCCTCAAGCGCGACGTCCGCTTCCGACTGGCCTTCGACTCTCACAATCCGCCAACGAGGGCCCAGGGCGAGGCGCTGATCGGCCAGATTCTCGACGACCGCATCAAGCGCCGGGAGCGGACCTTGATCGGCTTCGACTTCCCGCTCGGCTTTCCGCGCGGCCTCGCCGGCGGGCTCAATCTGCCCGGCGCGGCTCCCCCCTGGCGGGCTGTGTGGGACCAGCTGGCCAGGATGGTCAAGGACAAGGCCGACAACACCAACAACCGCTTCGGGGTCGGCTCGGAGATCAATCGGCGCCTGACCGGCGGCCCCTTCCCGTTCTGGGGCTGCCCGCCGCGCGACACCCTGACCACCCTGCAGCCAAAGCGCGGGCGCGAGCACGGCCCGGGCGACGTGCCGGAGTTCCGCCACGTCGAGGTCGCCCACAAGAGCGTCAATCCGGTCTGGAAGCTCTATTACAACGGGGCCGTCGGACCGCAGGGCATCCTCGGCGTCCCCATGGTCCGTCGCCTGCGCGCCGCCCACGAGACCATGCGCGTATGGCCCTTCGAGACGGGCTGGAAGGCGCTTGGCGAAGCGGATCTCGCCGATGTCGGGGTGCTGGCCGCCGAGGTCGCCACGGCCGGCTTCAAGCCGACGCCCCTCAACGGCGAGCTCAAGGAGGCGGCCGCCGTCCGGGGCCTGGCCGAGCACTTCGCCCGCCTCGACGAGGGCGGCAAGCTCGGCGCCCTCTTCGCCCCGCCCGGCAAGGTGAAGGCTGAGGTGGTCGGCGACGTCGAAAGCCAGGAAGGCTGGGCGCTGAGCGCGTGACGGACGGAAGCGCCGGAGTCTCCGATCCCCCATGATCATCAATGCGCTCGGCGGCGTGGAAAATCCCAACCTGCGGCTGGGGCGGCCGCGAGGCGGGCCGGCCGACACCCACGATCCGCTTCTCGACGCCCGCTCGATCGCCGACGCCAAGGCTTCGGGCCTGACGGCGGTCAACATCACCCTGGGCTATGTGGCCGGCGACCACGACCCGTGGCGCTACAGCTTAAGGACGATCGAGGCGTGGGACGCGATCCTGCGCGACCATCCGGCCGATCTCATGAGGATCGAGCGGGCCGGCGATATCGTCCGGGCCCGGAACGAGGGCCGGATCGGCATCGTCTACGGCTTCCAGAACGCGGCCCAGGTGGGTGACGATCCGCATCGCGTCGACGCCGGCGCCGATCTGGGCGTTCGAGTGGTCCAACTGACCTACAACGGCGCCAACGCGCTCGGCGACGGGGCCATGGCGGCGGAAAACCGCGGCCTGACCAAGCTGGGCCGGGCGGCGATCGAGCGGCTGAACGCTCGCCGGCTGATGGTGGATCTCTCCCACAGCGGGGAGCGGACGTGCCTGGACGCCATCGCCGCCTCGGCCGCCCCGATCTCGATCAATCACACCGGCTGCCGGGCGCTGACCGACCTGCCGCGCAACAAGTCGGACGCCGAGCTGCGCGGCGTGGCCGACGGCGGCGGTTTCGTCGGCATCTACTTCATGCCCTTCCTGACCCTCGACGGCAGGGCGACCGCGGAAGACGTGGTCGCCCACATCGAGCACGCCGTGAAGGTGTGCGGCGAGGATCACGTCGGCATCGGCACCGACGGCGATGTCACCCCCATCGACGATCTGGCGGCCTTCGCCGCCTACCTCGCCGAGGAAAACGCCGAGCGCACCCGCTTGGGCATAGCCGCCAAGGGCGAGGGGGCGGACATCCCTCCCTTCGTGGTCGACCTGCGCGGCGTCGAACAGTTCCGCAAGCTCGCCGCGATGCTGGCGGGGCGGGGCCACTCCCAGGCCCGGATCGAGAAGATTCTCGGCCTCAACTTCCTCCGCTTCGCCCGCGAGGTGTGGGGGGACTGAGGGCAGATCAGCCGGCAGCGGCGGCCAGCAACGATTCGGCGTCGGCGGCGTCGATGGGGGCGGCTCGCTTGGCGCGGATGACGCCCTTGGCGTCCACGGCGTAGGTCTCCGGCACGCCGGTGAGGCCGAACTCGATCCCCGCCGCGCCATCCGGATCGGTCAGGCGAACGGCGTAGGGATCGCCCAACCGGTTCAGGAAGCCGCTCGAGGCGGCCCTGTCGTCCTTGTAGGCCACCCCGACGATCCGCACCCCCTCGGCCTTGAGGGCCAGGAGGGCCGGCGATTCCGCCGCGCACGGCGCGCACCAGGAAGCATAGAAATTGACCAGCGCCGGGCCCTTGGCCGCCGCCCGCAGTGGCGTGGCGCCGGCGCCGTCGAGCTGGGCGAGGACGAGGTTGGGCAGGGGTTTGCCGACCATGGCCATGGGCGTCACCTGGGGTCCGCGGCGCAGCGACCAGCCGGCGAAGAGGACGATGGCGAGGACGAGCGCCGCCAGCGGCGCGAAGACGATCAGCCGCCTCACGACGACTCCGCCCGCTCCAGGGCCTCGAGGGCGCGCCGGGCGGCCCGGGCGCGCAAGAGGGTGTCGATCACCATCCAGGCGAAGGCCGCGGCGCTGGCCCCATAGGCGCCCCAGATGAAGGCGGCGTATTTCACAGTCTCACCTTCACAGCGCCTGCCTCAACGCCAGGCCGGCGGCTCGCCGGCGGCGCACCTCGGCCCGGGTGCGGGTGAGCCACAAGGCCCCGAAAGCGGCCGTATATCCGGCTCCGGTGAGGAAAAGCGGGGCCAGGTAGACCGCCGCCATCGTCGGGCCGCCGGGGCGGAAGATCGACTCGCCCTGATGCAGGGTGTTCCACCAGTCCACCGAGAACTTGATCACCGGCAGGTTTATGAGCCCGACCAAGCTGAGGATCTCGCCGGCCCGCGCCGCCTTGGCCTCGTCCTCGATGCTGGCGCGCAGGGCCATGTAGCCGATGAAGAGGAGGAAGAGGACGAGCACCGATACGAGGCGCGAATCGCCCCACGCCCACCACGTCCCCCACATCGGCCGGCCCCACAGTGAGCCGGTGACCAGCGCCGCGGCGGTGAAGGCGGCGCCCAACGGCGCTGCGGCCTTGGCGGCGGCGTCGGCCACGGCGTGGCGGAAGATAAGGGAAAAGAAGCTCGCCGCGCCGAGGGCGGCGTAGGCCAGCATGGCCGTCCATGCCGCCGGCACATGCACGAACATGATCCTGACCGTGTCGCCCTGCTGGTAGTCCGGCGGGACATTGAGGCCGAGGAAGAGGCCGGCCCCGATCAGGCCAGCGGCGATGAGCCCAAGGATCGGCGCGGCCCAGCGCGAGAAGGCCATGAACCGGTGCGGATTGGCCAGGACGGTGATCATCGCGCCCCGCTTAGAGCCGACCTCCAGCGGGACGGCAAGGCGCCCCTCGGCGCGGCGGCGCTATCGCATGCCCTGGCCGGGCGGCGGCATGCGATCGAAGATCGCCTGCTGGGCGGGCGTGAGCTGGGCGTAGAAGGCCCGCGTGGCGGCGATCCTGGCCATGAACATGGCGCGCGCCTCGTCCATCCGCGCCGTCATGGCGTCGAGCCGCTGGAGGGTGGGCAGAGTCGCTTCGCGTCGCGCCGCCTCGCGGAGGCGTTCGGCCTGGCCGCCGCGGACCGGCTGCATGGCGGCGACGAACGCCTGCAGGGCGCCTTCCTGGTCGGGCCGCAGGCGCAGCGCCTGGCGGAAGCGATCCGACTGCTCGGCCGGTGAGGGCTGCTCGCCATTGTATCCGGCGGGGGGCGGCCCAGGGGGTGGCATGCCCTGCTGGGCCAGGGCCGGAATGGCCAGGCCGAGAGCCGCCGC
>DASXIE010000034.1:0-5030 GCA_036498165.1 Caulobacteraceae bacterium
GCGAAAGCCGGCCCGCACGTCGTCGACCACCAGCAGGGCCCCGCTCTCGTCGCAGATTTCCCGGGCCCGCCGGGCGTAGGCCGGGTCGGGGAGGGCCTGGTCGATAAAGGCGTCGTGCTTCAGCGGCGCGGCGAAGATCGCCGCCAGATCGTCGCCGGCCTCGCGGGCCGCCGCCTCCAGGCTCGCGACATCGTTGTAGTCGCAATAGATCTGCCCGGCCTTGTCCTCCGGGATCACCCCGATCGGCCGCAGCGCACACCACGGCAAGGCCCCGTGATAGGCTCCCTTGGCCAGGATCACCGTCTTGCGGCGGCTGTGGGCCCTGGCGGTCATCAGGGCCATCAGGGTGGCGTCGCCGCCGTTCTTGCAGAACATCGCCCAGTCGGCGTGGGTCACCTGGGCGGTCATCGCCTCGGCCAGCTCGACCATCAGGGCGCTGGGGCCGGTCATGGTGTCGCCGAGGTCGAGCTGGCGCACGAAGGCGGCGTCGATCGCCTCGTCGCCATAGCCCATCAGGTTGGGACCATAGGCGCACATGAAATCGATCAGCTCGTGACCGTCGACGTCCCACAGCCGCGTCCCGCGCGCCCGGGCGAAGAACTGCGGGTAGCCGTCGGGCGCCAGGCGGGTGGACTGGTGGCCGTAGATGCCGCCCGGGATCACCGCCCGCGCCCGTTCCTGCAGCGCCCTGTCGATCGGCCGTGCGCTCATGGCGAGAATCCTTCCTTCAAGTCCGGGCCGGCCACACTGGAACGGCGGGCGCGCGCGTCAAGGCCTTTGCGGCGTGGCGGCGTAGATCATCACCCCGGCGGCGACGGCGAGATTGAGGCTGTCGGCCCGGCCGAGCATGGGAATCTTCACCGTGATGTCGCAAGCCGCGGCCAGTTCCGGCGTGAGGCCGGACTGCTCGGCGCCCAGCAGGATGAGGCTCGGCCGTTCGTACGACGCCGCGCGGAAATCGGTGGTCGCGGTCAGCAGGGTTCCGATCACCCGGCCCGGCCAGGCCGCCCTCCAGGCCAGGAACTCCTCCCGGCTCGCCCGCGCGATGGGCGTGGCGAAGATCGAGCCCATGGTCGCCCGCACCGCCTCCACCGAATAGGGATCGCAGGTCTCGCCGATCAGGATCACGCCTGAGCAGCCGGCCGCGTCGATGGTGCGGATGATGGTCCCGAGATTGCCTGGATCGCGCACCTCTTCGAGACCGACGACGAGGCCGCCTTGATCGATGTCTCCCAGCCCGGCGAATTCCTGCTCGAACACCCCCAGCACGGTCTGCGGGTTGTCGCGCCGCGAGATCTTGGAAAGGATCGCCTCGCTGACCTCTATGGCCTCGCCGGCGACGGCGGCGGCGCGGCGCAGCAGGGGATGATCGGCCGCCCTGGCGCTGAAGAGCAAAATGCGCGGGGCGCGGCCCAACTCGACGGCCTCTGTGACGATCTTCAGGCCTTCGGCCAGGAAAAGGCCGCTCTCCTCGCGGGCCTTGCGTAGGTGGAGGGCGCGGACGGCCTTGACGGTCTCGTTGGCGAGCGAGGTGATCGCCCGGCCGCTGATCGGCCGGTTCATTGGGCGCTCCAGCGGGCGAAGAAGGAAAGGCCCACGGCGCGGGCGCCGCCCTCTTCCCGCAGGGCCAACTCGCCCCAGTCGATCGCCCCGCCGCGCTCGGCCAAAACCTCGCTGGCGAGCCCCGCCAAGGCGAGACCCGTAAGGCGCTCGGAATAGGCGTTGAGCAGCAGAAACGAGGCGTCGTCGCTCAGGAGCGTGGCGCAACCGGACATGAGGCCCGGCAGATCCTCGTAGAGCCGCCAGGTCTCGCCGGCCGGGCCGCGGCCATACTTGGGCGGATCGAGGATGATCCCGTCGTAGAGCGAACCGCGCCGCGCCTCGCGGGCCACCCACTTTCGGGCGTCTTCAACGAGCCAGCGGACCGGCGCCTCGCCAAGTCCGCTCAAGGCGGCGTTCTCCTTGCCCCAGCCCACCGCCCGCTTCGAGGCGTCGACATGGGTCACGCTGGCTCCCGCCGCCGCGGCGGCGAGGCTGGCCACCCCCGTATAGCCGAACAGGTTGAGCACCTTCAGCGGCCGTCTTGCGCCGCGCAGCCGCCCGTCGAGCCAGGCCCAGTTGGCGGCATGCTCGGGAAAGACCCCGAGGTGGCGGAAGGCGGTGAAGCGGGCGTGGAAGCACACGGCGCCCCAGGCCATCGGCCAGGTCTGCGGCTTGGACCCCGAAAGCCGCCAGCGCCCGGCCTCATCATCGTCGGTTCCTTCGAACACCGCATCGGCCCCGCTCCAGACGGCCTCAGGCAGACGCGGCGACCACAGGCACTGCGGCTCGGGCCGGATCACGGTCGTGGCCCCATAGCGCTCCAGCTTGCGCCCGCCGCCGCTGTCCACGAGGGCATGGTCCGGCCACGGCGGCGGAATGAGGACCGACGGGACGGGGGCGAGGCGCGGGCTCATCGCCGCGAGGCTTAGGCCGTGAACCTTGGCGGCGTCCAGAGACGGTTCAAGCGCGCCGCTTTTCGTGCGATGTGTTGACGACCTAGCCTTGTCGAGGAGGAACGTCATGGCCAGCCTCAGAGACATCTACGCCATCGAGCCGGACGGCCCTTCGTGGTCGGTGCCGCAGGATTTCGACGTCACCTTCAACTGGGACTACGACGACGGCCGAGCCGCCATGGCCGGGCTCTACCGCAAGGGCGTCGAGATGCAGTGGGACGCCACGGCCCGCATCGACTGGAGCCAGGAACTCGACGAGGACAATCCCGAGCAGCTCCCCGAGGAGATGCTGCCGATTTCCGGCATGGCCCAGTACGAGGCCATGTCGCGCGCCGAGAAAGCCACGGTCCGCCGCCACTTCCAGGCCTGGCAGATCTCCCAGTTCATGCAGGGCGAGCAGGGCGCGCTGATCTGCGCCGCCAAGATCGTCACCCAGGTGCCCGACGTCGATTCCAAATTCTACGCCGCCACCCAGACCATCGACGAGGCCCGCCACGTCGAAAGCTACAAGCGCCTTCTGCAGAAGTTCGGGGTCGCCTATCCGATGACCGCGCCCCTGCAGGAGCTGATCGACCAGGTCCTGCGCGATACCCGCTGGGACATGACCTATCTTGGCATGCAGGTGGTGATCGAGGGCCTGGCGCTCGCCGCCTTCCAGCAGATCCGCGACAACGCCCAGAACCCCTTGGCCGCGGCGGTCAACGCCTATGTCATGCAGGACGAGAGCCGCCACGTCGCCTTCGGCCGCCTGGCCCTGCGCGACTACTATCCGACCCTCACCCAGCAGGAGCGCGACGAACGCGAAGAATTCCTGCTCGAGGCCTGCTACCTGATGCGCGACCGCTTCGACGCGGTGGAGGTGTGGAAGCGCCTCGGCCTCGATCCGGCCGCCTGCGCCGCCCACATGTACGACAGCGGCTTCATGGCCGCCTTCCGCTCGTCGCTATTCACCCGCATCGTGCCGATCGTCAAGGACATCGGCCTGTGGGGCGAGACCATCCGCAAGGGCTACGAGACCATGGGCATCATCGGCTTCGCCGACACCGACGTTCAGGCCCTGCAGGACGACGATGAGAACATCGCCCGCGACTTCGACGCCCGCCGCGCCTACGTCGACAGCGTCGTCGCCCGCGCCGAGGCCATGGAGCCGGCGTGAGGGTTTGAACGGTGCCCGCCCTTGCGGTCGCGGCGCGATTCTCGTTTAGTGGGCGATGAACTTTTCGTAACGAGGGCCTTCGTGAACGCCATTCTGAACGAGCCGCGCCGCTCGGCCCGCAAGGCCAAGGGCGATGGCCACCTTCGCCGCGCCGAAATCCTCGAGGCCGCCGAGCGCATCTTCGTCGCCCACGGCTACGAGGCGGCGACCATCCGCAAGATCGCCGACGAGGTGGGGGTCTCCTCCACCGCCCTGTACATGCACTTCGCCGACAAGGACCAGATCCTGCTGGAGATCTGCAGCGCCGCCATGGAGGAGCTGCTGGCCTCCAACCGCCAGATCTCGGCCATGCCGATCGACGCGGTCACGCGAGTGCGGATGATGCTCGAGGCCTATGTCGGCTTCGCCTTGCGTCATCCCAACGCCTATCGCCTGGTGTTCTGCGGCTCGCCCGGGATGGATTCCCTGCGCAGCCAGCACGCCACCATGCAGCTCGGCTCCGAATGCCTCGACCGCTTCGCCTCGGTGGTTCGCGAGGTCGCCGCCCAGGGCCGGCTGCGGGCCGGCGATCCACGAACCGTGCATCAGGTCCTGTGGGCCGCCTGCCACGGGATGATCGTCCTCATGCTGACCAAGCCGGACATCGAGTGGGCCGCTCCGGAGGAGCTCACCCGGGTGATGCTCGACGGCCTGCTCCACGGCCTCGTCACCGACTGAGCGTGCGCGCCGGCGCGCTCGCCGCCCTCGTCCTCCTGGCGGCCGGGCCGGCCGGCGCGGTGCAGCGGGTCCTGTCCTTCGATCAGTGTGCGGATCAATATGTCCTGGCGCTCAGTCCGCGCGGCGAGATCGTCGGCCTGTCGCGGCGGGCGCGCAACGCCGATTCCTACCTGGCGGCGCGCGCCGCAGGCGTGCCGAGGTTGCGGGCGACGGCGGAATCGGCCCTGGCCGCGGCCCCCACCGTGGTCGTCCGTTACTGGGGCGGCGATCCGCGCCTGATCGCCGGACTCGCGCGTCGCGGGGTCCGCGTGCTGACCATCTACGATGCCACGGATTTCGCTGGCGTGCGGGTCAATATCCGGCGCGTGGCGGCCGGGCTCGGCGAGGCGGCCGCCGGCGAGGCCTTGATCGCCCGCATGGACCGTCAGCTGGCCGCCGCCGCCGGAGCCGGGCGGGGGAAGGGGGCCCTCTACATCACCTCCGGTGGCGATACGATGGGCCGTGGTACCCTGATCGACGCGATGCTGCGCGCGGCCGGCTTCACCAACCTCGCCGCCCACGCCGGCTATGGGGTGATCTCGCTGGAGCGCCTTGTGCTCGCCCCGCCGGCCCTGGTGGTTCTCGGCTTCTACGATCAGAACATGGCCGCCTATGAGCGCTGG
>DASXIE010000035.1:0-13846 GCA_036498165.1 Caulobacteraceae bacterium
AGATGAATGCCAGCGCCGCGCCGGCGACGGCGCCCGCGGACGCGACAATCTCAGCCAACTCGCGCTCGGAGCGCCGATAGACCTCGCCGATGCTGCTGCCGGGCAGGATGTCGTGGAACTGGTTGACCATCAGGGTTCGCCACAGCGGTTCCAGCGAGGCCGACGGGGCCGCGCCCATCAGGGCCGCGAAGCCGGCGAGAGCCTCGGCGGCCACCAGGTCGCGCTCGGCGCGGCGATTGAGGCGCTTGGTGCGGCCCTGGGTGGTGAGGACGCCGCGGTGGTACTCCAGATAGAGCTCGCCCACCCAATGGGCCGGCGGAGCGGCGTCCGCTTCGGAGTGGGCCTTGGCGAAGTAATCTTCAGGGGTGGCGAAGCGGGTGGCCGGCAGGAGGGGCAGGGCGGCCATGGTCCGCGCCGCCGCGATCATCTCCATCGTCGGCCCGCCGCCGCCGTCGCCGTGGCCAATGGGTTGCAGGACCTCGCCTGCGATCGCCTTGTCGGTGTGGGTCCGCCAGGCGCGCAGCAGCGAGGCGGGGTCGGCGAGGCCATTGTAGGTGTCCTCGGGGGTATTGAACTGCTGGACCAGCACCGCCGAGCCGTCGATCCCCTCCCACCAGAACCTCGTGTGGGGGAAGCGGTTGGTCTCCGACCAGCCGAGCTTGATGGTGAAGAGGCTCGTGATCCCGGCGCCGTTGAGGATCTGCGGCAGGGCCGGCGAGAAGCCGAAGGTGTCCGGCAGCCAGGCGACGGTGTGGCGCGCCCCGAAGGTCGTCTCGAAATAGAGCTGGCCATAGAGGGCCTGGCGAACCAGGGCCTCGCCGCACGGCATGTTGATATCCGGCTCGACCCACAGCCCGCCGGTCGGCGCCCAGGCGCCGGCCTTCACCGCCGCGTGCACCTCGGCCATTAACTCGGGATCGTCATCTTCGAGGTAGCGGTAGTATTCGGCGAACGACTGGGCAAAGCGGAAAGCCGGTTCGCGGCCGATCAGGTCGAGGACGGTGGAGAAAGTCCGCCGCGCCTTGCGCCGGGTCTCTTCGATCGGCCACAGCCAGGCGGTGTCGAGATGGGCGTGGCCGACCAAGGCGACCGCGCCCACCGGCGGGAATCGGCCCTTAAGCGTCTCCAGCTCGCCTTCCAGCCAGACGCGGGCGGCCGCAAGCGAGGCGTGGGCGGCGGCGTCGAGCGGTCTCGCCGGCCAGGATCTCGCCGGAGAGTCGCGGCCGCCGTAGCCGCGGGCGAAGACGCTAACCCGACCAAGCACGTCCTCCGACCTCGTCGGCCAGTCGAGCCGCGCCATGGCGTCTTCGGCCCGTTCGATGAGCAGCGGGGCGGCTTCATGATCGCCGATGGCGGCGGCGAGACCGAGGACCAGGTTCACCAGGCGCAGGAAGCCGACAAGGCCGGTCTCGATGCGGCGCAGCTCAGCGCACTTTAGGCGCGGGTCAGCGACAAACTGCCCAAACGCTCCGCGCGCCACCGCCTCGATCTCAAGCCGGCCGCCACGCCCGTCGAGGATGAATTCATGGTGGTGGGCGTCCAGACCAAGGGTCCGCCGCGACCCGCCGCTATCGAGGATGGTCAGCAACGCCTCCCCGCCGACATCGAGGGCCAGCCGCGCCTCCTCCGGCGGCCAGTCAGCGGGAACCTCGAACGGGCCGCCGGCGAAGTGATGGACGTCGTCGGCCGCTGGCCAGGGCGCCCCGATTTCGATCGCCGCTCCGTCGAAGGTCCAGCCGCCGATCGCCCGAACCTCGGCCACGCGCCAGGCTTCGAGTTCGCCGGCCCGTCGCCTGGCCCGCCTCAGCCGCTGCTCGAGACTGAGCAGGTCAAGCATGCGCCACCGTCCCCCCGCCGCCGATCATCGCGCGTCCCAGAATGGCCCTGGTGTCGATGCCGCCACTTGCGCCGTACTGCATGGCCGGCCTGTCGATGCGCAGGCGAACAAAGGCGTCGGCGACGAAGCCGGGGGCCGTCTTGATCAGGGCCGCGGCCTGAAGGGCGAGGGCCAGGCGCTCGACCAGGCCGCGCATGGCGATCTCTTCGCCCGGCGCCCGGCAGGCCGCCACGATCCGCCCGGCGAAGGCGTCGAGGCCGGCGTAGACGCCGGCGACCGAGGCCAGTTCTCCGGCCACTGCCTCCAGGGCCGCCGGCTCGCGGGTCAGGGCGCGGCGCATGTCCAGGGCGATGACATTGCCCGAGCCTTCCCAGATCGCATTGAGCGGGGCTTGGCGAAATAGCCGAGGCATGGGCGTCTCCTCCACATAGCCCACCCCGCCGTGCGCCTCGAGGCATTCGTTCACCGCCCCCGTGCAGCGCTTGGTGATCCAATACTTGGCCGCCGGAATGGCCAGGCGGGCGAAGGCCGACGCGTCCGGCTCGCCGCCGTCATCGAGCGCCCCGCCCAGGCGGAAAGCCAGGGCCATGGCCGCCTCGACCTCGATGGCGACGTCGGCGAGGGTAAGGGCCATGAGCGGCTGATCGATCAACCGGCGCTGGAAGGCGGTGCGGTGGGCGCAGTGCCACAAGGCCTCGGTGAGGGCGCGGCGCATCACGCCGGCGGCGCCCAACACGCAGTCGAACCGGGTGTGCTGGACCATCTGGATGATGGTCGCCACCCCGCGGCCGGCCCCGCCGACGCGCCGCGCCCAGGCGCCGTGGTATTCGATCTCCGCCGAGGCGTTGGACCGGTCGCCGAGCTTGTCCTTCAGGCGCTCGATCTCGATGGCGTTGCGCTCGCCGTCGGGGCGCCAGCGCGGGACGAGGAAGCAGGAAAGGCCGGCGTCCTCCCAGGCCAGGGTCAGGAGGGCGTCCGACATCGGGGCCGAGCAGAACCACTTGTGGCCGGCGAGTTCGACCTCGTCGCCGCCGACGGAGACGGCCCGGGTGGAGTTGGCGCGCACATCCGAGCCGCCCTGCTTCTCGGTCATCGCCATGCCCATTGTGGCGCCGGTCTTGTCGCTCGCCGGCAGGAACCGGCCGTCGTAACCGGCGACAAGCACCCGGGGCTCCCATTCGGCGCTCGCCCACGCCGAGGCGCGCAGGGCCGGGACGACCGCGTAAGTCATCGACATCGGGCAGGTGACCCCGCTGTCGGCCTGGGTCATCAGCATCATCAGGGCGCCGTGCTGGGTGTGGCCGGCGCCGGGCCGCGTCCAGGCCCGACTGGCGACGCCGTGACTGAGGCCCAAGTCCATAAGGGCGTGGTAGGCCGGGTGGAACTCGACCTCGTCCAGACGCCGGCCATAGCGGTCGAAACTCTTCAGGCGGGGTGGATTCTCGTTGGCCAAAGCCCCCCACTCGCGCGCCTCCAGCGATCCGCAGCGGTCCCCGAAGGCGATCAGATGGGCCCTGTCCTCAGCATGCGCGTCGCCGGCCAGCCGGGCCGGCCGCATCAAGGGATCGTCGGCGAAGGCGTTGTAATCCGGCAGCGGCGGCGGCTGGTTGACGACAACGTGGGTGTCAAGCCGGTCCCTGGGCCTGAATGGGAGCATTGGCCCCTCCATGGCGTCATTTCAGATAGCGATCGAACCAGTCGAGGGTGCGGCGCTCGGCGTCGGCGACGTGGGCGGGCTCGCGCAGACCGTGGCCTTCGCCGGGATAGATGGCCATGGAGGTCGGCACGCCGAGGTCACGCAGGGCGTGCCAGAATTCCTGGGTCTGGGGGGCCGGGCATTCGATGTCGTTGGCTCCTACAAATTCAAACGTCGGGGTAGTCACCGCCTTGATGTAGTCGATCGGCGAGGAGCGAGCGTAGGCGGCCGGATCGTCATAGACGCTCTTGCCGTAGAAGGGGATCAGCCACTGGTCGATGCCATTCTCGCCGTAGTAGCTCAGCCAGTCGCTGATTCCGGCGGCGGCGACGGCGGCCTTGAAGCGGTGGGTCTGGGTCACCGCCCACATGGTCATGAAGCCGCCATAGCTGCCGCCCGTCAGGCCCAGGCGCTTTGTGTCGATGGGAGCGGCGCGGGCGGCGGCGTCGACCCCGGCCAGGATGTCGTCGAGGTCGCCATGGCCGAAGTCGCGGACATTGGCGGCCGTGAAGGCCTCGCCCTGGCCGTAGCTGCCGCGCGGATTGGGCAGGAACATCGCATAGCCGCGCTCGATCAGGGCGCGCGTCGTTCCCGGACCGACAAAGCGCGGGGTGACGGCGGCCGCAGGGCCGCCGTGGACCTGAACGATCATCGGCAAAGCGCCGGCGGGCGCCGGCCGCGGCAAGAGCAGCCAGCCCTGCACGTCGTTGCCGCCGCTGCGCCAGGAAAGGCTCCGGGCCTCGAGCGGAGCGGTGAGGCCGGCGTTGGCGTGGGTGAGATCGCGCCACGCGCCGATCGGCCCGATGGCGATCTCCGGCGGAGCGGTGAAGGTCTCGCGGATAAGGGCGCTCGTCCCGGAAGGGCAGGCGAGATCGGCCTCGCCGCCTTCCAGGTTCTCATGGCCGCTCAAGAGGATCCGAGCCTCGCCGCCGTTTGGGCTCATGCGGATCATCTGAATCGCGTCGCCGGCCAGTCTGCGGACCACGAGCGCGCCCTCGCAGTCCCACCGGAGCGAGGTCGCCGAGGCGCGCCACCCCGGCGTGATATCGGCTGCCGCTCCGCCTCCCAGGGGTAGGGTGTAGACATCGCCGCCGGTCGAGCCGAAATCGCTCATCAGGCCGCTGACGAAAGCCACCGTGCGGCCGTCGGGCGAGAGTTTCGGGTGGGCGATCTGGTGGCGGATGTCGGGCGGGGCGAAGATCACCCGTGTCCCGGCGGGTGAGAAGTCATAGAGCTTGGCCACCCACCAATTGTCGTCGCCATCGCCAGGGGCCGCAGTTCCGATGAAGCCGGCGCCGCCCGGTCGCCAGTCGTACTCATAGACAAAGAGGTCGGGCGGCGAGACGAAGCGCAGGGCGCCGCCCTCGAAAACCGCGATGCGCTGTTCCGGCGCCGGCCCGGAGAGGTCGCCGGTGACGGGCGCTCCGGCCTCGGTGGCGCCCACTTCCTTGGCCGCGCCGGCCGTGGCCAGCATGGCCAGGCGACCGTCCTTGGCGTAGCGCAGGGCCTCGATGGTGCCGTTGAACTGGAGCAGGCGGCTCAGCCCGCTTCCGTCGGCGTTCACCCGATAGAGCCCGTAGGCGTGGGAGCCGGGGGTGCGAAGGGCGAAGGCCAGGCGCGCGCCGTCCGGCGTCCAGGCGGGCGAAGAGGGCCAGCACTGCGCCACCCGGCCGCACGGCAGGACCGCGGTCGCCTCCGCGGTCCCGTCGGCGGTGCGGATCACCAGGTCGCGGATCGGCGGCACGGCTCCAAAGGCGGTGGAATCTCCCTCGACCGAGGCCACTCGCCCGCCGTCCGGCGAGATGGCGACCGCGAGGAAGCGATGCACCGGCCGCTCGGCGGCCGCGGCCGACGTCGATGTCATGGCGGCGGCGAGGAGTCCGACGGCGCGAATGGCTGCCGTCAAGACGGACTCCGGGCGGTCTGTAGCCAGCGGCGACGGCTTCGGCTGAAGCTGGTGGCGTCGGCGTAGCCGAGCCGTTCAGCGATCTCGGCCTGGCTGAGGTCGCCGGCCTCGCTCAATCGGGCCGCGCGCTGTCTCAGTTCGCCATCGAGCAGTTCGCGAAAACTGGTTCCGCTGTCCGCCAGGCGGCGGACCATGGTCCGACGCGACAAGCCCAGCGTCCTGGCGGCGCTGTCCGCATCGAGGCGGCTTGCCGACATGGTGCCCAGCAGCCGTTCCACGCGCCCTCGCACGTCCTGGGGCCTCTCCAGGCTCTGCCGCACCAGGTCCAACTCCTCGACGGCGCGCCTATGCAGGGCGGGGTCGGCGAACGGAGACCTCTCGGCCAGCAGGGCCGACGGCAGTTCCAAGGCGCTGATCGAAGCGTCGTAGACGACCGTTCCCCCCAGGACCTGGCGGACGCGCTCCGCGTAATGGGGGGCGGCGCAGGCGAAGAGAAATCGCGCCTCGTCGAGAGGCCTGCCGAGGATGGCCGAATTCACCGACCGCAATCCCATGAAGGCGATTTCCCGAAGGGTCCGCCACTGGGATTCCGCCATCTCGACGGTGAGGCGATATTCAAAGGTTACTGTCGTGCGGCCGCCGCGCCGGATTGCTCGCGAATACGGGGCGCGGGCATTGCTGTAGCGCGCTATCACCGCCATCGCGGCGCCCAGGCTCGGAGAGGTCATCGCCGCTACGCCGAGCGCGCCGTGCGCGGCCGGATTCCACAACTCGGGCGCATCGAGCGCCCAGCCCTCCCCAAGCAAGGCGTTGAGGTTGTCGATCTGGCGCACCTGTTGGAACAGGCTGATATCCGCCGTCGGCTCGTCCAGCGCCTCTTCGCTGACCCCGGTTCCGGCCAGGATCGCGGCGCGCCGCTCGGGAGTTCTGCCGAAATTGCGCAGCACCAGCCTGAAGTATCCCATGGTCATGGGCAGGCGCTCGAGCGCGGCCGTGTCGGCGTTGTGTTCCATCGGGGCGTGCAGTCTAGCTTAGTTGGCCCAAAATGCCAAGAAATTGGCCCATCGCGCTCTCGCCCCGCCGCAGCTCTTTAAGATAGGTTAATGGCGATCACGACGTTGGCTGCCGCTACGCCGGATCAAGCCGCGCCAGAGTAGAGGCACGCGGTTCAAGAGGGCCGGCCCGGCGTCACGGGGCCGGCCTCTTTTTTTGTCTGGGAGAGCCGTTAAAGCTTCGCCCATGACCCTGTCCGCCCGCCTCGAGGCCGTCCTCGCCGACCTGCCGCGCACCTTTCCCGGGCCTGGCGGTGCGGCGGCCGTGCTGCGCGAGGGCGAGGTCGTCATCCGCCACGCCTGGGGCTACGCCAACGCCGAGCGGCGCATCCCCTTCACGCCCAAGAGCCTTTTCCGCATCTGTTCGATCAGCAAGCAGTTCACCTGTTCCCTGCTGCTCGACGCCTTCCCCGATCCCGGCGTGCTCGACGGCGACGTGCGCGGCCGCCTGCCGAGGTTGGAGGGCGAAGTCCCAGGAGCCCTGCATCTGGCCCACAACCAGTCCGGCCTGCGCGATTACTGGGCGCTGGCCATGCTGCACGGCTCGCCCGCCGAAGCCCCATTCGGCGATGCCGAAGCGGGCGAGGTGATCGGGAGGACGCGCTCCCTGCAGTTCGCGCCGGGAACGCGCTATTCCTACGCCAACCAGAACTTCAAGCTGCTGGGCTGGATCCTTCAGGACCGGGTTGGCAAGGGGCTGGCCGAATTGCTCCGCACACGGATCTTCTCCCGCGCCGGGATGGAGAGCGCCTGCGTCGCCGCCGATACCCGCGCCATGCCGGACGGGACCGAGGGCTATGAAGGCTCTCAAGCAAGCGGCTTCCGTGTCGCCGACAACCGCATCCAGTGGGACGGCGACGCCGGACTCGGCGCCAGCCTCGACGACATGATCGCCTGGGAGAGGTTCATCGACGCCGGACGCGATGATCCGGCCGGCCTCTACCGGCGTGTCTCCGCCCCCGTCGCCTTCGCCGACGGCGCCGCGGCCGGCTATGGCTTCGGCCTCGGCCGCCATCGCCAGTGCGGTGTCGAGGTCACCTCCCACGGCGGGGGGCTGCGCGGCTGGCGCTCGCATCGCCTCTACGCCCCGGCCGAGCGGATTTCGGTGGTGGTGCTCTTCAACCACATGAACCATGCCCACGAGGCGGCCGGCGCGTTGCTGGCGGCGGCCCTGGACGAGCCGGCCGCTCCGACCCGAGCGGACTTGCCGGCCCCCGCCTGGCTGGGCGCCTACGCCGAGCCCCAGACCGGCCTTTCGGTACGCATCGAGGCGGCCGCGGAGGCTAAGGTCCGCCTTCGCTACGCCAACCACCCCGAATTCCTCGACCTGCAGGCCGATGGGACGGCGGTCTCGGACGGAACGCGGTTGCGTCCCGGCCGAGGCGGCCTGTGGTTGGACCGGCCCAGCGATAACCAGTCTTCGCGGCTGATCCCCAAGGCTGGGACGCCCACGACCCGGCCGACCGGCCGCTTCCGCTGCGCCGAACTCGACGCCGAACTTACGCTTTGCGAAGCCGGGGGGGTGCTCTACGGGTCGTTCTCCGGCTTCCTCGGCCAGGGGCGCATGGAAATGCTCGAACCGGTCGGTCCCGACCTATGGACACTCCCGTGCCACCGGGCTCTCGACTTCAACCCGCCGGGCGATTGGACCCTGGCCTTCCGTGACGGCGGCGTCGACGTCGGTTGCTGGCTTGCCCGCAAGCTCGCCTACGAGCGCGTCGGCTGAAATCAGGCGACCTGGAGGCGGTTGTCGACTTGGCTGACACCGGCCACGGAGTGGGCCAACTCCTCGGCGTGGTGGCGCTGGGCGCTGGTCGTCACCTGCCCGGCCAGGGTCACCGCCCCGGCGGAGGAAGCGACCTCGATGGCGCCGGCGTCGAGGCTGGCATCATCGGTCAGCCGCTGGTTGATCTCGTCGACGATGCGGGCGTCCGGGTCGGCGTGATAGGTCGCGGGGCCTTCGCCGCTGTGGTCGCCCACCGCCAGATCCTGCTGGCGGCGGCTGGCGGCTTTCGGGTCGCCGAACCAGGATGCGACCTCGTCCTTGGCGCGGTCCAGGAGGTCGCGAGGCTCGGTGGCGCGCGGCGCCTCTTCCGGCGGCCGGTCGGTTTGGCGGAGTTTGTCGTCCATGGGGTGCCATCCATCCTCTCCCCCGTCATCCGAACGTGCTCGGCCGTGAAGGGTTCAGCCGCCGCGTTCAGGCCGCGCCCTCGGTGATCGCCTCCAGGGAGATCCGCCCGGTCTCCGGCACCAGCCGCCAGGTGAGCACGGCGCCCAGCACCGCCAGGCCGACGATCACCCAATAGGCCGCCGCCTGGCTGGCCCCGAACAGCAGGGGAAAGGCGAGGCCGCTCACCGCCGCGCCGATCCGGCCGCCCGTAACCGTGATCGCCTGGGCGACGCTGCGGATGCGGGTAGGTGCGAGCTCGACCCCCAGCACCCCCGCCCCCGACACCAGTCCAGGCCCAGTGGCGGCCACATTGAAGAGCCCGAAGACCGCGAAGGCGGCGATCGGCATGGCCAGAAGCTGGTGCTGCATCAAGGCGAATACCGCCAGCAGGGCCGCGGCGAGGAGGAAACCCCAGCCCTGAAGCGGCTTGCGTCCGACGCGGTCGATGATGAACACCGAGCCCAGGGCCGAGGCCGGGATCACAAAGCCGATCTGCAGGATGAGGGAGAAGGCCACCGGCCCCAGGCCCAGGCTGCGGGCGATCAGCGACGGGCCAAAGAGGATGAAGGCGTAGACGACAAGGTCGTAGATCATCCACAGCAGGGCGGCGCTGGCGATCGGCCGCCAGTGACGGGCGAAAACGCTCCAGAAGGCCCGCCGGTCGACCTGGGGAGGGGCGATGTCCTGGCCGCTGATCTGGGTCATCACCTGGGCGGCTTCGTCGGCCCGGCCGGCCACGCGGGCCAGGAACCTGGCCGTCTCCGGCATCCGCCGGCGCAGATACATGACCCAGAAGGCCGGAATGGCGCCGGCGGCCAGCACGATCCGCCATTGCAGGTCGCCACTGACATGCAGGGCGTCGAGGGTGAGCTTCATCAGGGCCGCCGCCAGGGCGCCCAGCGGCCACATCGTCCCAAAGCCGAGGCCCAGCGCCCGACCGCGGTCGGCGCGGTTGGAGTGCTCGGCCATGATCATCGGCGAGAGTACATAGTCCGCGCCGACGCCGATCCCGAGCACGAAGCGGATGGCGATCAGCCAGGAAACGGTGGGGGCGAATGCCTGGGCGATGGCGGCGAGGCCGAGAATCAGCACAGCCAGGCCGTAGAAGGGCTTGCGGCCTCTCTGACCGAGCACCCCAAAGATCAGCGAGCCGATCGCCGCCCCGACCAGGGCCGAGGCGGCCAGGAGGCCGCTCTGGATGCTGGTCAGCGCCGCGGTCCCGAATGAGGCCAGGACAAGCGGCAGGACGATGCCGAGGCTGGAAAGATCGTAGCCATCGCAGAAGACCCCGAGGCCAGTGGTCAGGGTTGCCCGCCAGTGGAAGGCCTTGAATCGCTGTTCATCGATCGTCGAGAATTCGCTCACGCCCACCTCCGCTTGTTAGCCGGAGCCTCGCCGCAGCCCTAGCCGCGGTCAATGGACTCCTGCGCTCGGCGGTGATTCGCTCGTTTCGTGACGCGCTGGTGACGGCCCGCGGGAGGGGAGGGACGCCCTTGATTGTCATATTCGGCCACCCGGACGAAGCGGTCCGGTAAACTTCACTGTAGAATCGGCCGGCGAACCCCCAGCGGCAATGCGGCCCTCAAGAGTCGGCTGCTATACTCACGTCTGTTCTCGCATTGAGCAAGCATATACCGCAGCATCCGCATGACCTTGTCAATCAACTCCCGAATTATCCACAGGTATCGCCAATTATTCGCGAAAATGACTTGCACCCAAAAGCGTTGACGCTGGATTAATTCCTTGTAAGCATCGCTGCGATGTTCGCGTAAAACAAATAACAACTAGGGAGAGTGAACGTTGTCCAAGGTTTGCGCCATCGCCAGGGCTCTGGCGGTGCTGTTGGCGATCGTCGGGGCCTTCGTGACCGTGCCCTATATCGCCATAGCCCTGCTGCTTCTCGGCTTCATCTCGGCGATCACCAACACGCCCGAGAACAACACGCGGATCTTCCTGATCACCATTGTGCTGCTGCTGGGCGCCAAGACCCTGGCGGTGATACCGACCGCCGGCGACAGCCTAGCCACGATCTTCGGCAATCTGGGCATCGCCCTGTTCGGCGCCTGCGTCATGGCCGTCATTATGGGCGTCTACACGCGCATCAAGACCGACTGGGTCGCCGGCTGATCTCCTTGCGGGCGCTCCGCCGCCGCGCGGGGCGCCTCGCAGAAGGCGATAGATGATAATCCGGCTCGTCGCCGGCTTTGCCGCTGTCCCAACTTCGTCAGCCGCTGACGCGGCGATTTGATTTGACGCCCTCTCCGGGGATAACCCGGCGATTCCCGCCCCCGCGATCCGGCGTGAGCATGAGGGGATCGTCAGCAGGAGGCGCTCGATGAAGAGGCTCGAACCGTTCAGCCAAGGACCTGTTTCCGTCACCGTCGAAGGCCGGATCGCCATCGTCACCCTTGCCCGCGGCGACCGCCTCAACGCCCTCTCGGTCGAAGCCATGGAGGCCCTCATCGCGGTCGCGCGGCGGCTGGGTGAGGATGCTTCGACGAGCGCGGTGGTGCTGACCGGCCGGCCGGTGTTCTCGGCGGGCGTCGACCTCGCCGATCCGGCCCTGGCGGCGCGCGCCCGCCGCGCCGCTCCTCGAGCGGCGGATGCTGATGCGGCTTGGCCCCGATCTCTGCGCCGCCTGGGAGGGGCTCGACCAGGTGACGATCGCCGCCGTCGAGGGCTTCTGCATCGGCGGCGCCCTGGCCCTGGCGGCCGCCTGCGACTTCCGTATCGCCGGCAAAGGCGCCCACTTCCGCCTGCCGGAAATCCCGCTTGGCATGAACATGAGCTGGGGCGCCCAGCCCCGGCTGGTGAGGCTGATCGGGCCGGCGCGGGCGAAGCAGCTGGTCATCTTCGGCGAGGCGGTCGGCGCCGCCCATGCCCTGGCCTGGGGCCTCATCGACGAGACGGCGACGGACGGCGGCGCGCTCGCGGCCGCCGGTGCGTGGGCGGCCAAGGCGGCGGCCCTGCCGCCGGTCCCCGTGCGCATGGCCAAGCGCGCCTTGACGCAGATAGCCGCCGCTCTCGACGGTGTAAGCGCCTACATGGACGCGGACCAATATGCTCTGGCGGCGCTCAGCGAAGATCACCGCGAGGCGGTGACGGCCTGGCGCGAAAAGCGTTCGGCCAGATTTTCCGGGGCTTGAACCTGACCGAACCGAGATGGCGTCGGCTCAAGTCACGATCTGGGGCGTCAGAAGGGCCGCGCGCGCCCGCCATCGCAACATCAGCATCAGGCCAGCACTGACCAGATAAGCCGCCACCAGGGCCAGGAGTCCGACCTGGTAGCCGCCGGTTTCGTCCCTGACTACCCCCCAGGCCCAGGGACCGGCAAAGGCGCCCACCATCCCGATCGAGCCGATCGCCGCCACCCCGCCGGCGGCGGAGCGGCCTTGCAACATGTCGCTGGGGATCAGCCAGAATACGCATTGGATCGCCACCGCGGCGGCCGAGAAGAGCAGGTAAGACATCACGAACACCCACGGCGTCGCCGCCAGGGCCATGGCCACGCAGCAGGCGCCGGCAATGGCCATGAACACCGCCGCGTGCAGCCGGCGTTCGCCGCGCCGGTCCGAATGGGCCCCGGCCGCCAGCATGGCCAAGGCGCCAAGGCCGCCGCCGGCCGCCACCACCCAGCCGACCTCGTCGGCGCTGAAGCCCGTCGCCTTCTGCAGCATCGCGGGGGCTGAGAGGGTGAAGGCATAGGCGGCCGCGAGCACGAAGATATTGCACAGGCCCAGCAGCCAGACGCGCCGATCGGCCAGGGCCCCCAGCACGCCGCGGTCGGGGGAAACCTGGGGCGCGCTCCGATCCGCCGCCAGGGAGGCTTCAAACCAGGCCTTCTCCGCCTCACTTAGCCAGGTTACGCTCGCTGGGCGGTCGGGCAACAGGAGGAGGATGGCCAAGCTGAGGAGTAGAGCCGGCAAGCCCTCGATCAGGAACAGCCACTGCCATCCCGCCAAGCCGAGCCGCCCGCCCAGCCCCAGCAGGCTTCCCGCCACCGATCCCATGACGACCGAACTCAGGGGCAGGGCGATGTAGAAGCGGCTGACAGCCCGGCCGCGCTCATGACTGGGGAACCAGTTCATCAGGTAGAAGACGACTCCGGGGAAGAAGCCGGCCTCCGCCGCGCCCAAAAGGAAGCGCATGAGGTAGAACTGGATCGGCGTGCGTACGAACATCATGCCCACCGCGATCAGGCCCCAGGTGAGCATGATCCGGGCGATCCACCGCCTGGCGCCAAATCGCATCAGGGCCAGGTTCGAGGGCACCTCGAGGGCGGCGTAGCTGAGGAAGAACAGACCGCCGCCAAGGCCATAGACGGCCCCGCTGAACCCCAGATCGTGGTTCATCTGCAGAGACGCGAAGCCGATGTTGACCCGGTCCATGTAGGCGATGCCGTAGCCCAGGCCGATCAGCGGCAGCAGCCGCCAGGAGGCCTTGGCCAGCGCCGACCGGCCGACTTCGTCCGCTGTCAAGTCAGGCCCCCAATCCGCGCCTAGCCGCCGGGTCTGGCTAGAACCGGTTGGGCGACCGGCGTCGAGGCTGTGGCCAATGTGCTTCCGGCTGCGCCTCCGAACCCGGCGATGGCCGAGCTGAGCTTGGTGACCGTGGTCGGATCGGTGATCACCGTCCCTTTGGCCCCGTCGCTGGCGATGCTGAAGCTGGAACCGGCGCCGAAATCGCCGCTGAACCTGATGGTGGCCAGGACCACGTTGGCGCTCGACTTCAGCGTCAGCGTGCCGCCCGCCTTGGACCCGGAATAGCTGAGGGTGTCCGAGGCGTCGAAGAGGACGTTCTTCAAATCGATGCTGTTGGCCTTGGTGTGGGAAAAACCGTAGACCCGGCCGCTGAAGCCGGTCCCCTCGCCAAGGACCAGCTCGCCGGTGCTTCCGGCGGCGAAAAAGACGTTCTCGCCCATGGCCCCGTCGACCTCCAGCACCCCGGTTCCGACGATGCGCGCCGCGCCGCCGCTCACGCCGCCGGTGACGGTAAGACCCCCGCCGCTGGCCTCGATGAGACCGCCGCCCGCCACGGCCCCGTCGATGGTCAGGCCGCCGCCGGCTCTGCCTTCGATCGTGCCGGCGTTGCTCACCGTCCCGCCGCCCAGGTTGATCGTCGCCGAATGGAACACCGATCTGAGCATCGCCCCGGCGTTCACGGTCAGGGACCCGCCGGCCAGGGT
>DASXIE010000036.1:0-4063 GCA_036498165.1 Caulobacteraceae bacterium
GTGCGCCTCACCTCCGGCTGCTCGGCGGCGCTGGTTTCCCGCGAGGGCCTGGCGCTGACCAACCAGCACTGCGTCCTTAACTGCGCCCAGGCCCTGTCGAGCCCGCAGCACGACTACGTGGGCGAGGGCTTCCTCACCGAGGCGAAGAGCGAGGAGCGCCTGTGCCCGGGCCTGCAGGCCGAGGTGCTGGTGGCCATCGCCGACGCCACCGGCCCGATCTTCGCCGCCTCCCACGGCAAGACCGGCGCGGCCTTCGTCCTCGCCCGCGAGGAGGCCATCGCCAAGGCCGAGCGGAGCCTGTGCGGCCGCGATCCGCGCCTGCGCTGCCAGGTGATCAGCTTCTTCGGCGGGGCCGAGCTGAAGGTCTACGCCTTCCGCCGCTTCGATGACGTCCGCCTGGTCTTCGCCCCGGAGTTCGCAACCGCCTTCTTCGGGGGCGACGCCGACAACTTCACCTTCCCGCGCTTCGATCTCGATTGCGCCTTCCTGCGCCTCTACGACCACGGCCGGCCGGCGGCGACGCCGAGCCCGCTGGCCTGGTCGCGGCGGCTCCTGAGCGCCGGCGAGGCGGTGTTCGTCTCCGGCAATCCGGGCCTTACCGAGCGCGGCGACACGCTCGCCGAGCTCGAGGCCGCCCGCGACGTCGTCCTCCCCGCCGCCGAGCGCGACCACGAGGCGGCCAGGGCCCGGCTCGCGGCCTTCGCCGCCACCGGCCCGGAGAACCGCCGCCTCGCCGCCGAGCGCCTGTTCGACGAGGAGAACGCCCTGAAGGTGATCCGCGGCCGCCGCGCCGCCCTGGCCGATCCGGCCTTCATGGCCGCCCGCCGGGCCGAGGAGGAGGCCTTGCGGGCCAGGGTCGCCGCCGATCCCAAGCTGGCGGCGGAAACCGGCGATCCGTGGGCGCAGATCGCCGCCGGCCAGAAGGCCCGCGTCGGCGACGAGGCGGCGTGGAGGGCCCTGGAGTACGAGGCCGGCGGCGGCTCGCAGCTCTTCGCCTGGGCCAGGGCCCTCGTCCGCGCCGCCGCCGAGCGGGCGCGACCCTCGGTCCAGCGCCTGCCCGAATTCGCCGACAGCCGCCTGGACATCATCGCCAAGCAGGTCACCGATCCGCGTCCCGCCCCCGCCGCCCTCGAGACGGTCCTGCTGGCATCGTGGCTGGAGCGGGCGCGGCAGGACCTGGGCGCGGACTCCGCCGCCGTGGCGACCCTCTTGGGCGGCGAGACGCCGGACGCCCTGGCCCGACGCCTGGCATCCGCCAGCCGGCTCGCCGACCCCGCCTTTCGGCGGGCCCTCCTGAGCGGCGGGTGGCCGGCGATCGCGGCGAGCGAGGACCCGATGATCGCCTTTGTCGTGCGCACCGATCCCCTCGCCCGGGCCGCCCGCTCGGCCTACGAGGACGAGGTGGTGGGCCCCGACCAGCGAGGCCAGGCCCTGATCGCCAGGGCCCGCTTCGCGGTCGGCGGCGGGGCGGTCTACCCCGACGCCACCTTCACCCCGCGCCTTTCCTGGGGCCGCGTCGCCGGCTGGGAAAAGGGCGCCTCGACGGTCGCGCCCTTCACCACGCTGGCCGGTCTCTTCGCCCGCGTCGACGGGGCCGATCCCCTGCCGGCCCGCTGGCTGGGCGCCAAGGGCGACCTCGATCTTTCCACCGTGTTCGATTTCGTCACCACCAACGACATCGCCGGCGGAAGCTCCGGATCGCCGGTCGTCGACGCCCGCGGCGAGCTCATCGGCACGGCCTTCGACGGCAACGAGGCCTCTATCGCCGGCGACTTCGCCTACGAGGCGGCGGCCAACCGCACCGTCGCCGTCTCCACGGCGGCCATCTCCGAGGCTCTCGCCAAGGTCTACCGCCGCTCGGCGTTGCTGGCGGAGCTGGCGGGGAAGTAGTGACACCTCCTTCTCCCCCTGCGGGAGAAGGTGGCGGGCGAGAGCCCGCCGGATGAGGGGTCGAGCGACGGTCGGTGATTTGCCTGCCGGGAGGCAATCCAGAGGGTCGGCGAGACCCCTCATCCGAGCCGCTCTCGCGGCCCACCTTCTCCCGCAAGGGGAGAAGGGACTAGGCTGGCGAGTCGGGGACGGGGGGAGGGGCGATGTTTGGGATCGAGAACGCTCAGAGCTTGCTGGGCGTCATGCTCATCATCGGGCTGTGCTGGGCCGCGTCGGACGCGCGCGGGCGGTTTCCCTGGCGCCTGGCGATCGGGGCGGTGGCGGCGCAGGCGGCGCTGGTGGTCATCCTCTTCTCCGTCCCGGCGGCGCGGGCGATCCTCGGCGGAGCGGCGGCCGGGGTGCAGGGTTTGGCGGGGAGCACCCAGACCGGCGTCGCCTTCGTCTTCGGTTTCCTGGCCGGCGGCCCGGGCCAGCCGTACGGCGTGACCAATCCGCCGGCGCTCTTCATCCTCGCCTTCCGCGTGCTGCCGGTGATCCTGGTGGTCTGCGCGGTCGCCGCCCTCTTGTGGCACTGGCGCATCCTGCGCTGGCTGATCCAGGCCTTCGGCTTCGTCTTCCAGCGGACCATGGGCCTGCGCGGCGCCCCGGCCCTGGCCACCGCGGCGACCATCTTCATGGGCCAGGTGGAAGGGCCGATCTTCATCCGCAGCTACCTGGCCGAGCTCACCCGCTCGGAGCTTTTCCTGCTGATCACCGTGGGGATGAGCTGCGTGGCCGGCTCGACGGTGGTGGCCTACGCCATCATCCTGGGCGGAGCGGTGCCCAACGCCGCCGAGCACGTGCTGACCGCCTCCCTGATCTCGGCCCCGGCCGGCGTGCTGCTGGCGCGCATCCTCGTGCCCCGCGAGCCAGAGGCCGAAGCGAAGAGCGAATTCGACGCCGCCACGGTCAAGACCTACGCCAGCTCCATCGACGCCCTGATGAAGGGGACCGACGACGGCCTGCACATGGTGCTGGCCATCGGCGCCACCCTGCTGGTCTTCGTGGCCCTGATCGCCATGGTCAACGGCGTGCTGGGACTCTTCGGCCCGGTGGCCGGCGCGCCGCTCAGCGTCCAGCGCGGCCTGGGCGTCGTCTTCGCCCCCCTGGCCTGGGCGATCGGCATCCCGTGGAAGGAGGCCGGGGCCGGCGGGGCGCTGCTGGGGACCAAGCTGGTGCTGACCGAGTTCACCGCCTTCGTCGACCTCACCCACCTCACCGGCCTTTCGGAGCGGAGCCGGGTGGTCATGACCTACGCCCTGTGCGGCTTCGGCAACATCGCCTCGGCGGGCATCAACGTCGCCGGCTACACCTTCCTCGTCCCCGAGCGGCGCGAGGAGGTGATGGCCATGGTGTGGAAGGCCATGGCGGCCGGCTTCCTGGCCACCTGCCTCACGGCGGCGGTGGTCGGGGCCATGCCGGCGGCGCTGTTCGGGAAGTAGGAAATACGGTGGGCCGGAAAAAATTTTACCGTATTTAACGGTGGCGGACCGTATTTGCGGCGTCATTCCAGGTCGTGGCGGGAGTGGAGGCGGTAGGGCGGGGCGGGGGTTTCGAGGCGCTCGCCGTCCTGGCCGCGCAGAAGCGGCCGGGCGCTGGGCGTAGCGAAGGGGGAATAGGGCGGGCGCAGGGGCGGACCGTCGTCGATCCAGCCCTCGCCGTCCCAGCGGCTCCAGTCGGGGCTGAGCGTCAGGTCCTGGCAGATCCGCTCCAGCGTCTCGCGCAGGGGCCGCTCTTCGATATCGATATAGGCTTCGTCGTCCTCGAGGCGCTCATCCAGCGCGCTGCAGAGATCGTCGAATTCCACTTCGCTTTCACATTCGCGGTCGGCCGCGTCGTGGACGAGCCGGGCCACCTGCATCTGGCGAAGCTCGCGGATCTTCGAGTAATTCCGGTCGGCCCTGGCCCGCTCGGCCTCGCGCCCGCGGACGATCCCGGCCATCAGGTCGCGCAGCGCCTCGTCGGCCTTGGCTTCCAGGGTGAGCGCCAGGCGCACGCCGCGGGAAATCCGCGCGAAGGCTTCGGCCGGATGGAGACGCTGGTCATTGGCCGCGGCCTCGGGGGCCGGGGCCTCGGGCGAGGCGCCCGGTTCGAGCTTTTCGAGCATCTTCATGCCAATCTCGGCCACCCTCCG
>DASXIE010000037.1:0-2488 GCA_036498165.1 Caulobacteraceae bacterium
AATTTCTCGCGCTTCTACACCCCCGAGGACCGCGCCGCCGGGGCCCCGCAGGCGGCGCTGAGGACCGCCCGCTGCGAGGGCCGCTTCGAGAAGGAAGGCTGGCGGGTGCGCAAGGACGGGACCCGCTTCTGGGCCCACGTCGTCATCGATCCGATCCGCGACGACGACGGCGAGCTCATCGGCTTCGCCAAGGTCACCCAGGACATCACCGAGCGCAGGGAGGCCCAGGAGGCCCTCGAGCAGACCCGCCTGGCCCTCTTCCAGTCCCAGAAGCTCGACGCCATCGGCCAGCTCACCGGCGGCGTGGCCCACGACTTCAACAACCTCTTGATGGCCATCATCGGCAGCCTGGAGCTCGCCCGCAAGCGCCTGCCCGACGACCAGCGGGTCACGCCCCTGTTGGACAACGCCATGCTGGGCGCCCAGCGCGGCGCGGCGCTCACCCAGCGGATGCTGGCCTTCGCCCGCAAGCAGACCCTGGAGCTTCGGGCCGTGGACGCGCCGGCCCTCATCGCCGGCCTGACCGGCCTGCTCGAACGCTCCCTGGGCCCCACGGTGCGCATCGAGACGCGCCTTGGCCCCGATCTCGTCCCCATCATGGCCGATCCCAACCAGCTCGAAACGGCCCTCGTCAATCTCGCCATCAACGCCCGCGACGCCATGCCCGACGGCGGGGCGATCACCATCGAGGTGAGCCGCGAGGCCGCCGGGCCCGACCCGGCCGCCGGCCCCGGCGGCTTCATCCGCATCGCCGTCACCGACACCGGCGAGGGCATGGACGCCGCGACGCTCGCCCGCGCCACCGAGCCCTTCTTCACCACCAAGGGAGTCGGCAAGGGAACCGGCCTTGGCCTCTCCATGGCCCACGGCCTGGCCGAACAGTCGGGCGGACGCCTCGTCATTCACAGCCGGCCCGGCGAGGGGACGAGCGTCGAACTGTGGCTGCCCCAGGCCGGCGCCGAGACGGTGGACGGCGCGCCGGAGGCGATGGCCAAGGCGATCCGCACGTCACGCCCGCTCGTCGCCCTCGCCGTCGACGACGACAGCCTCGTCCTCATCAACGCCGCCTTCATGCTCGAGGATCTCGGCCACCGCGCCCTCACCGCCCTCTCGGCCGACGAGGCCCTCGAGGTGCTGGGCCGCGAATCGGTGGATCTGGTGGTGACCGACTACGCCATGCCCAAGGTCAACGGCCTGCAGCTCGCCGAGACGATCGCCGAGCGGTATCCCGGCATGCCGGTGATCCTCGCCACCGGCTACGCCGAATTGCCGGCCGGAACCAACACGACCTCCATTCGCCTCTCCAAGCCCTACCTCCAGTCCGACCTCGCCGCCGCCATCGCCCTGGCCAAAACCCGCCGCAAATGACTCTCTCCCCCCTGCGGGGGGATCGCCTACGCCCGCCCATCACTATATTTTGCGTCATCCCGCACGAAGGAGCGCGCCAGCGCTCCGAAGATGCGGGACCCAGGGGATCAAGCGCGTGCGCAAGCCGCCCCTGGGTCCCGGCTCTCCGCGCCTGCGGCGCTGCGGCCGGGATGACGCATCTTTGTTGGGCGCAGGGACGACGGGAACTGAAACAGCGCCCCCCTTGTCCGCCACTACTTACGGTCATATACATATGACCAGTCATTTTCAGGTGACCAGATGCCGACCGCCCAGACCTTTACCGCCACCGAGTTCAAGGCCAAGTGCCTGGACATCCTCGACCGCCTCGCCGCCCGCAAGCTCAGCCGGGTGACGATCACCAAGCGCGGCAAGGTAGTCGCCCTGCTCACCCCGCCGGAGGGCGACGAGGTCGCCGCCCGCCAGATCCACGGGCTTCTGCGCGGCGATGTCGTCGCGCCGGCGGATTTCGATTTCACCGCCCCGGTCCTGGATGAGCCGATCGCGGCCGAGCGCGGCCAGCTTCACGGGTGAGCGCTCCGGCCGTTCTTCTCGACACTTGCGCGGTGATCTGGCTCGCCAACGGCGATCCGCTCCGTGACGGGGCTCTGGACAAGATCATGGCCGCCGCCCTCGCCGACGGCGTGTTCGTCTCGCCGGTTTCGGCCTGGGAGATCGGCATGCTCGCCCGGCCCCGCGGCGATCGCACGGTCCGCTTCGTCCCCGACCCGGCCACGTGGTTCGCCCGCTTCATGGCCGGGCCGGGAATCCGCCCGGCCGCCCTGACCGCCGAGATCGCCATCGCCGCGTCGGCTCTGCCCGAACCCCTTCACGGCGATCCCGCCGATCGGCTGCTCCTGGCCACCGCCCGCGGCCTCGCCATGCCGATCGTCACCCGAGATTCGCGCATCCTCGACTACGCCGCGGCGCGCCACGTCTCGGCGATCAGGTGCTGACGTCTCTCCCCCCTCCGGGGGGAGTACCGGCGAAGCCGGGGAGGAGGGTCGTAGGGACGTGCGCCGGCGCCCTTGCACGAACGCCCCCTCCACCAGAAGGGGAGGAGAGGAGACCGCGCCCTTGCACCTGCACCCCCTCCACCCCT
>DASXIE010000038.1:0-1624 GCA_036498165.1 Caulobacteraceae bacterium
CGTCGGGGTCGGCCCGGGTGGTCAGCGCCCCGAGATCGGAGCCCGCCTGGGGCTCGGTGAGGTTCATGGTCCCGGTCCACTCGCCGGAGATCAGGCGCGGCAGGTAGAGAGCCTTCTGGCGGTCGGTGCCGTGCAGGCTCAGCGCCTCGATGGCCGCCTGCGTCAGGGTGGGGCAGAGGGCGAAGGCCATGTTGGCCGCGTTGATCATCTCGAACACCGCCAGCTCCAGCACCTTGGGCAGGCCCTGGCCGCCGAAGTCCGGATCGGCGGAAAGGCCGTTCCAGCCGCCGCGGGCGAATTCCTGATAGGCCTTGGCGAAGCCCGGCGCGGCCCGCACCTGGCCGTTTTCGTAGCTCGCCCCGGCCTTGTCGCCGGCGGCGTTCAAGGGGGCGAGCACCTCGCCCGCGAAAGACCCGGCCGCCTCCAGCACAGCGCTCGCCGTTTCCCGATCCACGCCCGGGAAGAGCTTGCCCAAGCTGGCGAAATCGGCCCCTTCGTCGAGGGCGAAGAGAAGATCGCGAACCGGCGCTTTATAGGTCATGGCGGGGGTCCCAGGAGAGGCGGCTGGGCTATTTAGAGCAAATCGTCTCGAGGTCGACTCCCACTGCCGCCCCTCCCCAAAGGCGCGGCGGTCGATGTATGGTCGAGCCTGGACCCCCACGGAGATGCTTCATGGCCGACGCTCGCCGCTACAACGCCGTGGCCATGAGCCTGCACTGGCTGATCGCCATTCTGATCCTCGTCAACATCGGCCTGGCCTGGTGGTTCAACGGCATGCCGCTGGGCCTCACCCCGGAGATGCATGGGCTGGAGAAGGCGAAGCTCCTGGCGATCCACAAGCCGATCGGCATCACCATCCTTATCCTCTCCCTCGCCCGCCTGGCATGGCGGTTCATTTCGCCGCCGCCGCCCCTGCCGGCCAGCGTGATCGGTTGGGAGCGGCTGGCCGCCAACAGCGTCTATGTTCTCTTCTACGTGGTGATGATCGGCATGCCGCTGACTGGATGGGCCATGGTCAGCGCCAGCAAGACCATCAACACGTTCCCGATCAGCTTCTTCGGCCTCTTCAACTGGCCGGCGATCGGCCCCCTGACGACCCTGCCGAAGGCTCAGATGCACCAGACCCATGAGTTCTTCTCCAACCTGCACTCGTACGGCGCGTGGCTCGCCTACGGCCTGCTGGCGTTGCACGTCGTCGCGGCCCTGCGTCACCTCTTCCTGCTGCGCGACGAGGTGTTCTGGCGGATGTTCCCGTTCATCGGGCGACCGGCATGAAGGCCCTCGCCCTCGCCGCCGTCCTCGTCGCCGGGCCGGCCCTGGCCGTCCCGCCGCCGGTGTGGGTGGTCGACCGCGCCGCGTCCCAGGTGCGCTTCTCCTCCAGCTTCAACGGCGACGCCTTCTCCGGGTCCTTTTCGCGGTGGAGCGCCGACATCCGCTTCGACCCGGCCGACCTCGCCGCCTCCTCGGTGACCGCGACCATAGACGTCGCCTCGGCGGCCACCGGCGACGCCGACCGCGACCAGGCCATACCCACCCCGGCCTTCCTGGCCGCCGCGAAGTTTCCCCGCGCCGTCTTCACCGCCCACGCGTTCAAGGCCCTCGGCGGCAATCGCTACCTCGCCCA